>NZ_JBICJM010000005.1:0-437098 GCF_043103065.1 Vibrio sp. YQ_11 | reverse complement strand
TTATTGGTTTTCACTTTTGAAAAAGTAAAACAAAACAGCTCAAGGCTGCTTCCCAATTCGAATGGTCACTTCGTATCATTGAAACCTAATTTGATACCGAGGTATCTAATTGGATTATCATCAACGAGTGCCCACACAGATTGATAGGTCTATATTGTTAAAGAGCTTGCTTTGCGAGAAGTTTTTCTCTCAAAGCGGAGGCGTATTCTAATGAACTAATTCTTGGTGTCAAACACTTTTTAAATTAATTTTTAGAAGCTTTTAATTCGCCTTGTTGCTAACTGCTTTTGCGTTTCCGCTTTGCCCTGACAACGGAGGCGCATTATAGGGAGATGATTTTTCTTGGCAACCCTTTTTGAAGAAAAAACTCAAAAAAAAGCGCTGAGTGATGAAATCTCACTCAAACGCTTATTTTTAGCACTCAGTTGTTAACTTCAAGTAGCAAATAGGCAATCAGTATGTGTCTACCCAGCTCTCTTTAAAGCTGGTGATATCAAGATCCAGTGATTGCTCCGCTTCGATTTGCTCAATTGCCTCTAATTCTTTATTTACACTACTCATCGTCAATGTGTTGTTGTCTAGCTCAAACACTTGGCGTTGCGTGGTGTAATAGAACTTAAGCGTAGTGAGTGCTTTTACATCGTCATTGCTCGCGGCTGCTTTAATGCTTTTTAGTTTACGAAAGATTTTGTTGTGCAGTTGCTTGAGTTTCCAAACGTACAGCACTTCTTCCATGTATGGTCGAGTTTTAATTTGATTCAATAAAGAGAGGGAAGTTGCAACTGCGAGAACGACACCAATCAAATTCCAATGGAAATTGCCCGTTGATTGTTCTGGTACGACTTCAGTGTTGCCAAACAAAACAATCAACAAGGTACTAAAGGCAAGAGAGGAGATGGCGAGCAACGCAACAAAACCGCCAATCACAAGGTTTACTTTCTTTTTATAAATGTCTTTATTTATCTGTTTGATTTCCATATACCGCTCCTAACAGGGTTGCCTCCTATTCTAACGAGCACACCCAACTCCACAATCGAAGCTTTGTAAGTAAGTTCACATTTACTATTAAACTCGCATCCGTTCCCTGCTTGGGTATATACTTCCGCGCATTCACTCTTTCTATATAGAGGCTAAATTCATGCGCTCTTTTGTTTTACGAGCTCGCGCGGCGCCAACCACCAGCAAAGCACTATTAGAAGGTGTTGGTAACGAGGCGCATACCGAGATCCTTGCTCATACCATGATGAACACCATGTTCGTGGCACAATCTCACCGTGAAGATGTGGTTGTCCATTTGGTATTAGAGAGCACGAAGGATTACTCGCGCACGATTACCATTCGTTCAAACGACATTACCAATATTGGTGGTTTTCACGAGTCAACGTTGATCGCTGCCGTTGCCCGTGCGTTGGACGCATCTGTTGGTATGGGTAAAGAGCAGCTTCGTGAAGTTGAGCCGGGTATTACGGTTCGTACAGTGAGCTTCGAACGCTTGGTTCAAGAACTGGCGGAAGACCACCAACTTTATATGTTGGACAAGAAAGGCGAATTTGTTCGTGATGCAGAAATTGGTGAAAACCCATGCTTCTTGCTAACCGACCACATTCCGATGCCGAAGAAGTCGTTCAACAGCTTGAAGCGCCTAGGTACTGAGAAAATCAGCCTTGGACCTAAGATGCTGTTTGCTTCTCAGTGTGTAGTATTGATCCACAACGAACTGGATATCCGCGAATTCTAGTTATTCGCGTACACGTTGCTAGATGATGAAAGAGGACTCGATTGAGTCCTCTTTTTTGTTTCTGACTTTCTATGCCGCGCTTATTTACCGCCAATACTCAATCGAGCAAAACGCACATCTGGCGCGAAGAAAGTGCGGCTGTCATTAATAAGCTGCGTATCACCCACAGCTTCTACTTCTTGCAGCATCTTATAGAAGTTACCTGCAACTGTAATTCCGCGCACAGGTTGAACACGTTGACCATCACGGCACAAGAAACCACTCGCACCAAATGAGAAATCACCACTGACAGCATCTGCACCAGAGTGAACCCCTTGCAGTTCCACTAATTCTAGGTATTCACCTACTTTGATTTCTGACGCACTGCTGTTGCCTGTCGCAATCACTTTGTGATTCGCTGACACGTCTAAGCTCGATTTTGCACCGCGAGCAGCACTTGCCGTCGACACTGCACCCAAATAACTTGCTGTTTGGCTATTGTGCAATAGCGTATTCAGTTGGCCATTGGCGATCAACACATTGTCTTGGGTGGCAAAACCTTCACTATCAAACCCTGCGATAGCCATACCATTCGGCATGTATGCCGCATCGGTAAAGGTAATCAAGTCACTCGCAACACATTGACCAAGCTTGTCACCCAGTGGCGAGATGCCCTTCATCGCACTCACACCAGAAAACGCACTGCCGAAAGCACCGAATAAACTTGCTAGCGCATTGATGTGGAAGATAGCCGGATAGTTACCTGTCGCAACTGGTACTCCATCAAGAAGATCGCGAGCAAGGTTGTAACCGCCTTCAATGCAGTAAGTTGGATTCAACTCATCAAAACGGCGACCTAACGACATTCTACCTGCCATCGACTGTTTGCCATCTTTTTCAAATAAGGTATACGCGTAACAAGTGAAAGAGCGCTCGAAATGTTGACATAACGTACCTTGAGTATTCGCGATGATGAGCTGAGTTTCGCCGTCACTATAACCATTGTATGGTGAGCTTGAAGCGTGAGGCTGAGCCACAACACCTTGTTCAAGCGCGAGGGACAGTTCAATTTTCTCATCGACCGATGTGGTATCGTCTTGCGCAATTTCTGCAATATCAGTGGTGATTTTGCTGTTTACGCAGCTGATGGTTTGATGTTCATCTTGCTTAGAAAAACGAGCACTTTGCAGCGCGTTTGTGAGCATCAAATCTAAACTTGGTTGCTCTAATGATTCAGAATAACTTGTCGCGACACGAGCATCTTTAATGACTCGAACACCCAGCACTTGGCTTGAGCTGACTTTGTACTCATCCAGCTTGCCTTGGTTTGCTTTCAGCGAAAAGCTGCTGTTACGGTTCACAATCACATCCGCTTCCGCACCTTGGCGTTTGGCTTCTGACAGGACGTAATCAACCGCATTAAGAAGTTGTTGTTCTTGGCTCATTAGTTACCGCCTCCTACCAGAATATTGTCCACTTTAAGGGTTGGTTGACCGACTGTGGTTGGTACTGCGCCACTTACTGAACCACACATACCTGGGGCAAGTGCCATGTCCTTACCGACCATACTGATTTCTTTCAATACTTTAGGGCCAGTACTGATCAGTGTCGCCGCTTTCAAAGGCTTGGTAATTTTGCCGTTTTCAATCAAATACGCTTCACGAACGGCGAAGTTGAATTCGCCCGTTCCTGGTTGAACGGAGCCACCACCCATCTTCTTGGCGTAAATACCACGTTCGATACCTGCCAGCATGTCGTCAAGTGAATGCTCGCCTTCTTCGATAAAGGTGTTACGCATCCGCGAGGTTGGTGCGAACTTGTAGTTCTGACGACGACCAGACCCCGTAGCCTCATAACCTGTCTTCATGCCACCCATTTTATCGACCATAAAGCTAGTTAGCTTACCGTCTTTGATCAATTGAGTTCGCTGAGTCTTCATGCCTTCGTCATCAACATGAATCGAGCCCCATTCGTTGGTCATGGTGCCATCATCGACAGCGTTCACTGCAGTGTGAGCAACCATTTCGCCCATTTTGTCGTGGAATACCGACGCTTTCTTCGCAACCGAAGTGGTTTCTAGCAGGTGGCCACACGCTTCGTGGAAGATAACGCCGCCAAAGCCGTTACCAATTACCACGGGCATTTCACCCGATGGACAAGCATCCGCGCCCAATTTCACTAACGCTTGCTGCGCGATAGTTTGACCCAACTCTTTCGCATCGATCTGCTCACTGAATTCCCAACCAGCCAGTGCCCCCGGGCCTTCCATGCCAGAAGATTGCTCATTGCCTTTCTGAGCAACAGTGTTACCCGCCACACGAATGTAGTGACGCGTATCGTCTACATGCAAACCTTCTGAGTTGAAGATAGACACTTGCTGCTCGCGCTGAAGCACACTACCAATGAACTGGCTGATGTACTCACTTTCTGCACGCGCAGCTTGGTCAACTTTCAATAGAAACGCGATTTTTGAATCTAGGTTAGCATCCTTACTTAGCGGCATGCGGCAACCGTGTTGGATTGGGTAGCGGTTCAAATTCAAAGAACCCGCTGACGCGATTTGCTCACGTTTGTCTTTCGCGGCAAGCAGTGATGTTACGCGTTTTAGTTCGGTTTCGTCCGTGCTGTTGGTGTAACCGTAAAGCACTTTGTGACCGAAGAAGAGGCGAATACCGATACCAAAATCGATACCTGAATTTACATTGTCCACCTCACCAGATGCGATCTGGACGGTGTTGGTTTGATGATGTTCAACGAATAGCTCAGCGAAATCAGCTCCTAAAAACAGAGCATGATCGATCACTGACTTCGCTGTTACAGAATTAAGCATGAAGTCTCCTTGCTCGATGATCGTCTTAGCCTTCCTAAATAACTTTCGATGAATTCCGTAAAGTTAAATTGGCAACGCGTTAAATTTTAACAGTTTTTTAACCTTGTTTTATGCTAATCCTTGCCAAAAGAGACCACGACTCTTTATTTAATATTCCAGTTTCTGCTCTTTCATCAGAGCGTTGCACTGGAAAATTCCGCGCAACAAAGTATTAAGAAGCTTACTCTATCACTCACTTCGCATAATTGAATACTCAATAATAATTACTCTCAAAAAACGTATCTCTTGAGTAAGCGTCCTGTTATCATCCGAGCGAAATAGTCGGGGGGCCACGTGATAAGCGTAGGCTGAGATCGAAATTCGAGACCCGTTGAACCTGATTCAGTTAGCACTGACGTAGGGAACTATGCACACTTTGCCTTTCGCCGCCTCTCTTTGGCGAGTGAAACGATCGAACAATCGATCTGCCCACAGCGGTCAAAGTCAGTTCCTATACGTCTTGTAATAGGAGCGACCATGACACAGCAATCACAGCCTTATTCACATCAGACGCCAGCCTTACCTACCCCTATCGTATTGACCATCGCAGGCTCCGACAGTGGCGGCGGCGCAGGTATTCAAGCAGACATCAAAGCGATGTCGGCAACAGGCAGTTTTGCATGCTCGGTCATTACCGCCATCACTTCGCAAAACACACAAGGCGTTTCTGCCATTTTCCCTATCCCACTTGATCACGTTGAAAGCCAACTCGATGCGGTGTTTACCGATCTCAATATTGTAGCGGTAAAAGTCGGCATGCTGGCGGATTCGAACATCATCAAAGTGGTGGCCAGCAAGATCAGACAGTACCAGCCTAAACATCTTGTGATAGATCCCGTCATGGTCGCCACCAGCGGCGATTTGCTACTTGAGCAATCAGCAATCAGCACATTAAAAGAAGAACTAATTCCACTGGCAGACATCATCACTCCTAACCTGCCAGAGGGTGCCGCACTGACAGGTAAGCCTGTACCTCAATCTGAGGCAGAAATGAGTGACATGATTGACGACCTTCGTGCGCTTGGTGCCAAAGCCATTCTGCTCAAAGGCGGTCACCTTGAAGAAGATGAAAACAGCAACGATCTGCTGATCATGCAAAACAGTGCCGAGTTAATCAGCGCCAAGCGTTTCCCAACCCAAAACACCCACGGTACGGGCTGTACACTGTCTTCCGCTATTGCGTCTTACCTTGGTCAAGGCAACAACCTGCACAAAGCCGTGCATTTAGGAAAACAGTACATCAGCCAAGCCATCGCTCATGCGGATGAGTTGGAAGTGGGGAAAGGTCACGGACCAGTACATCACTTCTTTGCGGGTCATACCTATGTTCGCTAACGCGATTGGCATTCAGCTTTCCGACGCCAGTTTGCAATACAAAGACAGCCAAACACCGACTTTAGCGGGAGTGAACATGACCATTCCTATCGGTCAATGGACGGTATTACTCGGGCGAAGTGGCTGCGGAAAAACCACGATATTGCGTTACTTAGCTGGCCTACTGGATGACCAAGTTGACTGGCATGGCGAACTCATCACAACCGATGGCGCAGCACTGCATGACCGTATCGCTTACATGGCTCAGCAGGATTTGCTTCTCCCTTGGTTGAACGTGCTGGATAACGTCTGCCTTAGCTCGCGCTTTTCTTACGCCAACTCAAATCCAACGGATGAGAAACAACGTGCTCTCAACTTGTTAGAGCACGTTGGGTTAGCAGATTACGCTTACGCCAAACTCGCTCAACTCTCTGGAGGTATGCGACAGCGCGTAGCCCTTGCTCGCACTCTGATGCAAGACAAACCTTTGGTTTTGATGGATGAACCTTTCTCAGCATTGGACGCCGTGACTCGCCACAAATTGCAAACTCTCTCTGCCGAGTTACTAAAGGACAAAACCGTTGTCTTGATTACGCACGATCCGCAAGAAGCAGTGCGATTGGCGCATCAACTCTATGTGTTACAAGGCACGCCAGCTCAAGCACAGCACTTGGTTGTTCCAAACTCCAAGCCACCAAGAGCTCTCGATGGAGAGTGCGCAGTTCTGCAGCAAGCGATTTTGGATCAGTTGGAGAAAGACTATGAGTGATATGACTCAGTACAACTCCGTTTCGGTGCGTATTAATAAAAAGGAACGCGTGACTCATCCGGCGTTGCGTCTGCTGATCAGCGCAGCGGTGATCTTAGGTTTGTGGCAACTCATTGTAGTGGTGTTTGACATGCCAAACTTCATCTTGCCTTCGCCAATTGAAGTATTGGATAGATTAATCACTCGATACGACGTGCTACTCAAACACACTTGGGTCACGGCACAAGAGATCCTACTTGGCCTCGCACTCGGCTTATCGATGGGTTTGCTATTCGCTTTGCAAATGCTGATGTTCGAGCCGCTCAAACGCTGGCTATTGCCGATTCTTATCGCTAGCCAAGCAATTCCAGTATTTGCTATCGCGCCAGTGCTCATGCTTTGGCTGGGTTACGGCATTGCATCGAAAGTAGTAATGGCGGCGATCATCATCTTTTTCCCCGTCACGACATGTTGCTACGACGGTTTACGCAATACACCAACTGGTTACCTCGATCTTGCCAAAACCATGGGCGCATCGAAATGGCAATTACTGCACCATATTCAACTACCTGCCGCCCTGCCAACGTTAGCGTCTGGTATTCGTGTTGCCGTGGTTATTGCGCCGATTGGTGCCGTGGTAGGTGAATGGGTTGGTTCAAGTGAGGGCCTTGGCTATCTGATGCTGCAAGCCAACGCACGCATGATCATCGATGAGATGTTCGCGGCGCTGTTTATTCTCGCCGCGCTGTCTATCGCACTCTATTTCACCACTGACAAATTACTGAAAAAAGCCATTCCCTGGGAAAACAAATAGGGAAAGAAAAAGGAAGAACCCCGTGAATAAAAACAAACTCATGAGCGCTGCTGCTCTGCTCGCTTCAATCGTTTCAACTAACGTACTTGCTGCCGAAAAGGAGCTTACTTTAATGCTGGATTGGTTCGTTAACCCGAACCATGGCCCTATCGTGATCGCACAAGAGCGCGGCTACTTTAAACAGCAAGGTTTGAAGGTCAATATCCAAGAACCCGCCGACCCAAGCACACCACCCAAACTAGTTGCGGCTGGCAAAGTCGATATGGCGATTTCATACCAGCCGAGCTTAACCATCGACGTAGCGGCTGGCTTGCCATTAATTCGCTCTGCGACCTTGATTGCTACTCCCCTCAACACATTGATGGTGTTGGATAACGGCAAGAACGACAACCTTGGCGACCTTAAGGGCAAGAAGATCGGTATTGCGATCGCAGGTAACGAAGAGGCGACAATCGGCACCATGCTTGCGCAGGAGAACGTGAAGTTTTCTGACGTGCAAATCATCAACGTCGGTTGGGCACTCTCTTCCTCTCTTGCCTCAGGGAAAGTAGACGCTATTTGGGGCGGCTTGCGTAACTTCGAAACCAACCAACTTGCGCTAGAAGGCTACAAAGCCAAAGCCTTCTTCCCAGAAGAATACGGCGTACCAGCGTATGACGAACTGGTGTTTGTGGCGAATGCAAAAACCTACGACAAAGCGGCTATTAAAGCGTTCAACAAAGCGCTGGAGCAAGCGACCACTTACATCGTCAACCACCCTAAAGAGTCTTGGAAAGAGTTTGTCGCTTACTCACCAGACACGCTAAACAACGAGCTCAACCAACGCGCTTGGAATGACACGTTAACTCGTTTCGCGCTTCGCCCATCGGCAGTTGACCTAAAACGCTACGACGATTACGCCGAGTTCATGTATTCACAAAAAATCATCGAAACGCTACCAAAAGCGAAAGATTACGTACCGAGCTTTGACTAATTACGAGGCTGCCCCATTATGAAATACCAAGATTTGATCGACGGTTGCCGCCAAGATTGGCAAGAATACACTGAGCATGCCTTCGTGCAGCAATTAGCCAAAGGCACACTGGCTCAACCTTGTTTTCTACATTACTTGAAGCAAGATTTCTTATTCCTAAAACAGTACGCGCGAGCTTATGCGCTGGCAATCTACAAAGCACGTACGTTAAACGACATGCGCCGCGCACTACCAAGTGTACATGCGCTTTTAGATTCAGAGATTGCCCACCATGTTACCTACTGCGGTCAGTGGGGATTGACGGAATCTGATCTCGAAAACGAGCCGGAAGATTTTGGCACGGTGGCTTACACGCGCTACGTACTGGATGCGGGAATGACGGGCGACTTAGTTGACTTGTATGCCGCGCTCGCCCCTTGCTCCATCGGCTACGCCGTCATTGGTAAAATGCTGATTGAAGATGACAACACGGTATTCGAAGGCAATCCTTACGCAAGTTGGATTAACTTGTACGGCGGTGAAGAGTTCCAATCAGGCGTGGCAAGTGGGGCCGAACACTTTAACCAGTTGCTGGCTGAAATCGACATCCACAGCCAGCGCGGTCAAAACCTGATTCAGGTCTTCAAAACCGCAACGCGTATGGAAGTGGCGTTTTGGCAACAAGGTCTAAACGCACAATAAGGTTAATTGGAGAATCTCATGTTAATAGAACAAATCACTCAAGCATTAACCGCAGTGCGTCAGAAAAAGCCTTTAGTCGTGAACATTACCAACTACGTGGTGATGAACAACACGGCGAACGCTTTGCTGGCTATCGGTGCTTCGCCAATCATGGCGCATTCAAAGCAAGAAATGGCAGAAATGATGTCGTTTGCAGGCGCTTTGGTGATCAACATCGGCACCCTAGACAGCGTTTGGACGCCGCGCATGATCTACGCTGTAGAGCAAGCCAACTCGAACGGTAAAATTGTTGTGCTCGACCCTGTCGGTTGCGGTGCAAGTTCACTACGCACCGAAACCTCGCGCGAAATCTCCCGCCTTGCAAACAAGTTAATCATTCGTGGTAATGCTTCCGAAATCATTGCTTTCGCTGGTGAGCAAGCGCAAAGCAAAGGTGTGGATGCACTCGACAGTAGCGATACTGCGTTAGGAGCCGCTCACTTCTTAGTTGAAGAATACGGAGCAAGTGTGGTGATCTCCGGCGAAACTGACTACATCGTGACAAAAGAGCAAACCGTCCAGCTAAATAATGGTCACGAGATGATGCCATACGTAACGGGCATGGGTTGCACACTAACGGCACTGACTGGCGCGTTCGCAGCAATCGGCGACGAAACAGGCCTTGCTGCGGCAGCGGTGCTTGGCGTTGTGGGTGAAATTGCGGCTGAGCAAGCGCGAGGGCCAGGTAGCTTGCAAATGCATCTTTTGGATGAGCTTTACCAACTGGATGAAAAAACACTGGCAACACGTCTTACATTACAAGTGAGATAAATCGCTTCTCAATGCTTTAAACGCCTCTCACTCCAACGAAAGTGGGAGGCGAAAGGAAACACAATGAACGCCTATCGTTTGTATTTGGTCACCGACGACCAACAAGATTTATCCACTCTCAAACACGTTGTAAGAAAGGCGGTAGAAGGTGGGGTCACCATGGTACAGGTGCGCGAAAAACATGGTGATGTTCGTGCATTTATTGAACGAGCTCAAGCCGTGAAGACGATCCTTGAAGGCACTGGCGTCCCGTTAATCATCAATGATCGTGTTGATGTTGCCCTTGCCGTCGATGCCGATGGTGTTCACCTCGGGCAGTCAGACATGCCAGCAGAGATCGCTCGTCAATTGATTGGCCCAAACAAGATTCTCGGCTTATCGATTGAGACTGAAGATCAACTGGCAGAGGCGGATTCTCTGCCCATTGATTACATCGGCTTGAGTGCCATCTTCGCTACGCCGACCAAAACCAACACCAAAAAACACTGGGGTATTGGAGGTTTGAAGATGGCGTTGAACACCACGTCCTTACCAATCGTCGCTATTGGTGGCATCAACGAAACCAACATTCCTGCCCTGAGTGCGACAGGTGTACATGGTTTGGCTTTGGTTTCTGCCATTTGTCATGCAGAAAACCCAACCAAAGCAGCAGAATACTTACTTTCTCTGATGGATTAAGACCCCAGCGCTTAAGGATGAGCGCCTTTACCTTCCGGATAAATATCATCAATTCACCACTCAACCTTCATTCTCTCGTCAAATTGACAAAGCGTTGATAAGTTTTTCACGCCAGATAACGTAAGATAAGCCCCTTATTTTCACGTGGTTGAATAACCCTCATAAAAACAAAACGCTCTCAATGAAAACCAAAAAATATGGATTGATGATGCTCGCCTTGTTTGTTCTTGGCATCATCCCAATGTCGCTGTTTGGCTCTTATCACGATCTCACCTCACAGGTGCCTGAAAATCTGGGTATTACTTTTACTTTGCTCACTGACTCTGCTGGCAGCAAAGGCTTTTTAATTACGTTAACACTGCTACTGCTTTCTTTATTTCGCTTTAAGCCAAGTCGCACTGAGTGGATGCAAAAACTCTCAATGTTAGGGCTATTACTTGTGATTGGCTTTGCCAGCAAAACGGGGCTAAAGCTGATGACAGAAAGCCCGCGCCCATACACGGAATTGCTCGCAGCAGAACAATTGATTGAAACACCAGAAACGTTTTATCAGTTAGATACAAAGCAACAAGCCAACGTAATTAACCAGATTTCTGAACACGTCAGTGATTGGCGGACGCGCCATTGGCAAGGCGAGAAAGACTATTCTTTCCCATCCGGTCATACGATTTTCGTTTCGATTTGTCTGGCTTTCTTTGGTGGGTTGTTCTTGCAGAACAAGTACTATATCTCTGCACTGTCATTATGGATGTGGGGAATGAGCGTCGCATATAGCCGCTTATGGCTGGGCATGCATCGCCCTGAAGATTTAATAGGCTCAGTCTTGTTTGTCGCGATTGTATTTACTTTACTCCCGACATTTCAGATTAAGAAACAGATGCCGTTTGTTTCTCTTGCTTCACGCTAATGTGAACGATTACTAGAAAAAAAGAAGCCAGCGATTCGCTGGCTTCTTGCTTTCAAGCGCTACTTTTTTCTAGCCATTTTTTGGTGGTTCAAACGCTGTTAGTTCTAATTCTGGGCCAGTGTATTTTTCAATACGAACCAGTGCCGAGTTAGCCGCACAGCCGTTTGCAAGTCGAGAGGTCGGAATATCCAACGTTAACACGTTACAACCGCCGTTCTTACAAATGCCGGTTTTCGGATCCAAGTCCGGCCAACCGCCTTCATGAATACATACTGAACCTTGCTTGATTCGGTCAGTCACTTCTGCGCCAACCAATACTTGACCACGGTTGTTAAACGCACGAACTAGATCGCCCGTTTTAATACCACGCGCTTTCGCATCTTCAGGGTGAATCCAAATAGGTTCACGGTTTGCAATTGCGTACTCTTCGCGAATCTTCGCGTAGTTAAACTGGCTGTGTAGACGATGCGCTGCGTGCGCGGTCATTAGCTGCAACTCGCCATCTTTTGCATTGCCGGTGTACTCGGTTGGTGCCATCCACGTAGGGTGTGGAGGACAGTCTTCCAACTGGTAACCTTCAATGGTTTTCGAGAAGATTTCAATCTTACCACTTGGCGTACCTAGCGGGTTCATGATCGGGTCTTCACGGAAATCCGCGTAACGAACAAACTGTGCGTTCTTCTCGTTCCACTTCATCTCGATCAGTTGGTTATCTTCCCAGAACTTGCTGAAGTTCGGCATTGCAATGCGAGAGCCACGGCCACCTTGTTGCGCCGCCTTGTAGAAGCCGTACAGCCATTCCATTTCGGTTTTGCCTTCGGTGTACACATCACGGCCACCCGGTGCTAGCATCTCTGCCATGTCCGCGAATACATCGAAGTCATTACGCGCTTCACCTTGCGGCTCAACCACTTGCTTCATTGGCACCAAGTGTTGGTTACTGTAGTCACCCGTCATCGTTAAGTCGTTACGCTCGAACGATGTGGTGATTGGCAGAACGATGTCCGCATGCTTCGCAGCCGCCGTCCAGTAAGGCTCTGAAATCACGATCAGCTCAGGCTTTTGCCACGCTTTAATCAAGCGGTTGGTATCTTGGTGGTGAGTAAAGTTCGCACCGCCAGCCCACCAAATCATCTTAATGTTCGGGAACGTAAGTTCATGACCGTTGTGATGGTAGGATTGACCTGGGTTTTCCAACGCCTCGACAATACGCGCCACAGGGAAGCTTTGCACCGCGCCAGACACTGCCCAGTCGTTACCCGCAGAAGAGCCACCACCCAGTGATGCCGAAATCGCAGGAAGAACGCCAGCATCACGAGCAGGGTTACCACCGTTTGAGTAGTGGTAAGAGAAACCAAAACCACCGCCCGGTAAACCGATTTGACCCAACATCGTTGCCAGTGTAACCAGCATCCAGTGACGCTGCTCACCGTATTGTTGGCGCTGCATGCCCCAACCCGCCATCAGCATGGTGCGGTTTTTACTGAAGATGTCAGCCAGTAGCTCAAGTTGCTTCGCAGGTACGCCACAGATTTGTGATGCCCATTCTGCTGATTTTTCTACGCCGTCTTCTTCGCCCATCAGGTACGCTTCAAACTTGTCGTAACCTGCGGTGTATTTATCGAGGAAGGCTTTATCGTGCTTACCTTGTTTCACTAAGGTGTGTGCGATACCCATCATCATTGCCACGTCGGTCATTGGGTGAGGAGCAATCCACTCCGCATTCTCGCCAAAGAATTCAATGGTTTCAGAACGAATAGGGTCAATCGCAATAACCGTCTTGCCTGATTTTTTCAATTGATGGAAGAACTCAAGACCAGCACAGTCTGTTGAGCTCCACGCGATTTTTAGGGTGTTGATCGGGTTTAAGCCCCAAAGCACAACCACATCGCTGTGCTCTAGTACCACTGGGTACGTGGTTTGTTGCTCGTACACTTCGATAGAGCCCACAACGTGCGGCATGATGATCTGCGCAGCACCCGTTGAGTAGTCACCCAAGTGGCCTGAGTAGCCGCCTGCCATGCTCATGTAACGTTGCAGCAAGGTTTGTGCTTTGTGCAGCACGCCACTTGAACGCCAGCCGTAAGAGCCAGCAAACACAGAAGCCGGGCCATATTCTTTACGAATGCGCATGTGCTGTTCGTGGATCAGCTTGTAAGCTTCATCCCAAGACACGCGTACAAATTCATCGCTGCCGCGAACGCCTTCGGGAGCTGATGGGTTTGCCAAGTAACCTTTACGAACCATTGGGTACTTAACACGCGCTTTAGTGTGCACTTGGTCAGGACCGGTGCTTTGTAGGCTATTTGGTACAGTTTGAGGCAGAGCATTGGTGGTCGAAACCAACTTACCATCTTGTACTTCACACAACATTGGGCCCATGCGGCCCGCCGTTAGAATGCCTTTGCCGCGAGCATTAGAAGACGCAACAGACATAGGTGCAAATGAAGTGAATGCCATTGCACCAGCCGCCATACCAGTGCCTTTTAGAAATCCGCGACGGGTCATATTAGTCATAATCTTATCCTTCTATTTATCGTTAGTGACCAACCACATCTTTCGCGTGGTGCTGGAAGAACTTGGTTAGAATTTCTAGGTTCTCGGCTGAAATATCAGTTCGATCACCCATACTTTTCGCTACCGGTCCCCATGCATTCACTGTGAAGTGATTTGAAGGAATTTTCGCGTGACAAGTTGCACAGTAAACGTTGTCCAACTCTTCTGCGTATGACCATACTGGTTCAAGCGTGTCTACAACTGGAGAATCAATAGCACCTGTTAGAGAAACTGCGCGCCATTCGTTGCCGTAAACATCCGCCTCAAATTCACCAGCTTCAAGCGCTTGTTGGCCTTGCTCTGTTAGCGTTGCTACGATGGCACGTTGACCTTCTCCCATGTAAAGCACTTGTTCTGCGCCTTTCATTTGGAATGCATTCAACTTAACAGTGCGGTTGTCTCCTTCCGCGCTCATCACTTCCAGTTTTGTTGTTGGATTGATGGTACCCATTTCCCCCATATTAATCGTTGTTACTGGGTAAACTACCTTCGCGTTAGCCGCTGTCTTCGTCGTGAAGCTCATCAGCGTTTCGAATGCTTTGCTGTCTAGCTCTGCTTCTGGTGCAAAGTGAGCCACACCTTTGTGACAATCGATACACGTTTGATCGTTCGCTTTCGCGTATTCATGCATCTTCGCCGCATCGCGTGATTGCTCAAACTCTTCCATTGCATCGAAATCATGACACGAACGACACGTCGCTGAATCATTTTCACGGAACTGAGCCCATACAGTTTCAGCCATGTCTTTACGATGTGCTTCGTATTTCTCTGGCGTGTCGATCTTGCCAGTCACAAACTCATGGTAGATGTCTTTCGATGCACGAATCTTCGTGATCAGGTAGTCCATCGGTTCTTGTGGGATGTGGCAATCAGAACACTCGGCACGAATGCCTTTCGCATTACTGAAGTGCACTGAGCCTTGGTACTCTTTGTAAGGGATTTCCATAGAGTGGCACGAGAGACAGAACTCAGTATCAGAGGTGTAATGCATCACCGCTGCAGTACCACCTAATGTTAACCAGCCCACACCAATGCCGGCAGCAACCAGCAGTGCAACATATCGTTTTTTTATTGACATAATTAGCAACACTTCCAAATAAAATGTAATTATAGATCGCAAAATACTACTTTATGGGTAGCTCTCTCTTGATCCACATCATTTCCGTGTTGCTCTATGCGTCTCAAGAATGAAATTTCGTTATTTAGCTCCCATGAATTCATATCTAGCGCAAATTTTTTGCACAATTCGACATTCACAACATTAATCACTTTTCTAAATTGAACGGTTTGATCAATAAGCTAAGAGAATGAGAGACTGGCAATTCAACTCGATGCATTAAGGATGTGCATGTCGACTCTCATATCTACACCCAGAACCACAATGAGCCCAATCAGAGCAGAAGATTGGGCGCTATTTCAGCGTTTACATATCGAGCCTAGTGTCATCGCTCTCTGCTTCGATAAACCTGACGAGCGAGTGTTACGCGACAAGTTTGAATCTCGTTTAGCGAGCTGGACACCAGAGTGTGACCATTGGTTGTGCTTGACCATTTTCGATGCAAATACTCAACAACCTATCGGGATCACGGGTTTTGTACTAGAGGAAGACAAAGCCGAAGTGGGCTATTTGTTGCTGCTCGAGTTTCATGGCCAGCAATTCGGCACAGAAACACTTAATGCTTTGCTGCACTGGGCAGAAACCACGCACGATATCCGCCGCTTTTCAGCCACAGTGACCGAAGGAAATGTCGCATCAGAGCGCGTACTCACAAAATGCGGCTTCGAACTCTCTCAAGTCATTCCAGACGCATACCAAATCGGTGGCAAACACTACGCCGATAAAATCTACTCGCGACAAAAATAAGGACGTATTTTGAATAAAGTAGTCATCGTTACCGGCGCAAGCCGAGGCATTGGAGCCGCAACTGCGAAAAAGCTGGCCGAGCAAGGCTATCGCGTTTGTGTTAATTATCGAACTCAGCAAGAGGCCGCCGACCGAGTTGTAGCAGAAATACAAGCAAACGGCGGGAAAGCCATTGCCATCGCCGCAGACGTAGCCGATGAGCAGCAAGTGCTTTCCTTGTTTGATGAAACAGAACGCGAATTTGGTGCAGTGACGCACTTGGTCAACAACGTGGGCATCCTATTTACTCAATCGCCTTTGTCAGAAATCAGCTTGGAACGCTTTCAGAAAGTAATGAACACCAATGTGAATAGCTGTTTTCTCTGCTGTCGAGAAGCGGCGAAACGATTCAGTGCGGGCGGTGCCATTGTGAATGTCTCCTCTGGAGCGTCACGCTCAGGCGCGCCATTTGAGTATGTTGATTACGCCACATCAAAAGGCGCGATGGATACCTTAACCAAAGGGCTCTCGCTCGAGTTGGCAGAGCGCAATATTCGCGTCAATGGCGTTCGACCTGGTTTCATTTATACCGATATGCATGCCGACGGCGGAGAACCAAACCGAGTGGATAGACTGAGCCCTCAAATTCCTCTTAAACGCGGCGGCACAGTAGAAGAAGTGGCGAATGCGATCGCTTGGCTACTGAGTGACGAAGCTTCTTATGTCACAGGATCATTTATCGATATTGCTGGGGGCAGATAGAATGCAAATCCACATCCGACAAGCTACTCCCAATGATTTAGACGGAATTTTTCAGCTTAATTTTCAGATCAATTCACTGCATTTTGCGAATGCGCCAGAAGCCTTTGTTGCGCCTTCAGAAGCTGATCGAGAATTTCTTGCGCAAGCACTAGAGAACAAAGAGCGACTCTTTTTGGTTGCCGAACGCGAACAGCAAATTCTCGGCTTCTTAACCGCGATGATCACTCAAAACGACACCGTCAGTTTTCTGATCAAAGACCCAATTTGCCGCGTGGGGACGATCGTTGTCGATGAAGAGCAAAAACAGCAAGGAATAGGTCGTCAACTGCTCCAAGCTTGCGAGCAATGGGCGCGCGATGCCAATGCCACGCAAGTTCGATTGGAAGTGATGGAATTCAATCAGCCAGCACAGCGTTTTTAAGATAATCAAGGTTTTAAAACTAACTCACGCATTATGCTGAAACATTTGTAACGATAGCGGCAATTAAACGCTTTTCACGACTAAAGCCGACTAAATCGCATTTATCACTTCGATTTGTCCCCCGATTTTAGAAAAGGCGATATGATGTACTGATATACCCAAGTGACTTCAAGATGCTTGGGTATAAAGGAGATTCGAACATGATTTATCTTTTCGATTGGGGGAACACCTTGATGGTAGATTTCCCTCACGCACAAGGAAAAATGTGCGATTGGGAACACGTAGAAACGGTTCCTCAGGCCACCGAAACGCTGGCAGTACTTTCCCAAAATAATCCCATTTACATTGCGACTAGTGCATCTGACTCCAACATGGAAGAGGTTCAACGTGCATTCGTCCGCGTCGACTTGGACCAATTCTTAAATGGCTATTTTTGTTTTGCCAACCTCGGTATCGCTAAAAACCAACCTGAGTTTTATCTCGCCGTCGCAAAACAGTTAGGGGTTAACGTGAGTGAAATAACCATGGTCGGCGATTTACCTCACAAAGACATTTATCCCGCCATGCAAGCGGGCGTAAACACAATTTGGTTTAACCCAACGGGCGCTGATGCACCAGCCGAGCCCATTCCCCATCAAATTCGCTGTTTATCTGAGCTTATACCCTAACCGTTACCTGCACTAATCAAGGAAGATGAATGCAAATCAGACCCATCAAGGTAAGCGATATCGAGCGCTTCACCGCGCTGTGGAATCGTGTGTACTCCGAGGGGGAGTTTTTGATTTCTCCAGCCCCCGATAACACAACACTTCGTAGTATCCTGCAACGTGTTGAGAACGAATCCATCCCTCAGTTTGTCGCGTTTGACCACCAAGAACTTATTGGCAGCGTTGAAATCTTCCCTGCAGAAATGTGCGGTTACGAAGGCGGGCAGCTCATTCGCGTCGGTATTCTTGGTATTCACATCGACAAAAGCTACCGAGGCAAAGGATTAGGACGGAAATTATTATCAATGGCAATCGCGCGCGGTTGGGCGTTTGGCTACGACCAAATCGTACTCAACGTATACAAAACCAACACACCAGCGATTGCTTTGTATGAACGCTTTGGGTTTGAACATCAGGGAGTACTTGGGGAAGTGATCTTGCCAAATGGCAAGGTCTTAATGAGTCAAAAAATGGTATTGAATAAAGCGCAACGCCGTTCGAACAACCCCGATTTGTAGATTCTCGGTAACCGTTGTTCGCAACACTTATTCGGGACTAACACCCTTGCGTCACATGCCCTTGAACAATTGAATCGGTCGAGGCTTGATTCACGTAGTAGAAATAGCACGCTTCTTCTGCCAATGTGTAACCCTGCGGCCAAATGTACACCACGCGATCAACGCCCGATTTATCTAAGAACGGATAATCAGGAATCGCGACAAAATGAGCACTGTTTGGGTACTGCTGACCGATGATGCAAAAATCACTGCCTTTGCACGGCACGTCAATTTTCGAGTAGCCTCTGGCAGGCAGGTCTATTTCTAATAAAGCACGAATACTGTCGGCGCTGGCTTCTGGCATGCCTTTGCGTGTTTTGACTTGTCGGTCAATGTAGTGAACGTGCTCTTGGTCGTAAGCGTTATCAATCACAGATTGAGCATGGAAAAATTTGAGAGCCGTACCTAAAGAAGACTGAGAACTGTGCAGCATCGCAGCGTATGCTTGGCGATGAATATCGAGTAGTACTGGTAAAGCAGCTAATGCGATGAAAGCCAAAGTGGTGAGCACTATGGTGATTTCCATCAGCGTAAATCCCTTTGATTTCACGTTTCCTATCTCAACTAGCCCAAGACAATAGCCCCACATCCATGTGAGACCGAGCCAATATATCGCCAATTTCTTACGATTAAAGGCCCAAGGGGTAAGAAGAGACAAACACCACTCAAACTTGAGAACAGCAGCCAAAGAGCAGTGCAACAAAACGACGCTATGTATCAGATATTAGACGATTTTCACTCTCTAGCTATTGAGTAAAGGCACATTATTTCGCACCAGACCACGACGAACATTCGTGCACATTTTGCCAAAACGACGAATCTCATCGAATTGCGGAACAATGCCGCGCTCCATAGCCGATTCCCAATAGCTCAGCTCTGAATCCACCATTTCCAGTAACTTCTTCGGACAACCGATGCACTGCCCTTCCGGCCCACACACAAAGGTTTCCGGTTCGTAAATCGGTAGTTCAGCTTTTACTTGGTCGATGATATTACGCATCGCGGTCATTCGGTCTGGCTTTGCCGTCATCACTCTGCTCCACGGATTAAGATGAGGCAGAATTGTACTCACTGGCACGTGAATGTCCCTACCTAATTTAGGTATATTCCGTTTTGATAGCCTTTTTTATCGTCAGATCTGGTTTTTTAACCACCAAATACACCGCCGTAGCCGCTAGGACAAAGCCAGAAATGCCCATCCAATCAAACGACTCTCCAAACGCGAGCCAAGCTTGAATCGCCGTCGTTGGCGGCACTAGGTAAAACACAGACGCCACACTCGAAGACGCGCCATTTCTCACCATATACAGCAACAATAGAATCGCCACACAAGAGAGCACGACGACCAACCACAACACGGTCAAAATAAACTCCAGTTCCCATTGCACTTGCATGGTTTCAAACCGCATCGCAACAGGCAGAAACATGATGAGCGCGGCCAAATATTGCACTGTCGCACCACCAACCATATCCACTTGTTGGCAATGTTTTTTCTGATACAGCGTCCCTAGCGTGATACCAACCAAAGCCAATAAACACAAACCAATGGCCAACACTTTGTGCTGCTCGGATTGCCACTCCATTTTGCCCATCAACACCATAGCGATACCGACAAAACCAAGAGCCAAACCCAGCCATTGCGAGGGTTTAAATTCCTCACGAACAAACGCCACCAGCAAAGCCGCGGTTAAAATCGGCTGAATGCCCACCAGCAACGAACCCAACCCCGCTGGCATACCCAAAGCGATAGCGAAATAAGTACCGCCCAGATAGAAACCGTGGATTAACGCCCCAACCACGCAGCTGTGCCAAAAATCTGTTCCTGTCGGCAACCTTCTACGCAATACCGCCACAAGAACCAAAAACAGTAAGACATTGAATGCCATACGGATAGAAAGCAGTGTCGCTGGCTCAGCATATTGCAAACCAAAACGCGCACCAACAAATCCAGAAGCCCAAAGGATGACAAATACAAAAGGGATGGCTCGGATTAACATGATCGCCTCACTCACGCTTGTTTTATGTTTTGAGATACTGCTAATGTAATTAGGTACAGTGTTTTCAAAAAGTGACAGATGGAAGTGTTTTTATGGGTACAGATTTATTGGAAAGCGGTGAAGGGAATAAGTACCTCGTGGTGGAAAAACACCTCAAACAAGCCATCAATGGTGGCGTTTATCAAGCGGATGAACGACTGCCCTCCATTCGCTCGTTGAGCCAAGAATTAAACGTCAGCAAAAACACCGTGATTCGTGCGTATCAAGAGTTGGAAGCGCAAAACTTGGTGTACTCGGTTCCCAAATCGGGTTATCGAGTGAAAGTCGCTTTGCCGACCTCTCGCTCAATTCCGGATCCGACTCGTGTGGATTTGCTCTCGATCTGTAAAGAAATCCTCACGTACCCTGAATACCAAGAGCGTTTGCCCGCTGGCTCTGCCCACCCAAACATTGATTCCCCCGCGATCAAAAGCTTGTACGCCGAGATTGGCCGTCACAGCCGCCAGCAAACGCATGTACCGAGCCATTACCAATTGCCACCCGGAGATCACCTCTTAATCAAACAACTGGCGAAAATCACGCAAGATTTGGGCACGCCAGCCAAGTTGGATGAGATCATGGTGACGCACGGCGCTCAACAAGCAATAAGCCTAGCGCTGCGCGCAACGACACAAAAAGGCGATATCGTCGCGGTGGAGTCTCCTTGTTACTTTGGCAACTTATTGATGCTCGAATCACTCGGCCTCAAAGTGGTGGAGATCCCGAGTTGCCCACGAGACGGTATGTGCCCCGAAGCCTTAGCAAAAACAATGGCGACATGGGACATAAAAGTGATCATCGTAACACCAAACTTCACCAACCCTACTGGTGCTATGATGCCGCTAGAAAAGCGTCAACAATTACTATTGGCGTCCGGCAATATTCCTATTATCGAAGACGATGTGTTTGGCGGGTTAAGTTATGATAAGCCGTTGCCAAGCTTGAGCTTGCTCGATGACAAGCAACGCGTGATTTACGTGAATTCGTTATCCAAAACACTCGATTCGCGTTTGAGAATTGGTTGGATGTTGGCGGGGCGATATCGAGATCAAATTGAGCAATATCTATTGTGTGAGAACATGGGCAGTTTGAACCTGATGCAGTCTGCCGTGGCAACGTTTCTAACGTCAGGCAAGTATCGAACGCATACTGCGCGAATGGGTCGGGTTTATCAAAACAACATGCGCCGATTTATCCAGATGCTTCATCAATACTTGGATGAATACGAATCTCTAAAAGATCGATACCAGATCAACGCCGTGCAAGGCTCGTTCTTGCTTTGGTTGCGCCTGCCCGAAGACACGGACAGTTATGCGTTGTATCAAGCGTGCAATAAGCACAGAATCAGTCTACTTCCCGGCACCGTATTTGGCACTCAAGAGCAATATCGACATTGCGTGCGCCTCAGCGTGGCAAACTTTGGTCATGAAACCGATTGGAGTCACGCGATGCAAACACTGGCAAAGTTGATAGCAAAGCATGTCTGTTAACTCGCTCTTGCTAAATGAACTTATGCCCACACACGCAAACAGGTAACAACAAAAAACTCCACGCAAAGGTGGAGTTTTCTCGTATCGTTATCGCCCTCAGTGCGACTTAATTTGCCACATTCTCGCGACGTTTTCGGCTAAATTGGCAACGTTGACGTCGGCCTCTTTCATGGCCTCAGATAAGCTCATCGCCCTTGGTACACAAGCAAACACCGCATCAATTCCGCACTCATAAACCGCCTGATAGTTGTCGCCCACACAGCCTGCTAATGCAATGACTGGTAAATTAAACTGTTTGGCCACCTTAGCAACGCCCATCGGGGTTTTGCCATGTGCGGTTTGATGATCGATGCGACCCTCGCCTGTGAATACGATATCCGCATCCGCAACATGCTGAGCAAGCTTGACCGTTTCGAGCACAATCTCAATTCCCGGTAGCAAACGTGCTGGCGTGTACCCGAGCAAGGCCGCTCCCATACCACCAGCAGCACCCGCCCCTTTACGAGTCAGTACATGCTTACCCGTCGCTTGTTCCGTCAACTCGCCAAACTTGCGTAATGCGTTATCGAGCAGAGTGACGTCTGACGCCGTCGCCCCCTTTTGCGGGCCAAAGATAGCCGACGCGCCTTTGTCGCCACAGAGTGGGTTATCAACATCGCACGCTACCAACACTTCGCAAGCAGCTAAGCGCGGGTCAAGACCAGAAATATCGATGGATGCAAGCGCCGCTAACCCGCCTCCATTTGGGGTAATTGCATGGCCAGATTCATCAAGAAACGTTACCCCCAACGCGGTCAACATGCCCACGCCACCATCATTGGTAGCGCTGCCACCCAAACCAATGATTAAGCGTTCAATACCTCTGTCTAGCGCGTGTTTGATCAGCTGTCCGGTACCAATGCTGCTGGTCAGTTTTGGGTCGCGAGCGTCACTCGGCACAAGGTGTAGCCCACTGGCCTCCGCCATTTCAATAACCGCAGTTTCGCCGTCGCCGAGGATGCCATAAAACGCTTCAACATCATTCCCTAATGGCGCAGTCACTGTTGTGAAGACTTGTTCGCCTTGAGTTGCATCTATCAAAGATTGAACCGTGCCTTCGCCTCCGTCTGCGACCGGAACCGTAACAAACTCGGCATCATGCCATACGCGAGCAAGACCCGTTTTGATCGCCTCGCTCACTTGTTTGGCGGTTAAGCTTTCTTTAAATGAATCAGGTGCAATTACCACTTTCATACGTATTTCCAGAGACTTATAAGAGAACGAGACTCAAAATGTACACCAATGCCATTGCCGTGACACCTTGAACGAGCGTAGCCATGGTTTGCGCGCGGTACGCTAAGCCCACTGACATGCGGCTAAACTGCGAAACTACCCAGAAGAAGCTGTCGTTTGCATGAGAAACCGTCATCGCACCTGCACCGATCGCCATCACCGTTAATACGCGGCCCATTTCTGAATCTAGCCCCAATTGCGTAAGCATAGGCGCAACCAAAGCTGATGTGGTCACTAGCGCAACCGTTGACGAACCTTGCGCCGATTTTAGCGCAGCCGCAACGATAAATGGCATGAAAATACCCACGCCCAGCGCCGATAGCGTCGTACCCAAGTATTCACCTAGCGGCGTTGCTTTTAATACCGCGCCAAATGCACCACCCGCACCGGTAATCAAAAGAATAGGCGCAGCAGCCGTAATACCTTGGCTGATTCGCTCGCCAAACTCTTCAATCTTGTTGTCTGATTTGAGTAGGCGAACAGAAAGGAACAGGCCAATCACCAATGCCGTTAGTGGCTGTCCTAAGAAAGTCAAAACATCAAACACAAAACCTTCGCCCAGCGGTAAGCTTGGGAATTTCGCGATAGAGCCAAAACAGATCAATAAGATTGGAACAAAAATAGGAGCGAATGCTTGGCTCGCCGTTGGCAATTTGCCGTAAGACGCTTTGAGTGCTTGCCAGTCATGCTGAATTTCATCTGCGGCTTCAATGTCATCTGGTTCAACATGTTGGAATCGGTTCGCCCACAACATACCCGCTAACGCCGCAACCGCTGCAACAAACACACCCACACCAATCACTAAACCAAGGTTAGATTCCAGGCCTAAGTTACCCGCAGCGGCAATCGGGCCAGGAGTTGGCGGCACAAACGTGTGCGTCGCGTATAGGCCAGTAGCCAACGCCACGCTCATCGCAACGCTTGAGGTTTTTAAACGCTTCGCGAGTGATTCTTTGAGCGAGTTCAGAATGACAAAGCCTGAATCACAAAATACCGGAACAGAAACGATGTAACCGATGATACTCATGGTCAATGTTGGGAAACGCTCACCCAACACTTTAATAACCGTATCGGCCATGGTGATCGCCGCACCGCTTTTCTCCAAAATAACACCGATGATGGTACCTAAAACGATAACCAAACCAATGTAACCAAGGATGCCGCCAAAGCCAGAAGCAATGGTTTTGGCAATGCTATCTGCCGGTAAGCCGTAAGCAAATGCCGCAAGGAACGCCGCGATGATCAGCGCTAAAAAGGGATGTAATTTGAATTTGGTGGTCGTGAGCACAATAAATGCGATCACCCCGAGCAGGATTAATATAAGGTTCATGATAACTCCATTTATTCTTATTTTGCTGAGCGAGTCCGTGTTGGCTCACTCAACATGTAGGGACGCATGAATTATTAATCGTTTGCTTTCGAATTCCTTTAGGCGGAGTGACAAATGATGTGGTCAAAAAATGACGCGTATTGTGCAAATGCACAATATCACGCCATTTTTGAGAGCCGAGTCGCAATATAAAGCTCCGCTAACCCCACAAAATTGGTGGTTGGCAGCCCTGTTATCTCGGTGATTTTTTCTAGCCGATAACGCAGAGTGTTCCGGTGAATAAACAGCATTTTAGAGCATTCTGTCACATTGCCATTGCATTCAAACAATGCATCTAGGGTTTTCAGTAATTGCCCAGATTTGTCTTTCTCTTTCAACCGTTTCACGCCATCAATAATTTGTTCACCTTGCCAAATATCCGCCAACGGCGCTAACAGCACAGGCAAACGAAGTTCATCGAACAGGTACTTACGTTTCTCTGGGTAGAACTGCTTGCCAATGGCTAATACCTGCTTCGCGCTTTGGTATGACAACGCGACATCTTTAGGTTCATTAAACAGCTGCCCTAGCGCAATGTGAAACGTATGTGAATCGTGATCGCTTAAACGCGACATCAACTTATCAATGCGTTCACTTTCGATTTGGCTATCCAACTGCTTGGCGGAATGACACGGTTTCAGCACCACAATTTCTTTCACTGAGACAATCGCAACTAGGTTGTTACGCTCTGGGTATTCAAGCAGCTCAACAATATTGCGCACACTCTTCATGCTTTTTGAGGCGGACGGCGTCGAGACTTCAATCACCGTTGCCACCCGTGGTTGAGTAACATCGATAGAAAGACGCATCGCCCAATCTTTCAGCTCTTCATCGGTCAATTTGCCATTGATCCAAGCCAGAATAAACTCTTCGCGATGACGTCTGTCCCACTGAAATTTTTCCACCAGCGCAGCTTGCTCGATTGTCAATTCAGCGGTCATTTTGACCAGTTTGGCAAAATCTCGGATTTTCTCCGGCTCACCTGTCACACCAACAATACCGACCACGTCACCATGCAATTTCAACAGCATATTGATTCCGGGTTTGACACCCTGCAACGTCAAACATTGCTGCTCATTCAGCTCTAGCGAATCGCCGTGATTCAACGCCAATACCGCGCCGTCATGCACTTGCCCAACGCGTTTTGGATCGCCACTGCCAATAATGATGCCTGCTGAGTTCATCACATTCACATTGTGACCAATGATGGACATGGTTCGATCAACAATTTGCTGTGCTAAGGAGTGGTCGAGAATCACCATTTCGATTTTCCAAACTTATAAATGAATCACTCAATAAATCACAAATAGCGTGCTATCGCGATGCTGTCGATGCAAATTGCAGGCGTAGCTCAAATCATTACGCCTTAGCCACATATAAAAAAGGGTTTAATCCGTCATTTTGAACAGAGGGATATATACTTAAAGCAAAGAGACTTCGATGCCTTGTTACTACGCGTTGGAGTCACGTTGCTGCAAGCAAGCGATAACGGAGGAAACACGATGGAATTGCGTAATAAAGCGGGCGAAATTGCCAAAATTGCTGACAACCTCACTTTGAAAGAAATTACTGAAATGGGCTACACCGTGGACTTATGCGATGAAGCTTATGATGCCAATGAGCACTGGAAAGCAGAAGGCAAAACTGAGGGTATGGGCGAGTACCCAGAAGAGTAAACGTCCCGACGAGCCAGCGCACTAGAGTCTACAAAAAAGAGTGCTACAAAAACAAAAAACCGAGCGCCTTAACGCTCGGTTTTTTACTTTTGAACCTCTTGAATGAACATATCCATCTCTTCAAGATAATTACCGTTTGAGCATCCCCAGTCAGTGACTTCAATCAGCTCAGTAATCAGCTGACCTGAATCATCACTTTGCACTCGCTGAACAAACGCTTCAAAACGGTCAAGTTGAGCCTGAGTTTTAATGGCATGTACCGCATATTCTTGCATCAGCTCGTTATACACCTGCCAACGGTGATCATCAGAGACATCACTACTCAGAATGACCGCACATTTTTGCTGAATACTCTCAATGGCATCCTTTTTAGGAGCCGTCACTGACGAACATCCCGCTAAAACCACTCCTAGCGTCAGCAACGTTACTTTTGCTTTATTTATCATTTCGTTTCCGCTTTGCACGACTGCAACAAGAAATTTTATAAATTGTATACCATCAGCGCCCAAACGTAAGGTGCGCCACAACAAATAACCCACTAACCATTTAAAATGTAAACAAATGGTAAAATCACGTTTACGCGATGCAAAATCGACAAATGAGATTGTCGCTCCTTTCTCACGGCCAAGCGTGCAATAATCAACTGTCTACATAACGAAACCATTTGAAGGATCAAAATGACCGCAACGGATTATCTCAACGACCTCAATCAACGTTACCTCGCGATTCACCGCACCAAAGAAGATTTCTTTTGGGAAACTTACATGGGGATCAGCGATGACCATGATGGCTCGACGCAAGCACAAACAGCGTGGACAAGCTTTTTGAGCAACGCCGAGCAAATTACTGCCATCAAACAACAGCTTGAAGCCGCGGACTCAATTACCGACCCACAAGAGAAACAGCAAACCATTACGGGCCTTTCTGGTTGGCTGGCGATGTTTGAATCTCACGCAATCGAGGGAGAAAAAGCACAAGCGTTGAAAAATCAGCTCATTGCCTTTGAAGCTGAACTATTCGAGAAAAAACAGAACCACGTACAAACGTTTACCGATGAAAACGGCGAACAAGTAGAAGGTTCACTGCCAGTATTGAGCTCAACCATTCGCACCAGCAATCATGAAGAAGTTCGCCAATCGGCTCATCAAGCGTTGCTGAACCTTGAACAATGGCTACTGCAAAACGGCTTTATAGAACTGATCAAACTGCGCAACCAGTTCGCTCGCTCACTGGGTTATGCGACCTTCTTTGATTACTCCGTGCAAAAAACGGAAAAGATGAGCTCTGAGCAGCTATTCGAGATTTTGGAAGATTTCGAACAACGCACGCGAGATGCGCACCTAAACAGCTTAGAAAACTTGGCGAAAGAGAAAGGCGCAAGCGCGCTAACAGGCTTCAACTTTGTTTACTCGTTCGCGGGTGACGTCATGCGTGACCTTGACCCATACGTGCCGTTCTCAAAATCTCTGAGACGCTGGGTAGAATCGTTTGGTCGTCTGAATATTGATTACTCTGGCGCGACGCTAACGCTTGATTTGTTAGACCGCAAAGGTAAGTACCCGAACGGGTTCTGCCACGGCCCTATCCCTTCTTTCTACAATCAAGGCGAATGGGTCGCAGCGCAGGTGAACTTCACCAGCAATGCCAAACCAGATCAAGTGGGCAGCGGCTACGATGGCATAAACACGCTGTTCCACGAAGGCGGCCACGCAGCACACTTTGCGAACGTAAAAATGAACGCGCCTTGTTTCTCGCAGGAGTTTGCGCCGACGTCAATGGCTTATGCAGAAACTCAGTCGATGTACTGTGACAGCCTGTTAACCGATGCCGATTGGCTAAAACAGTACGCACTGGATGATGAAGGGAATTCTGTGCCTGATGAGATTATTCAAGCGATGATCAACAGTCGTCAGCCATTCAAAGCTTATGAAGAACGTAGCATCTTGGTTGTATCTTACTTTGAGCGCGCGTTATATCAACTGAGCGATGATGAGTTAACACCAGAGCGCATCACTAAGCTGGCTCGCGATTGTGAAAAACAGATCCTTGGTTTGGAATGCAGCCCTCGCCCACTGATGGCGATTCCACATTTGCTATCCGACGAAGCGGCTTGTGCGTATCAAGGTTATCTACTCGCGCACATGGCGGTGTATCAGACCCGCGCATACTTCCTTGAGAAGTTTGGCTACCTGACGGATAACCCAGAAATTGGCCCACTGTTGGCAAAACACTACTGGCACGCAGGCAATCACTTATCGCACAATGAAACCATTGTCAGCCTGACTGGCGAGGGGTTCAATGCTAAGTACTTGGCAGATGTATGTAATCTATCGCCAGAGCAAGCGTGGGAAGTACAGCAGAAGAAAATCGACTCACTTGCAACGCGAGAACGAGCACCAGTCGCTTCACTGAACGCGACGATTAAAGTCGTCGACGGCAGTAAAGAACTGGCAAGCAACGCCATCTCTGACGAACAAATGTGTGACGATTTTGAACGTTACATCATAGAGACTTACGGTCGATAACACGCCAAGAGCCAGAAGCCACGCTTCTGGCTTTTTACTATTAAGGCACAACAAAAGGAAGCGCCATGCATCAACAAATCATCAAGTTCTGGTTCGAGGAGCTAACGCCTCAAAACTGGTTTGAAAGCAACCCAGAACTGGACAAACATATTGCGTCACGATTTGCCTCGGTACTAGAACAAGCCGCTCGTTGTGAACTGTTTAATTGGCGTGACAGCGCACAAGGACGATTGGCCGAAATCATCGTCCTCGACCAGTTTTCACGTAATGTGTATCGCAACACCCCAAAAGCGTTTGCGCAAGACCCGCTCGCATTAGCATTGGCTCAAGAAGCAATTCGGTTAGGACACGATCAAGAATTAGCGCCTGAGCAGCTAAGCTTTTTGTACATGCCGTTTATGCACAGTGAATCTCGCCTCATTCATGTCGAAGCTGAGAAATTGTTTCGCGCATCAGGGCTTGAAAATAACTACGATTTTGAGCTAAAACACAAAGCCATCATCGACCAATTTGGACGTTACCCACATCGCAACGCCATCTTGGGTAGAGAAAGCACTCCTGAAGAGTTAGCATTTTTGCAGCAACCTGGGTCAAGTTTCTAAATAACAATGAATAATGAGTTAACTATGAGAGACCACGCAGTATGCTGGCCATGCTTGCTAAAACTAGACGGCGACGATGAACTTATCTATTTGCGTTCTCATGCCGATCTTGATTCAGAATGCGAAGCGCTAATTTGGGGGCCAGATGATTACGTAATTGACTCAAATGGCAACACGTTCGGGTTGCAATACAACGATTCGAACACCACCGTTTTACAACCGGAAGAACGCACTCTGTCCGTCGAGGAAGTTACGTCACTCATCCAGTCGCATGAGTTTAGTCTCGCACAAAGGTGCATCATCAAAATTCACTTCACCTCGGTACAGCAAGCAGTTGAGGCATTAGCCAATTAGCTCGAACTCTGCTCCATTGATTACATAAAATTATTATTTTTATAATTTATGATAATTTCATGTAATTAACACCGCACCATATACTCTCCCACATCGAAACAAGACAACGTTTAAGTACACATGTTGGGAGCAAACAAATGAAAATGAATCATGTCGGTATTATGGTCGGAGATATGGATAAAGCGGTTGAGTTTTACACGCAAGCGCTTGGTCTAAAAGTCGTTATGGGCAACACGAAAGTGATTGAAGAACGCGAAACCGCAATTGGCAGAATGTGTATTGCGGTCTTTGGTGAGGGCTTTAAAGGCTTCAACATTGCGCATCTAGTGACAAGCGATGGCATCGGACTTGAGTTATTTGAAATGAAAGAGCGTCAAGCGCGCCATGAAGTAGATTTTTCTCGCATCGGAATCTTCCATTTCTGTTTGCAGACGGACGACTTTGAAGGTGCAATCAAGCGCACTGAAGCGTTGGGTGGTAAAGTTCGTATGGACATCATGCGTTACCACCCAGAAGACGATAACAAGCCTGCGAAAATGGTCTACCTAGAAGACCCATTCGGCAACCTGTTCGAGCTTTACTCGCACACTTATGAAGAAACTTACGCTTCTGAATACGAGTAATAATCTCTATATTCTAAAGGTTAGCAACAAGCTAGCCTTTTTGGTTTGCTTTGAGTTGCAGTGTTTCTGCACTCGATCTAGCAAAAGCCCACCTTGCATTTGATCATTTCTCTCACGACTTTTAAGGTCGCTTTATACTTATCTCATAACCGCACAAAAGGAGTGAAGCATGCCCACCAACAACCCAATCGCAATCCAAGCCCTTGATCATGTCGTGTTAAGAACGTGCAATCTCGACGCTATGTTGCATTTCTATCGAGATATTTTGGGCTGCCCTGTCGAGCGCGAAGTAATGGAGCTTGGTTTAACCCAGCTCAGGGCTGGTAACGCATTGATTGATGTGGTGACGGTAGACAGCGAGTTAGGGCAACTTGGCGGAAAGCCACCAGTTCAAAATGGTCGTAATATTGACCATTTTTGCCTGCAACTAGCGCCTTTTTCCGAAAATGAAATACTGGAATATCTGCGTTCGAACGGCATTGAAACCGAAGAGTTTGCGAAGCGCTACGGCGCACAGGGGTTCGGTCGCTCACTCTATATTCATGATCCGGAAGGAAATGTCGTCGAGTTAAAACCTCAAGTGATTGATGAGTAAGCTACACTTAACTGTGTTACTGACCATTTGTTTCTCACCATTGTAGAAGGCTCAAAAAAATGAACGCGATCTCGTTAGTCCAAGGCGACATCACCACCGCACATGTCGATGCCATCGTAAATGCAGCAAACCCGAGAATGCTTGGCGGAGGTGGCGTCGATGGTGCCATTCATCGCGCAGCAGGGCCTGCGCTTATCAATGCGTGTTATGCCGTTGATGATGTCGACGGTATTCGATGCCCGTTTGGTGACGCACGCATTACTGAGGCTGGCAATTTAAACGCGCGTTACGTCATTCATGCCGTTGGCCCGATTTACGATAAATTCGCCGATCCAAAAGCGGTGTTGGAATCTGCATATCAACGTTCGCTGGATCTCGCGCTCGCCAACCACTGCCAAAGTGTGGCGCTGCCTGCGATTTCTTGCGGAGTGTATGGTTACCCACCTCAAGAAGCAGCAGAAGTCGCGATGGCCGTTTGTCAAAGACCGGAATACGCGGCACTCGACATGCGCTTTTACTTGTTCAGTGAAGAGATGCTTTCGATATGGCAACACGCCCTGACCCAGCACTAAAATCTTTGTGACAAGAGACATAAAAAAACCGGACTGCCAATACAGTCCGGTTTGTCTTATTTATCAATGAATTATCGTTCGTTAAGCGCTACGAATGCTAGGGGGGTCATCCAAAGCGCCTAATGTGTGCGATCTAGTTTTTGAAGAATCCGTTGTACATCATGTACAAATGCGCCGCAGACCAAGAGAAGTTCGACGCACCTTGTACCGCGCCCGTCTCAGGGTTGTAGTTTTCACGAATTGGCATATCACCCGTCATACCTTCTGCGTTGTTAAACAGTTCATTCGCCATTGCAATCGCTTCTTCTTTGTAGCCGTAGTTTTCCATCGCACGGAAGCCAAAGTACACTTGGTCTAGCCATACACGACCACGCCAGTACACATCTTTACCGTAAGCAGGGTTGGTTTGCGATGCGGTCGGCAAAGGCACACCCGTTCCTTGGAATTTATCTGGCGTGTTGAACTCGTCTTGATCACGCATCACCGCGATCACTTTATCAGCATGCTCTTGCGTTGCTGCACCATTAAACAGCGGCGACCAACCTTCAGGGCCACGTCCACGCTCTACAATAGGCAAACCCGCACAGCCATTTGCAAGAGGCGCAGGAGTAGTGCCATCTTCAGCCACATTTAAGTGAATGTCGTAGAAGAATCCTGTGCTTTCATCAAACATACATTGGTTAATGTACGTTTTGATTTTCTCGGCACCGTTCAGGAATTCTTGCGCGCGGTCTTTACCTTCTACGCCATCGGACACCAACTTCGCCATTTCCGCTAAGTATTTGTTGTCTGAGTACATGTAAGAGGCTTGATCCACCGATTCTTGCAGCATAGAGAAGCCAAGCAGCTCGCCGTCCGCTGCGTTATTGTTGGTGCGGTTTTCTGCAAAACGAACTTCCCAATCTTTCTTCGCAAGATCGAGTTTCGCTAAGTTTTCCGCTGACGTATTGCTGTACACCCACTCTTCGCCTTCCAGCTTGATGCTGTTATCAAAACCATACGCACTTGCCGCGTAGCGACCAAGTTGATCCACATTTCTGTCTGGGTTGCTGATGTCTTCAGCTTGCGAATTCATGTTGTGGATGTTGTAGATAAAGCCAAAACGAGCCGCGTTATCCATGCCCGATTCCCAGCCCGCCGCTTCTTGTGCGCCGACGTGAATCGTCATGTAATCCACTTCATCGAGAATCTTATTGTAAGACGCCATGCCTTTTACTTTATAAGAATTACCGTTTTGCTCGATGATGTCTTCTGCAGGAATAATGGTCGTGAAGTTAGGATCGCGCGTTTCTACCCAAACGTACATCACGCCTTCTTCCGTGTTGTGTGCTGGGTCTACTGCCGCGCCGTATTCAGGCACACCATTTTGGTTGTGGTCGCGGTTGGATAGCCACCAATCGTGGTATGCCACCAACTTCGGATACATTTCATCAATGAATTTTTGCGCGTCTTCTGGGCGATCAAACTGGTTCACGAGAGCGTAATACACCTCCATCACAGACCATGCCGCCAACGATGGTTTCGTATTGCGTTCGTTCCAGTTTTCAGAGCCAGCACCACCACGACTAACAGGTTTGGTGTACGTCAACACATCCAGCAAGTAGCCTTTATCTTGCGGACGGATCTTGTCATCAGCTTGAACTTGCTCTTGGAATACCGTGCGAATGTTGTCCATCGCAACATCTGGGTTGAAATGCGCCATCGCGTACGCTTGTTTCCACGAATCCCACGGCCACGTTAAGTTACCAGAGAACCAACGCGCAGTGACCGATGGCGTGACTGTCGCTTGTTCAATGTCGCCCGCCGCAGAGCGCCAGTTACCGTTTAGGGTCTCCATCGCTTTTACAGCTACGCGAGCTTGGTCTGCTGTCGCTTCTTTGTTGATAAGACCATTCGCTAAATAGCCGTCCCAACGCGCTTTCGACGCTTCCATGTATTGAGTTGGATTCGCCAACACATCTTGCAATTTCAACGATTCTGACTGCACTTCTTTCGCATTGTGCAGGTTAGAATACGCCGTATAAACCGCCGATGTTTGCTCAGCTGGTAGGCTCATCTCCGCGGTAGAACTGAAGGAGGTTTCGTTGGTGAACGTCTTAGTCGGTAGAGAACGAGTAATGCGGAACTCGGCATCGCGGTCATTACGGATCGCCCAGTTGTCTTTCATCTCGCTAAAGTTAATTTTAATGCCGTTCTCGATGGTCGAAATCTGGCGCTTGTAATCTGGGTAGTACTGCGCCACGGTTTGGTCTTTGCGCGTCGACAGCGCGTATTTCACCAACTCGCCGTCCCACTCCAACGCCAAGTTCATATCACGATCAGTTTTGTTAGTGATGAGCGTTTCCACCAGCGAAGAGCGATCAGTTACGAAGCGCAGCACCATTTGCACGTGAATATCGTCCAAGTCCAACACCTGCACTAACGCACCTGGAATGGAATAGACTTTCGCTTCTGCGTTCGATAAATCGTAAGTTTGGCCACTCACTTTGTCGGTCAACGTGAGCTTGTCGAACGTTTGGCCAGACATAAAATGCGCGTACTCTTGCGTCACTTGCATAATACCGCCGAAAGCGCCATAACCCGCCGCATCTTCAGGTAGCAAATGGCCATGCCACGCGCCGTTGTCCGTGAGTGCATTGTACTTCAGGTTCGAATAACTGTCGTAATCACGCAGGTAAGTTGGATTACCAGTGCGATCAATCACGTTAGTAAATTCTGAAGTTGGCGCCTGTGGTAAACGGATTTCAGTTTTATCATTGGAACCACATCCAACAAGCGAAATAGTAGCCCCGATCAGAATGGCAAGTGTGCTCTTTTTAAACATACTTTTTCCCTATTATTTACGTTATTTTTATATTCTCATTTATATAAATGAGTGTTTTTAGTGTGCAGAAGCCCGGCTCGCACTAAATAAGCACGAGCTTCCAATAATTATTCTTTTATTTTTCTTTAGCGATAGTGATGGCTTTTAATAAATCGCCATTAATATTCGGAATTGTGTCAGCCAAAAATATCTGATTACCAGGCGTAAAAGTGAGTAAAACGTTTTTTAGTCGTTGACTGTTTTCACTGGTTTTATTTTGAACATCAAACTCAATTAATTTGTTGTACACTTCATTTGCCAGTTTTTCTTCTTGTTCTTCGGTAATCGCAATGCGTCCAACACAAATTGGAGGCCGAATATCATGGCTAAACACTTCTTCACGAAAGCGCTGTGCAAATAGCGTGTCTAAATTTGAACCTTCTTCAAAAATAAAGCGGCCTGTATCTTTAAATTGATAGTGTTTATCCCCTTTCAGTTCAATGTAATCCATCATTTCTAGCGCGCGTAAATAGAGCGCAACGGAAGTATCACTCAGCTGGTATCTCCGAGCGATCTCTTCTAAAGACCACTCAGGTCGACGCAAAAGATAAAGAAAATCAAATAAGTGAGGATATTGATGAAAAATCTCACTGTTGGTGTCGGTGATAAACTGTTCACTCTCTTGCTGCAGCTGCTTACCTCGCATGGATAACTCAACCAAATCCGTATCAAGGTGCGTGGCGTACAACAAGATTTTATCTAAACCAAGAGACGTATTGTGAAGCTGCCTTTTTATAGTAGAAAGCGGGATTCCAAGTCCAATAGAAAGCTCGGAATATCCAATGCCTTTTTCTTTTATTTTTTCTCGTAAAGCAGCAAGTAAATACGTTGCAGAATTATTCATCTAACAATGCCTGTATTTTATTTATTCAGCATCCATGATGATAAATTCAAGAGAGTCCTACTCTTGTGATTTTGGTCTCAACATTCTATCTTGTTGGCGTAAAACATATCTTATCCATTAAAATTTTTTACTTTTCTTTAACTGGACGCATTTTACCCACCCTGAACAAGTTATGGCCATTGCCCTATGGGCTTATCAAGATAATAGTCAGTATAATTGTTTTGAAGAGTAAAATTAAGATGGCAAAGATTTTTACTAAAACTTTTCTGATAAGAGCGCAAATTTTCAGATGAAAAGTATCAAAAAATGACACCAATCGATTTATAAAAGCGTGAGATCACAATTGGAAAGTGAATCTATGGAAATTTTGAATTTCAATGACCAGTAAAAACCTTGTTATATTCTGAAAATAACAAGGTTAATTTATAAAATAATTATTGAAGTAAGATCATGTTATTAAGTCAAAATTATATCTGGCTCACATATTTCTTTTTCTCGCCACCATTGTTTATTTATATGTTCTTGATGAACGTAAAAACTCTCCCCCGGCATTGGCGTCAGCAGCGTTATATGTTCTTTTTGACAATGGGCAAGCAAATCTAAAATCGGTTCGTCCCAGCGGTGAGTAAATAGCTCGTATGTAGCCCAATGTACTGGCAACAGTTTTTTCGCATTTAAATCGTGAAACGCTTGCACGGTATGATGAGCCTGCATGTGCCCCCAGTTTTCGACCGGATAACCTTGGCCTTTCACATCGGCAGCCACTTCCAAACAAGCAATGTCGATTGGTCCACATCGCTGTGCTATCTCGGAAAAGTGCGAATCGTAAGCTGAATCGCCACTAAAATAGAGCGTCTCTTCTTTGCCTTTGATGACCCAAGACGCCCACAGGGTCGCGTTTTTATCGAAATAAGTACGACCCGAATTATGGTTAGCAGGCGTACAAATCAGTTCGATTCCAGCATAGTGCACGCTATCCCACCAATCGAATTCCACGATGTTGTCTGCGCAAACGCCCCACTTTATCAGATGCTTGCCAACCCCTAAGGGTACATAAAACGTCACGGGTTTATCGGCGTAGAAACGTATGGTCGATGCTTCTAAATGGTCGTAATGATCGTGCGAAATCACGATAATTTCAGGAATCGGCAAACAATCTCTGGCATGGGTATTGGGAATATTGCGTTCAAACCACGCTTTTGCGATGAACGGAGAAGCGTAATCAAATACCGGATCGGTCAGAATTCGAATGCCATCGACCTCCACCAGCATGGTGGAATGGCCCAGCCAAGTAAGGCGCATCGATTCACTTCGCTGCGCAAACTGCGTAGGTTGAATTGGGGAATGTGGCAGATGCTCGTTAGGACTCAACGGCGTTCTACCACCAAGATAACTCCAACACACCTGCCAGAATGATTGCGGACTAGGCACATTTGGCATCTCGTTTTTAACGCGGCCGTTTTCAAATTGAGGCGAGTGGTGAACACGATGCGCCAACTGCGCATGGTAGGTTTGAGGTGGAATCAGTGAACTTGGCTTTTGTGTCTTTTGTTCACTCGTTAGGTATGTGCGCTTAAGTATCGTCTCAGACATATCGTAGTTTTGTCTCGCTTGCGAACGCTCAACAGTAGGTTTATTAAAACGTGCGTGTATGTCTATTTCGTGACCAAAATGAGGTGTAAGATGAAGATTCAGTTTCAATCAAACGTCTTCTATTTAAGGATACGGTTCTCAAACCTTCTGAATACTGCGTCGGTTTGAAAGGAGAAAACTATGGTGACTTGCAGCCAATACGATTTTATTGAAATCGCCTGTATGTTTAAGCTCCCTATCGAGATCACACTAAAAAATGGTGAAACTCATCAGGGCAACGCGTTCGACACAGGCTACGACATGCAGCGACAAGAGTGTTTGTTTTTAGATATGGATGGAGAGCACACCGCCTTCCCGACTGAACAATTAGTCGCAATGCGCGCGCTCAAAGCCAATCCGCATTTTGACGAAGTGACGTTTGAGTAAACGTCCTTCTTTCACTGACACCGTCCAATAAAAAATGCCTCTCAAGCTGACACAACTTGAGAGGCGTTCTCTTACACGGTTCACCTGAACTTGTTGTTATTCACGCGACCGGATGAAAACCAGCATCGGCATCATGATCACGAACATCACTCCCACAAGCTGGAAGGTGTGCACAAACGCGACCATTTGCGATTGCTGCTGCAACATCTGTTGGTATTGGTCTAACGCAACCGGGTCGGTAATAGAAAGCCCCTGATTGGCCGCCCAGTCATGCAAGTTAGGATTATAAGGATTAATACCCTCTCCCAGCGCATGCCATTGCTGCTGACTATCACGATATTGGAACGTGGTGGCGATAGAGATACCAAACGAACTACCAATCGTACGGAACAGATTGTAAATACTTGCCGCCGCGACAGATTGCTCTTTCGGAATCGTTAAATACGCCAAGGTGGACAGCGTCGAGAAGGTTAAACCAAGCCCCATGCCCTGAATCATACTCGGCATCACAATCCAAAATGTATCGATCTGCAGTGAGTATTGCGTCATCAAATAACTACCAATCCCGATGCAGCTCAAGCCAAAGACTATTTTGATTCTGGGATCGAATTGCGGATTGAGCTTAATCACCAAAATCAACATCGCCGCTGACGCCAACCCACGCGGTGCCATTAATAAGCCAGTGGTTGAGACCGGATAATCCAGTAAGCTTTCCAACAACATAGGTTGTTGAGTCGTCAGGCCAAACATCGCCATCGACACCACGGCAATCATCAACGACGAGACCATAAGATTTCGGTCTTTAAGCAGCCATAATGGCGCTATTGGGCTTTTGGTTTTCCAGCTGCGATAAATCCACATCACCGACCCCATGACAGCGAGTAATATCGCGGTCTGGATCATACGTGAGTTGAGCCAGTCTTCTTCGTTACCTTTATCCAACACAAACTGCAACGCGCCAACACCTAACGCCATGTAACCGATGATCCACCAGTCAAAGTTAGGTTTGGATTTGTTGTCGATGTGGATATAGCGATAAATCAAAGAGGTACAGATCAAACCGAATGGCAAGTTGATGTAAAAAATCCAGCGCCAGTTGATGTTGTCGGTGATCACCCCACCCACGACTGGGCCCAAAATAGGACCAAGCAAAATGCCGATGGAGAAAATCGCCATCGCTTTGCCTTTTTGCTCGTACGGATAAATCTGCACTAATGTCGACTGCGCCAATGGAATCACCGACGCGCCGAAAGCGCCTTGAATAATGCGAAATAGCACCATCTCTTCAAGAGACTGTGCTTGCCCACAAAGCGCACTGGCAATCACAAAACCGATCACGGCAACCAGCATGACTTTGCGTTCACCAAAGCGCGACACCCAGAAACTGGTCATCGGAATGAAGATCGCTTCCGCCATGCTGTAACCCGTCAGCACCCAAGTAATTTGGTCTGCTGTTGCGCCCAACGCGCCCATCATGTGCGATAGCGACACGTTCGCAACGGTCATATCGATTAACACCATGATGGCAGAAAGCATCACGGCGACGGTGGCAATCCCCCGTTTGTCTGCCGTAATTTGATGACTCATTGCACGCTACTTTGCAAATCAATGGTGACTTCTGAGCTCGCACCCACGCGAAGTTGCGGCGCATCGGCCGGTACTTCTAATGCCAAACGTACAGGGAAACGCTGTTTGATTTTAACCCAGTTACCCGTTGCGTTTTCTGGTGGCATCAAGGAGAACGATGTACCACTCGCAGGCGACATTTGTTCTACCGTTGCTTTCCACACCACGTCTGGGTACATATCAATCACCACATCCGCATGCATGCCAGGTTTAATATGAGTAAGATCGGTTTCTTTAAAGTTCGCGCGTACCCAATAGCTGTCTTTTAAAATCACAGGGAACAGCGTTTGACCCACGCTAACGACCGAGCCTACGTGCGTATTGATTTCACCGGCAATGCCATCCACTGGTGACGTAATGTCGGTGTAACTCAAGTTCAGCTCCGCTTGCGCTAACTGTGCTGCCGCTTGTTGAACGACCGCAGCCTCTGCGCCTTCTTCACCACGGTTCGCAATGGCTTTTTCTACCGTCGCGCGCGCTTGCTCTAGGCTCGCTTGGGCATTGGCTAGTTTGTTTTTCGCCGTATCTAAATCTTGGTCCGACGCCAGTTTGCGTTTCACCAGAGAATCAGTACGTTTGTACTCTACTTGCGCTTCTGTCAGGTTAGAGCGCGCCGCATCTAAGCCCGCAACAGCTTCAGTTACCTGCTTATCGGCAACGTCATGTTGCTGGACCGCCAATTGGTATGCCGCTTTTGCTTGCTTCACTGCCAACAAATATGGGCGTGAATCTATCTTCAGCAGTAGGTCACCTTTGTTAACAGATTGGAAGTCTTTGACATCTACAGAAACCACCTGGCCTTTTACCTGAGGCGCTACCGACAAAATTTTTGCCCTAACATAGGCATCTTCCGTACTTGGGTGACTGTCTGAATACTGCCAAGACCAATACATCGCACCAAATGCGATAACACAGAGAGTGAAGAAAAGAGTTTTTACCAGCTTAGATCTGGCGGAAGAATGCTTCGCGATGTCGCCACTCATTTATATTGTCCACTTGTTCAATTATGTGACCAGTGTAGGACTTTTCGATCTTGGAACAATAAAATGATCTGCAAGGTTAAGATCCAGTTTTAAACCTTGAACTATTGCTTGAATCGTGTGCAATCTAATACACACGGAAATGCAGATAAAAAAAGGGGCAGTCCCCGTAACCGCCCCCAAAGTCATGCCAATAATTGTAATGCGCGTGTAATGTGTGTAACTACCGCTTTTCTTAGAACTTGTAACCGCCGCTGATCATAAATACCCAAGGGTTAATTTTGACGTCAGTTTTTTGCTTCGCTCCACCAAATTTGTATGTTGCTTCTGTTTCAATGTTTGCATACCACGCTGATGCGTTAAGGAACCATTGATCATTGATCATGTAGTCCACACCTACGTTTGCTGCTAAACCAAATGAATCGTCTAGCTTAAGATCAGTTAAGCCCACGTTTTTCGCTTTGTTGTTAAAGCCTTCATCAAAAAAGATAGTGTAGTTGAGACCTGCACCAACGTATGGACGGAACTTACTTTGTGGCTCGCCAAAGTAGTACTGAACCATAAGCGTTGGTGGAAGGTGTTTGGTGTCCGCGATATCACCAAGACCTAACAAGTCTGTTGAAATATCGTGGCTGAATGGTGTTGCTGCTAGAAGCTCTAGACTGATGTTATCTGTGAACATGTAGCCAAACGTCAAACCAAGCTGCGTATTTGAATCCACTTTCAATTCTTCTTGAGAACCAAGAATCTTATCGCTGCTGTCATTTGGAACGACAGAGGCCGCACCAACACGAAGAACGAAGTCACCTTGTTTATGAGCGAACACACTTGGTGACATGAGTGCAGCAACCACTGCTAGACTGCAGATTGTTTTTTTCATTTTTTATTTCCTTTTGTAGGGCTTCGTTATGTCGTACCCAAAGGTGTGCCTGCTGAATGGCCTTAGGTTTCAAGTAAACTCAGCGCCTTGAAGCACACGGGCATCTATATTTTTTTTTGAGCTGCGCGCAATCTAGCACATAGAAACCCTACTATTTTGATGGAAATCAATTTGTGAAAAATATAGGTTTTTTGTATAGAAAAACGCCATACCGATCAACAAATTATGCAAATCGGATACAATTCTGTAATGCAAACTGTGCGTGTGAGAAGCCATGCATACTCAAAAATACGAATCCTCTCGCTAAGGCTCGTAGCCAGCAAAAACTTTTTTCTTCCTCTACGTCTTCTATTTTCAAAAAACAACCCACTTAAAACGCTCTTTTTCCCCTTAAAATCTCGATTTGAGGGGTTTGTAAAACACTGAAATACAAGAAGTTATTTTTCTGGAAAATCAGTCACTTGGAGTGCTAGTCTGCTCGCAGATAAGGAGAAGACATGTTAAAAACCGATCTCATTTTTGAACGAGAAAACTTTTCTCATCACGATTTTCAGAATGCCACCTTTAAAAACTGCCACTTTTATATGTGCAGTTTCGACCATGCCGATCTGCGCGATGCTAAGTTCATCGACTGTCGCTTTATCGAATCCAAAGCGCTAGAAGGGTGTAGTTTTCGCTTCGCGAACTTAAAAGACGCCAGCTTTACGAACTGTATGTTGGCGATGAGCCTGTTTAACGGCGCAAATTGTATGGGCTTGGAGCTGCGTAAGTGCGATCTCAAAGGGGCAAACTTCCAAGGTGCGAACTTTGCTAATCGCGTCAGTAACACCATGTTTTTCTGTTCTGCTTTTATTACTGGCTGCAACCTCACCTACTGTAACTTCGAGCGAGTGTTACTAGAAAAATGTGACCTCTTTGAAAACCGTTGGAACGGTGCGAACCGCGCAGGGGCAACTCTCAAAGGCTCGGATTTATCTCGCTGCGAATTCTCGCCAGAACAATGGGGAACCTTTAACGTTGAGCAGTGTGATCTGACTCATGTCGAACTAGACGGGCTAGATGTTCGCCGCGTTTCTCTGTTTGGTGTTAAAATTTGTGATTGGCAACAAGAGCAATTGCTTGCGCCTTTTGGACTGATCATTCTCTAAGGAAAGGCCATGAACCTGTTTAAAGACTTACCGAATAACCTCGACGAGGAAGTGTTCGAAGACCTGCTGACCCACAAAAACCTGCGTATAGAACGCATTGTCTCAACGGGGCAAACCTCGCCCGAAAGTGGCTGGTACGATCAAGAAGAACATGAATGGGTATTGGTTCTTAAAGGAGCTGGAGAGCTGACTTTTGAATCAGGTGTCGTGCAACGGCTTGAGGCAGGCGAGCACGTTACGATTCCCGCTCATACCAAACACAAAGTGAGCTGGACTGACCCAACGCAAGAAACCATCTGGTTGGCGGTGTTTTATCAATAAACACAAAACGATCTTAAACCCAAAAATAGGCGCTGAATTTGCTCGATACTACTAAGCCGTCACTGGCACTGTTTGATTTTGATGGCACCATCACCCGAGAGGATATGTTTAGCCTTTTCCTCCACTATTCTGCTTATGGTCTGCGCAAACGAGTAGGAAAGGTCGCTATCATGCCATTTTATGCGCTGTACAAACTCGGAGTGTTACCCGCTCGTCTTATGCGCCCACTCAGCAGTTTTATTGCATTTTCAGGGAAAGAAACGCAGCAAATTGAAGCAATTGGCGCTCAGTTTGCCCACGAAGTGATCCCGCTGTACTTACGGCCAGAAGCGATGGAAAGATTGGCGTGGCATCAACACAGAGGCGATACCATTGCGGTGGTGTCGGCATCACTCAATGCGTATCTCAAACCTTGGTGTGAAGCGAACGGTTACCACTTGCTGTGCAGTGAACTGATCTCAGAACTGCCAAAACTGAGTGGCTTTTACCAGCAAGGTGATTGCAGTTTAGAAAGAAAAGTCTCGCGCGTTAAGGCGGCGTTTTCGCTCGACGAGTTTGCGTCTATTTATGCCTACGGTGATACGCACGAAGACATTCCGATGCTCAAACTGGCAGACTACGCGATGCTCAACTGGAGCGAGTGGAGAGCAAGCGAATAACGATATGTGCTCTGATTTTCAAGACAACCACTCGACCAAAGTGGTCATTTTAGACTGAAAAAATAAACCCTTCTCACATGAGAAGGGTTTTACTGTTCAGGGCCAGAATAACTGGCTTAACGCCATACCCCCCATTGACCTGTAGTGCCTGGTTCCTCACCAGACGTCCACCACTGGGCAGTCCATTCTTTGCCGTTGTGCGTCACCACATCACCTTGGTTGTAAACGGCCGTCTTGTCCCACAAGTTGGTTGGTTCAACTGGTGACGGTACATCCGCTTTGATCAGTGACAACGCATAACTGAAGTCTGCACTTGGCGCTAATACTTGGTTTGCATTCACGTTCTTACTATCGAACATGTAGTGATTCATCTCTTGATGCCAAATGCCCACATACCAATCGCCCGTTTGCTGCGCGTTAAATTGATCTGCTATTTCTGCCGCCCAAGTCGCCGTATTGTTTGTGCTGATTGGTAGTGAAATATCGACAATTTCATTCCCCGTCGCATTAAACGTACGGAAACGCACCGTATCGCCAGACTCTACTGGCCCAAAACCTTGCTGAACAAAGTAGCCTAGAGATGTCAGATTGTTGCCCGGTTCGGTTGGATCAACAGGGTCAGTCGGTGGCGTCGTGCCCGTTCCGTTTAACGTAATGTCACTACAGTTGTAGAAACCTTCCCCAGCGACATCAATGCGCTGCCAACGAGTATAAAGCACCGCATCGCCGGAACGATCAGCAGGGAAAGTCACCTGAATACGGTAGCGTTTTTCCGCATCAACATACACATCACCTGCGGTGTCGATCAGCTCTAAATCACTCCAAGCAAGAGGCTTTGAGTCATCATAAGTTGGCTTGGTGAGATAGAATTCCCAGTACGATGGATTGTGCGGCGCTTTGCCGTAAAACACCAATTCAATCTGGTTGTTTGCATCTGGCGTAACATTGGTGCGCTGCCAGTTTGGAGAAGGAATGTTCAAGCCTTTCTTAGCCGCATCGCCGGCAGAACACAGTTCACCGTCACGAACCACCGCCTGAACGTGTGCCATGTCGCGGTAGTTTGGTACGTTCGCCGCAATTTCGCTGCGCTGCACAAACGGGTACGCGCCAGATTCTTCAAAAGCCGCTTTACACGCTTGGTTAGGGATCTCGTTGGTCCAAAAGCCACCGTCTAAATAACACGTATTTTGACGAGCACTTGGAAACTCTACCCAGCCATGGGCGTTGACGTTAAATGAGCTCAATGCGGCAACAGCGCTTAAGCTCAAAAGAGGAAGTGTTACATGTGATTTCATCGTTCATCCTTAATTTTGCTGACTCGCCGCTCTGAAACACAAGCGGTTTAAGCAAAACTAGCAGGATGGGATTATTTAGAAGGTGAGAATAAATATGGAAATTGTAAGAGTGCCATCTGCTTTCCAGCATTTGTTGTGAACCATTCTCATACTCGACTGACTCTTTCGAGTCACTTCAAATTCGTGTGCCACAAAAACTTTCACTCTCGTTTGGCTAGCGCTCGTCTTTTGGTGTGTCCATCACCACCATGGTTGTGATCGACTTGACGTGTTCGCACTCACCCAACACATCAGCGTGAAACGCTTTATAAGCGGCGAGATCTTGCGTTTCCACACGCAGCAAATACTCGTTCGCACCAGTGATGTTGTGACATTCCACCACCTCGTTTACAAAACGCACATGCTCTTCGAAACCCAGCTGCGCCTGCTTAGAGTGCGAGGCCAAACCAATCGACACATAAGCAACAAAACCCACGCCAAGTTGCTGATTATCCAGTACTGCTCGGTAGCCTTTGATCACGCCTTTACGCTCTAAATCTTGTACTCGGCGTAAGGTTGCAGACGGAGATAAACCAACGCGTTCCGACAGCTCCACATTGGAGATTCTTCCGTCTCGTTTGAGCACTTGCAATATTCTTCCGTCAAATCTATCCATGATGATGTTTCATTGCTTATTTAGTTTCTAATCATCAAATAAAAGCACAATATTGACCTCAGTTCTACTTATAGTTGTTCTCAACTTATCGAGAACTGATTCAAGGAACAATCTATGGAATATCATCAACTGGGCGCTTTGGCGTTGTTCGCTTTTGTCTCCACTTTTACGCCGGGTCCCAATAACATTATGTTGATGACCTCAGGGGCAAATGTTGGCTTTAAACGAACCATTCCACACATGTTGGGCATTACCTTCGGTTTTGGTGCCATGTTAATTTTGGTGGGCATTGGCTTGATGAGCCTCTTCAACGCTTACCCGATTACTCACTCCATTTTGAAAGTATTGAGCTTGAGTTATTTGCTGTACTTGACGTACAAAATCGCCACGAGCGGCAAAACCGAAGCAAAACACGATTTTCGCCCAATGTCTTTTTTAGGGGCGGTGGCATTCCAATGGGTGAACCCGAAGGGTTGGTCGATGGCGTTGACGGCCATTACGGTATACACCAGTGGCGGTTCTTGGCTTGAACTGACTTTTATCGCCGGTATCTTCTGTTTAGCCAACTTGCCATCGGTAACATTTTGGACCGCGACAGGCATGCAACTTCAACGCTGGTTGACCACATCTAGGCGTGTAAAAGGGTTTAACTATGGGATGGCAGCGCTTTTACTGCTGTCGACTATCCCAATGATATAGAAGACAAAATAGCCGTAAAACCGTGATCTAATACAAAGTTCAGGTAGATACTGAATCAATAATCACAATCTAACGCCACTTTTGGACAATGCCAGGGTCATAGTAGCGAAGCAATGCGCTATTTATTAAAAGCACACTAATCATAAGCCACAGCTATTTTAATGTTCGTTGCTTGCTCGCAGTAACTGCGATGAATCTATCACCCTGGCCAAAAGCTCATGAGCTTAAGGTCCTTTACACAAGGAGCGTTACACAATGCACACTCGCAAGCTTTTTCTTGCTGCCACTTTTGGATTATTATTGGCGGGTTGCAGTCAAACATCCACCACAACCAATGCTGAAGTCATTCCACCCGAGTATCCAGTGGATTATTTCTTTAAAAACAGCGAAGTTTCTAGCTATCAAATCTCTCCTGCTGGTGACTACATCTCAATGATGAAGCCATGGCAAGACCGTAAGAACGTCTTTGTTTATCCCACAGATAACCCCGATCAGATAAAACGCGTCACATCCGTAACAGGGCGCGACATTGCATACTACTACTGGGTTGGCGAAGACACCGTAATTTACTCTCGTGATACGGGAGGAGATGAGAACTTTTATCTCGTGACGGTTAATGTCAAAACAGGCGAAGAGAAAACCATCACACCGACATCCGGTGTTGTGGCATACGTTATCGACACACTAGACAATCAACCCGATGACATTTTGATTTCGAGTAACGAGCGTAACCCGCAAGTCTTTGATGTTTATCGACATAATCTAAAAACAGGCGAAAATACTCTCGTTGCGCAAAACCCGGGCAATGTGCGCTCATGGGGTACCGATCACGATGGCAACATTCGTGTCATCACCACATCAGATGGTGTTAATACCTCCGTTTTATATCGCGATACGGTTGAAGATGAATTTAAGCCGCTAAAGAATCTCACTTTCAAAGAGAGCTTTAGCCCCATTTCATTCACGCCGGACAACAAAAACTTATATGTGGCATCACGAATTACGCGTGATAAATCAGCCATCGTTGAATACGATGTAAAAGCCAATAAAGAAATACGAGAAATCTTCTCTCACCCAGAAGTTGACGTGAATAGCGCTCACTACTCTGAAGCGCTTAATAAGCTGGTTTCAGTCTCTTACGTGACAGATAAAAACCACTATCACTTCTTAGATGATTCCTACCAACAAACCTTCGAGCGCCTCTCAGAGAAACTGCCAAATGTAGAAATTTCTGTAACCAGTGCGACGCGAGATGAAAGTAAAATGATTGTCGTCACCTACAGCGATGTCGATCGACCAAATTACTACTTCTACGATCGTAAAGCAGACAAATTGGAGAAATTGGCAGAAAACGCTCCATGGCATAAGCCAGAACATATGGCGAAGATGACGCCTATCCAATACACCGCTCGCGATGGAGAAACCATTCATGGGTACCTAACGCTGCCGAAGGGTCGAGAAGCCAAAGATCTGCCTTTGCTTGTGCTCCCACACGGCGGTCCATGGGCTCGTGATCACTGGGGATTTCAGCCTGAGGTACAATTATTCGCTAACCGCGGTATCGCGGTGCTGCAAATGAACTTCAGGGGATCAACTGGTTATGGTCGCGAGTTTTGGGAGAAGTCGTTCAAGCAATGGGGACAATCCATGCAGGATGACATTACCGACGGTGTCAAATGGGCTACCGAACAAGGTTACGCACAAGATGGCAACGTATGTATTTATGGTGCCTCTTATGGCGGCTACGCAACTCTGGCGGGGGTGACATTCACTCCGGATTTATATAAGTGCGGAATCGACTACGTTGGCGTATCTAACTTATTTACCTTTATGGACTCCATTCCACCTTATTGGGCACCATTCCTTGCAATGTTACACGAGCAAGTAGGCAATCCGAATGATCCTGAAGACGCGAAAATGATGAAAGCCTACTCACCAGTGTTCCATGTCGACCAAATTAAGGCACCCTTATTGGTCCTACAAGGTGCACAAGATCCACGCGTGGTGAAGAGCGAGTCAGACCAAATCGTTGATGCACTGCGCGAACGAGGCGTCGAGGTCGAATACATCGTGAAGGAAAATGAGGGGCACGGATTCCGCTCTTTAGAGAACCGTCTTGATGGTTACCAAGCGATGGATAGATTCCTAAAAACACATTTACTTGAGCAGACTCAGTAAGCCTTTACTTCGTTAAGTTCGAAAGGGCATGTTGGCGTGCCCTTTCTTATTTTTTCTACGTATCTTGCTCGACCCAGTCCCCAGTACTACTGCAATACTCCAATAATCCAGCTCAATTCACAGTGTAAATTTATATAAAGACACTACCCTCTTATGAGAGATCTTGATAATCTTAAATGAGAAAGAGAATGATTATCGAGTAGAGTCAAAAATGAAGAAGAAGCCTCAACCTAAAACGATTGTTGTCACAGATACAGAGACAATTACCCCAAATATGCAGCGTATTACTTTGCAAGGTGAAGCGCTAAGCCAGTTTCCACGCGACTGCGAAGGTAGCTACATCAAGCTATTGTTCAATGAGATGGGCGGTACCGATTTGAGCACGCTAAGCGACGATAACCGACCATTAATGCGAACCTATACTATTCGTCGTTTCCATCCGGAAATACACACCATCGAAGTCGATTTTGTACGCCATACAACACAAGATTTACAGTGTGGTTTTGCCGCGCGTTGGGCGATGGCCGCACAAAAAGGCGATACGATTAATATCGTAGGTCCAGGCAGTATCTCTAATTTGAATACCGAGGCTGACTGGTTCTTTATGGCTGCCGATATGACGGCACTTCCAGCGCTTTCTGCGAAAATTCGTACGTTGCCAGAAGAGGCCAAAGGCTACGCCGTGATCAGCGTGATGTCTCCAGCCGACATCCAACCCCTACACGCGCCAGCAGGCATGGAGTTGATTTGGCTAACCGAAGGGCAAACCTTGGCTGATAGTGTTCGCGAACTCGAGTGGTTAGATGGTAACGCTTCGATATGGTGTGCGTGTGAGTTCGATTCAATGCGTGCGCTGCGCCAATATTTCCGCAATGAGAAAGAAGTCGATCGCGAGAATATCTACATCAGCAGCTATTGGAAGCAAGGCGTGTCGGAAGATGGGCACAAAGTGATTAAACGTGAAGACGCGGAATCCAATCAATAGTGATTCATGTCTTTTCGATTCCAGCTCTCATCCCAATAAAAACGCCCGGCATCACCGGGCGTTTTAGCAACATACCTTGTAGTGAGGCACTTTAAGCCGCTAATCAACAAGCTCTTGCGCCAAAAAGTCGATCAACAACCTAACTTTTGGCGACAAATTGCGACTTTGCGGATACAGCGCCCAAATGCCTTCGCGATCGTCGCGGTAATCGGTCAGTACTTCGACTAACTCACCACTGTCTAACGCTTCTTGAACGTAGTAATCCGGCAGCTGCACTAAACCAAGCCCGCGTTTCGCTGCGTCCACCAAAGCAAAACCGCTGTTGCATTTTATCCGTCCCGACACACGTAAAGATTTATCGCGTTTATTTTCCTTAAAGTGCCAATAGTCGACCGAGCCAACCAAGCACTGATGCCGTCCCAATTCCGACAACGTATGTGGCTCACCAAAACGCTCCAAGTACATCGGACTGGCACACACGTAGGTTTGACGTGAGGAAAGACGCTTGGCGATCATGCTGGAATCTTGCAAGCGGCCAAGACGAATCGCTACGTCCACACCTTGCTCAATCAAATCCAGCTTTTGGTTGGTCAGCACTAAATCAAGATCCACACGCGGGTACTTTTCCAAAAACTGATGCAAAAGCGGCGCGAGGTTCATTTCCCCATACGTCACAGGAGCCGTCACGCGCAGTAAACCGCGCGGTTCGGTCTGCATTTGCGTGACGGCAAGCTCGGCCAGTTCTAACCCTTCCACCAAATGTTTACACTGCTGGTAATAGAGTTGTCCGGCTTCGGACAGGGAGACTTTTCGCGTCGTGCGATGCAGCAATTTCACCGCAAGTCGTTCTTCAAGTGCCGATACCCGACGACTGATTTGTGCCACCGATGTTTTCAGCTTAGCTGCTGCTCCGGTAAAACTGTTGGTTTCCGCCACTGCAACAAATTCGCTGACCCCTTCCCAATTCGCCATGCTGTATTCCTGTCGACCTCTTTTAGACAAATAGTGATGAAAATGTTCTCGTCGCGCTACGCTTTGAAAACGTGAGAATTTTAGGCGTCAGGCAACGGACGAAGATCGCCGTACTGCGCATCAAGCTCAATGCCGAAGTATTCTTTCAATGCATCCAGATAGGCTTGGCCTGGCTCTAACTCCAATTCTGTCTGCTCACCTTCGCTGGTGTATTTGAGTGTGTAGTTAAGCAATGTCACCAACCCACTTTCTGTTGCTTTCGCCGCGACTCTTGCGCTGGTAAAACGCGAGTGAGGAGAAGTGGAGGTAAAAAAGTTGCCACACGCGATATCACCCGCAAACACAAACTCTAAATCGAAGCTATAAAGGTTATTCCACGTGTCCGTTCCGTCCGTTGACAGCACTTGAAGGAAGTAACCAAACTGGGCATCTTCAACAAAGCGGAAGGTTTGTAAATCCGTCTGAATCACTTGGTTGAGGATAAACGGCAATGGCGCGCGCGGCGTATTGGAGCCAAAGCCTACATCGACAATCCATGCTTGTTCATCCAGCGTCACCAACGTGATTTGATGGCTGCGACCTGTCGGCGTCCCCATCACGTGAACACGCCCAAGTAAGCTGCGCGCTTCAAACCCGAGGGTCTTGAGCACATCGAGCATTAAGCCATTCAGTTCAAAGCAGTAGCCACCACGGGAGTGATACACGGTTTTTTGAATGATGTCTTCAATCTCAACAGAGATGCCACGCTGCAACGAAATATCAAAGTTCTCAAACGGCAGGCAACGGTGCTGCGCTACGTGAATCTTGTGCAATGACTCCAAATCGGCGGGTAACTCACTCGGCAAACCGAGCTTGGTTAAATAGGCGTTCAGATCCGTCTTATTCATAATCACTCTTACTTATCTGATGGGTTGATTGTTTTCTACTCTAGTCCCTCTACCTAACCTCAGGTCAATCGCCTTTTCCGTTTTCCCTTCTGTTTTGAGGAGGCATCACACTCTTGTTGTCCACTCACTTTAACATTATTACGTATATGTAAAAATCATTTTCAAAATGGACGGATTATCATTTTTATTGAAACACCTAGAATGGACACCAACAAAACGACGCAGCGCAGGAAGCAAACCTTAACTACGCTTATTACGTCACTCCATATACTGAGAATATAAAGGAAAATCCAATGACTCTTGAAATCAAACCTGGTCAAACTCACATCAAATCCAAGGCAATGGTTGCGTGGGCGGCTGGCGAGCCACTGAAAATGGAAGAGGTGGATGTACAGCTTCCTAAAGCGGGTGAAGTGCTAGTGCGCATCGTCGCGACAGGTGTTTGTCATACTGATGCGTTCACTCTGTCAGGCGACGATCCAGAAGGCATCTTCCCTTCGATTCTTGGTCACGAAGGCGGCGGTATTGTTGAAATGGTTGGCGAAGGCGTTACCAGCGTTGAGGTTGGCGACCACGTGATTCCTCTTTACACCGCAGAATGTGGCGAGTGTAAGTTCTGTAAGTCGGGCAAAACCAACCTTTGTCAGGCCGTTCGTGAAACACAAGGTAAAGGTCTGATGCCAGATGGTACAAGCCGTTTTTCTATCAACGGTGAAACCATCTTCCACTACATGGGTTGTTCTACTTTCTCTGAGTACACAGTGCTGCCTGAAATTTCATTAGCCAAAGTGAACAAGCAAGCGCCTCTTGAAGAAGTGTGTCTACTAGGTTGTGGCGTAACGACTGGTATGGGCGCGGTTCTGAACACTGCAAAAGTTGAAAAAGGCGACACGGTTGCGATCTTTGGTCTGGGCGGCATCGGTCTTTCAGCGATCATCGGTGCGCGCATGGCAGGAGCAAGCCGCATCATCGGTATCGACATCAACGAAAGCAAATTCGACCTAGCGAAACAACTTGGTGCTACAGACGTCATCAACCCACAAAAATTCGACAAACCAATTCAAGAAGTGATTGTTGAAATGACGGATGGCGGTGTGGATTACTCATTCGAATGTATCGGTAACGTAAACGTAATGCGTCAAGCGCTTGAGTGCTGTCACAAAGGTTGGGGTGAGTCGGTGATCATCGGTGTTGCGGGTGCGGGTCAAGAGATCTCAACTCGTCCATTCCAGCTGGTTACGGGTCGTGTATGGCGCGGCAGTGCGTTCGGCGGCGTGAAAGGTCGCTCTGAGCTTCCAGAAATCGTAAACCGTTACATGGCAGGTGAGTTTGGCTTACAAGAGTTCATTACTCACACGATGGGCTTGGAAGACGTAAACAAAGCATTTGATCTGATGCACGAAGGTAAGAGCATCCGTACCGTTATCCATATGGATAAGTAATGCTGACTCAGGCTCTCCGTAGGGGGAGCCTGAATTCATTCTGTTGTTAGAGAGTTTATCCATGACCATTGAAAATGTAAGCCAAACCAAAGTGTTTGGCGGTTGGCACAAACAATATACGCACGATTCTAAAGCGTTGAACTGCACCATGCGTTTTGCGATTTTCTTACCGCCGAATGCAACCAAATCCAACCCAGTACCCGCTTTGTACTGGTTGTCGGGCTTAACCTGCACCGATGAAAACTTTATGCAGAAAGCCGGCGCATTTCGTATGGCGGCAGAACTTGGGATTGCCATCATTGCTCCGGACACCAGCCCGCGTGGTGAAGGCGTTGCCGATGATGCAAGTTACGACTTGGGCCAAGGCGCAGGCTTTTATCTCAACGCCACTCAAGCACCGTGGTCACTGCATTACCATATGTACGACTACGTCACGCAAGAGCTGCCAGCCATCATCGGAGCCAACTTCCCAGTATCGGATGTGAAATCAATCTCTGGCCACAGCATGGGCGGACACGGTGCGCTCACCATTGGCCTTAAGAATCCGACACTATACCGCTCGATTTCAGCATTTAGCCCAATAAGCAACCCAATGCAGTGTCCGTGGGGACAAAAAGCATTCACCGCATACTTGGGCACTGATATCGAATGTTGGAAGCAATACGATGCAAGTGAGCTTTTGAAGAAAGAAAAATCACCCTTACCAATTTTGGTTGATCAAGGCGATGCGGACGGTTTCTTGAGTGAGCAACTCAAACCGGAAGTCTTGTTAGCCGCAGCAAAACAACACGGTTCAGAATTGAATCTGAGAATGCAATCTGGCTACGACCATAGTTATTACTTTATATCGAGCTTTGTAGACAATCATTTAAACTTTCACGCAAAACATTTATTTGCGTAAATAACAATGAAAATAACTTGATGATATATAAAAATAAAGCCACCAAATTAGGTGGCTTTATTGTATGACGTATTTAATAAATAAGTGCAATTATTCCAATAAAATTCAACGCACACCAAACATGTTGAGCTCATTATTTAAATCTTAAATTCAATCTTAGTTCTGAGCGAGAGTTCATTAGGTGAGAATGGTATGGATTTTCATTGAAATTCGGCTAAATGACGTTAAATCGTCATATAACTCGATAATAATTTCTTTTTAATGACCTTTTAATTAAGAAGTCACTAAAGAACCTTGACGTGAAGTAAACCTACAGTTACTTTTCAAACATAACATATTATAAAATCTCATACGGTTGGCTTTGTCATTAAAATCATAAATAATTTACCGCTAGCAACTTTTTGTTCTAGCTCGGTAAAAAGAATAAAAAACAAAAGGGCGTATGATGAAAAAAATTGTATCACTCAGTTTGCTGCTGTTCGCACCATTCCTTTCTGCCAATTCCATTACTTTTAGTAGTCCTCAGCAACCTAGCGTCACACTTAAACTGGAAGAGCTTCAATCTCTCCCAACCACCAGCTACACCACTGATTTACCTTGGATTCAACAATCTTCAGAGTTTCTTGGTGTAAAGCTCAGCACGCTGCTGACTCATGTTTATGGAAGCATCCCAGAGCAAGTCGATATCGGCAGTTTAAACAACTATCACTCCACCTTATCTCGCAAAGATATTGTTCGTTATCAGCCAATTTTGGCGTACCAGCAAGATCATCATTACATCAAAGTGAGAAATAAAGGCCCTTACTGGGTGATATACCCTCTCAGTCAATATCCTGAATTGGATCACAATGAATATCATGCCCAAATGGTGTGGCAAGTTAATGAGATGAAAATAAAACAAAAATAATGAAGTTATCAGAAGCTTACCCAATTAAACAAAAAAATTATTCGACGACCAGCAAAATGCTCCTTTTGGTTTTTGCCACTTCTTTATTGCTCGCAAATGTCATATTGCTCCAACAAACTCGGGTCTTAGCGCAAAGTTTTACTGATGAGCAAAAACAAGCGACATGGTTTTTATTCCAGTTATCGAAAGAACTTTCTGAGCTCGTCAGTGAAGCACGTCGACTGGACGAAAATGTTTTAAAAATAGAAGGTGCAGAACTTCAGTATGAGCTTGCTTGGAGCCGTTTTGATTTATTAATAAATAGTAAAGACGTCTACACCTTTTTTTCTCGCAATCACATTCAACAATATTTTTTGCAACTGTTTAATGAGTTTAAAGAGTTAGAACCACTGTTGGTGGAAGCCAAAACCGGCGACAGCCAAGCGGCAGCTCAGTTTTATCGCGCCACTCAAACGCTGTATTTAAACTTGGTGGAGTTTGTGAACCAGAACTTTCGCTTAACCAGCCAAGTGTACGAGACACAAAAAGATGAAAGCCAACGATTGATGAAAGCACAATACATGCTGTTTGCCACTTTCGTCTTGTCGACTTTGTCGCTGACTTACTTCTTCTACAGAGAATCGCACTTCCATCGTAAGCTGGCGTTGAGTGACCCCCTTACTGGCCTTGGCAACCGAAATGCTCTGTTTGTCACGTTGAGAAATAACACCCGCAACCGAACGGCTTTTTCTTTGTGTCTGTTGGATCTAAACGGGTTCAAAAACGTGAATGACACGTACGGCCACCAAGCTGGTGATACGGTGTTGTGCGAAATTGCCAAGCGATTGAAAGACATGAATATTGATAGCTTCAGTACCTATCGGATGGGTGGAGACGAGTTTGCTGTCGTGATTGAGTCCTCAGACGTCGATGCAGAGGAGGCGAAAAAACACATCCATTCCGTGTTTGATACTCCGGTTCTAAACGCGAACAACGTATCGTCACTGTCGACCAGTATTGGCGTCGCGCACTACCCAAGTGACAGCGATAATGTTGACTTTCTTATCAGCATAGCGGATAAGCGCATGTACAAAATGAAATTTCAACGTTAAACGGTATTTATGATGAGAAAGTTCATGCAAGTACTGCTTCTACTGGCAGTCATTGCGGCAGGTGTGTTGGCTTGGGTATTTATCCCATCGCACGAAACCATCGGGCAAAAAACGCTTGAGCAGGCACTCAACGACGACTATAGCCTCGTTGGCCATCGAATCTACTCAACCGATCCAGATGCTGGTAACCGATTCGGTTACTTCGTATTGGCAACAGGTCAGGGCATTGAAGAGCAAGAGCCGTTTTTGGTCACTTCGGATCAGTTTATTCGTATGGAACAAACGGGTGATAACACCTTGTCTGTGACCGTCAATGGCCGTATCTACCAATACCACAACGACTTGTGGGTACCAAAATCGGATGGAAAGTTGCAGCACTTTTTAGTCAGCGCAACTGCCAACTACGTGCGCTAAAAAACGGGAACATTACTACCCCCTCCCATCACACACAAAAAAAACAAAGCCCCGCATGTACTGCGGGGCTTTTTACGTTAAGAAGAAAGTAACATCGAAAGGAGGGCGTTACTTCGCTAACACTTTCTCTTTAATCACTTTGAGTACTCCAGCCTCTTGGTTGCTTGGCGCAGAATAACGAGCGATTTTCTTAATCTCTTCATGCGCATTGGCAACCGCGTACGAATGCTCACTGACTTGCAGCATTTCGAGGTCGTTGAGGTAATCACCAAACGTCATGGTTTCGGCCGGAGTAAAATTCATCGTCTCTTGAAGATGCTTAATGGCCGCGCCTTTAGACGCCTCGGCATTCATCACATCCAGCCAAATTTTTGCGCTCACTACAACTTTATGCGTTGCGCCAAACTTCGCGTTCATAGTCGGGAACAGGAGCTCTTCCGAACCGTCAAAGTGACAAATCGCTACCTTGATGAACTCGTCTTCGACTTCAAGCAAATCCGTCACCGTTTCACAGCGATGGTAGTACTTTTGAAACTCTTCCAGTGATTGCTGATCATGCGTTTCGATGTACGCAGAGCGCTTGCCACACAATACGATGTTCGCTCCGTCAATTTCACGAGCCGCTTTCACAATCTCCGCCACTTCCGCTTTAGGAATGGTGCAACTGTAGAGCTCTTTGTCTTGGTACATCACCAAGGTGCCGTTTTCGGCCACATACAACACTCGATCTTTGATTGGCGCGAACGTGTCTCGCAGACTGTAATACTGACGACCAGACGCAGCGGAGAACAAAATGCCTTGCTCTTCCAGTTGCAAAAACAGGTCGAAAAACTCTGGATCCAAACGACCGTATTGGTCAAGCAAAGTGCCATCCATATCGGAAGCAATAAATTTGATGCGAACTTGTGACATTAACTAAAACTCTAAATGACGCTGCGAAAATATATCCATGTAAGGTACAGGATCTTGTATGAATCTCAAGTCGGGATGACGACGCCTTTCGCGATTACCAAGGGTGCAGTTTAAAGTAATCTTCACTGTGATCGATGAAGGCTCTCACCGCAGGAGACAAGTGTTTACGTGATGAATACAGCGCGTAAATGTTGAGATCATTTGGCTTCCAATTCGGCAACACCGACTCAAGCTGACCCGATTGCAGATAGATATTGCTCAAATAGGTTGGCAGCATCGAAATACCCATGCCTTGTAACGCGCCATGCAATAACGTCGTGGCCTCATTGCTGGTTAGGCGACACTCAATTCCCACCGATTCGAACTGGTCGCCCTGAGACAAATGCCACACGTGACGCTCAAAGTTTTTGTAACCCAAACAGTCGTGTGAAGATAAATCTCGCGGATGCGTGATCGCGTGGTGAGTTTGCAAGTATTGCGGCGATGCCACCAACACCGATTCACACACCGCAATCGGCTTACCAATCAAAGAAGGATCGGGATCTGACGCAATTCGGATTGCCAGATCGATACGTTGCTCGGTTAGATCACTCACTGAGTCTTGCAGATCTATGTCGATATGCACTTTGGGGTGCTTTTGCATAAAACTGTTTACTGCTGGGATCAACTGTGAGAATCCAAATGAAGTGCTAGACGCGAGACGGATTTTTCCGGACAGCTCACCATCAACGGCAATGTTCGACGTCAACGTATCGGCCTGTTTTAACCAGCGCTCAATCTGAGGCAAGCTGCGCTCCCCTGCGGTGGTGAGTGACACCTTGCGCGTAGTGCGGTGCAACAAACGAGTTTGTAGCCAGTTCTCCATAGCCTCTACATAACGAGTCACCATTGGCCGAGACATGTCTAACCGCTCTGCGGTCGCGGTAAAACTGCCAGAATACACCACATCCACAAACACTTTTGCTGCCGTTACTCTGTCCATACATTTGCTCGAAATAAGAAATAGTGATGCACATTATTGTGTATTTTTCCGAGCGTATCAATTTTCTAATATAGCTCCCGTTCCCAAGCCATCGTCGCTTGGCCCCAAATTCTTTAGGAGCTTATTATGAAAAAATTCACTTTGATTGCTGCATCCGTTTTAATGGCAAGCCCTGTCCTAGCGGCAAACCACTCTCCCCTTACTCTTGAGGTTTACAACGCCGACGGTAACAGCTTCCACGTCAACTCAACCTTGGTATACGGTGAGACTGACGCCATGGTCATCGACACTGGCTTCACCAAAGCTGACGCGATGCGCATTGCCGCTAAAGTGTTGGACTCAGGCAAAACGCTTAAAACCATTTTTATCAGCCAAGCGGACCCAGACTACTATTTTGGCGCAGAGACCCTACACCAACAGTTCCCTGATGCGCAGATCATCGCAACGCCTGCGGTTCAAAAAATTATTAAAGAGAAATTGGCTGGAAAGCTGGCGTACTGGGGACCAAAGCTTGGCGCAAACGCACCGGTAAAACCAGTGATCCCTGTCGCGTACGATAAAGCATCATTGGAGCTAGAAGGTCATAAGATTGAAATTCGTGGTAATCATGGCACATCAGCACACCGCCCTTACCTATGGATTCCAGATAACAAAGCGATTCTAGGTAACGTAGCCGTGTACTCAAACGTACATTTGTGGATGGCTGATGCCGCTGACCAAACCGCCATCAATGCTTGGGAGCAGCAGCTTAGCGAGATGCTTGCGCTTAAACCTCAAGTGGTCATTCCTGGTCACATGAAAGCAGGCACAAAGCTGAACGCAGACACCATTCGCTACTCGCAACAATACTTGCAGGATTTTCAGCAAGCGAAAAAACACAGCAATAACAGCGCTCAACTCATTGACACCATGTCAGCGAAATACCCAGAAGCTCAATTGCCAATCGCGCTAGAAATCGGTGCGAAAGTGCATACTGGTGAAATGTCATGGTAACCGTGCATTACTTCTTCGATCCCATGTGTGGTTGGTGCTACGGGGCATCACCACTCATCGAAGCCTTGATGGACACCTCTCAATTCAAGGTAGAGCTTCATCCCGGCGGTATGATTGAGAAACGCGCGATTGAGCCTGAATTTCGTCAGCACATCATCAACAGTGACGCTCGTATCGCAACCGAAACCGGAGCAACGTTTGGTGAAGCATATCTACAACGCGTGAAAAGCGAAGATGCGTTTGTTCTTGATTCTTATCTACCAACACAAGCGATCTTGAGTGCGGAGAAAATGGGGCTGAATCCATGGCACATGCTAAAGACCATCCAATCCGCGCATTATCAGCTCGGGTTAAAAGTGAATGAAGCATCGACGCTCAAAGCCATTGCAGAATCGCTAGGTTTAGCAAACGATGCGTGGGAGCAAAACATGACGTTAAGCGAAGCCGAACTAAACGAGAGAATTCGCTCTAGCCGACAATTGATGCGCCAGTTACACGTTGGTGGTTATCCAACCCTGATTGCAGAAGTAAATGGCGAGTGCTTGACCTTGCCGCACTCGACCTACTACGACAAACCGGCACAGTGGAAGCTTGCATTACAAAAACTGCAATAAGCTCTTCCCCACTCGCTCTTGTTCTTAATCCAAGAGCGAGTGCCAACACCGACATGGCAATCCTGACTCAAACAGGTACAATCCTCGCTCGAATTTTTACTCGCGCGGATACCCACCATGCACTCGCCTGAACATTGTTTTACTCGTTTTACTGCTGATACTTCTGACTATGAAATACCAACGCAGTTTACGTTTCCGTTCTACTACACGCCGCATCCTCTTTGCGTTATGGCCGCAAAGCAATTGCAACAGCACTTATTAGCGCAAACCGACTTCGAACACGATTTTGGTTTGGTTAATGAAGAAACGGGACGAGGCAAAATGTTTGGCGTATTGCTGGTAGAAAGCCCTCAAGGCGAGCTCGGCTTTTTAAGTGCGTTTTCTGGCAAAATTGCTGACCAAAACTTGATTCCAGGATTTGTCCCTCCTGTGTACGACATGCTGACCGATGAAGGCTTCTTCCGCGCAGAAACGGATGCCATCAACGCCGCCAATGCGGAGTACAAAACCTGTGCCGCGAATCCGGAATTAGCGGATCTTAAAGCGCAAATCCAAGCCGACCGAGCCGCTTATCAGCAAGAGGAGCAAACACAGCGCCAAGTGATGATTGATGGCCGAGCAGCACGCAAGCGACAGCGCCAACAGGGCGAGCAAACGCTCAATGCCGATGATCTCAAAATCTTGTTGGATGAGTTGGGTAAGCAAAGTGTCGCCGAGAAAAACGTTCTCAAATACTTAAAGCAAGCGTGGGATGAAAAGCTTGCAATCAAAGAAGCGCGCTTGGCCGAGTTAGAGCAGCAACTTGCTCATCTGAAAGAGCAGCGCAAAACACTCTCCAACGCTTTACAGCACAAACTGCATAAACAGTACCGCTTTCTAAACAGCCATGGCGAAACACGCGACTTGGTGGACATTTTTGCGGACACCACAAACCCAGTACCACCAGCAGGTGCAGGGGAATGTGCTGCGCCAAAACTGCTCCAATACGCGTTTAAATACGGATTCAAACCGCTGGCGTTGGCAGAATTTTGGTGGGGTGTGTCGCCAAAGTCTGAGGTTCGCCAACACAAAAAATTCTACCCATCGTGCAACAGCAAATGTCAGCCGATTTTAGGCCATATGATGCAAGGGCTGGATGTCGAACCCAACCCATTGGCGGAGAATTGGGCAGAAGACAAAGAGCTAGAGATAATCTACCAAGACGAAGCTATGGTCGTCGTCAACAAGCCCTCGGGCTTACTTTCAGTGCCAGGTAAAACTATCAAGGACTCTGCTTATACGCGCCTACAAGCGATGTTCCCTGATGTGGAAGGGCCGTTTGTGATTCATCGCCTCGACATGGCGACCTCTGGCATTTTGGTGTTTGCCTTAACTAAGCGCGCGAACAAAAGTCTGCAAAAACAGTTTATGGCTCGCGGCGTACAAAAACGTTATATGGCACTACTCGAAGGCGTATTGAACGCGCCAGAAGGGGAAATTTCACTGCCAATGCGTGGTGACCCCGACGACCGCCCACGTCAACTGGTGTGTTTTGAACACGGGAAACATGCAGAAACCTACTGGCAACTGATTGAAGTCAAAGATGGACGCAGCAAGGTATACATGTATCCGAAAACCGGGCGAACTCACCAACTACGTGTACACAGTGCTCATCACATGGGGTTAAACATGCCGATGGTTGGTGATGGTTTATACGGCGAAAAAGCGAATCGCTTACACCTGCATGCTGAGATGCTAGAGCTGGATCATCCATACAGCAAAGAGCGCATGGTGTTCCAAGCTGAGTGCGAATTCTAACGTCTTCCAGATTTTAAATAACAAAAAGGCACTGACTAACAGTGCCTTTTGGGTTTCTAACAACAGAATAAGCGCGATACCGAAAACCGTTAGCTCACCTTAAACTTGGTCCACACCTGAGAGCGCCAACGCCTTGCCATGATGATACCACGTACCCATTCATCGAGTGCGATTGCCATCCAAGCCCCTAAAACGCCATAACCCAAGTGGATGCCAAAGATGTAAGAGAAAAGCACGCCTAGTCCCCACATACTCAAAATACCCATTTGCACTGGGAACTTGATGTCACCCGCGCCTTTGAGCCCCGCGATAAAAATCAGGTTAAACACACGTCCGGCCTCGAGCAAAATTGAGCCCATGACTAACGAACCTGCCAATGCGAGTATTTCTGGTTGATCGGTAAATACGCGCAGAATCTCTTCTCTAAACAGGTAAATCAGTGTGGTTGCCGCCGTTGATGCCACAAATCCCACTAAGAAGTAGATTTGTACACGTTTTAAAATGCTGCTCACCCAACCTTTACCGATGTAGTAACCAGTCTGAATTTGCGCTGCCTGACCAATTGCCAACGCGAAAGCAAACGAGAAACGGGCAATGTTTTGTGCATAAGTGAAAGCTGCCAACGATGCCGTCCCCATTTGCACCACAAAGTACACAATGCAGATTTGCGCCACGTTGTAAGACAGCACTTCACCCGCGTTCATACCGCCGATTTTTAAGATCTTTTTGTAAATCTCTGCGGGCACTTGTTTCATGGTCGACATCGGTAGTTCAATGCTGCTGCGAGCGAGAATAAACCATAACATTAACGTACCGATGACTTGGCTGACGACGGTTGCTATTGCTACACCTTGCACACCATACACAGGTAAACCGAATGGCTGGTAAAGCGCAATATAGTTACCAATGATGTTGAACACACCCGAGATCAAGTTCACCACCATTGGAGAGCGTGAATAGCCATGGCTACGCAGAATGGTCGTAAAGACTATACCTATCGTAACGTTGAACGTCATCGCTCCGCTGATCAGTAAATATTCACGTGCGTATTGCTCGACTTGTGCCTCCAAACCGTAATACGGGAGCAGGAATATCGCGCCAAGCACGGCAATCACACTCAATAGCACACCGATGATCACAGACAGCGCAATACTTGCTACACCGACATTCACAGACTCTTGCTCGCGCCCTGCGCCATTGTATTGGGCAATCAAAATCCCCGTTCCGCTGCTGACAAACGTCGAAACGATGATTAAGAAAAAAGTAATCTGCGTGATCACACCAACAGCGGATACGGCCTTGTCCGAGTAGCCACTCAGCATGAACACGTCACTGGTTCCTAAAGCCGTCCGTAGCAAAATTTCGACAAGAATCGGCCAAGCTAATGCCACGATGGACATTCGTTGGTTGATGTTTTGGCTTTTAGGCATGTTTTTAACCTTTACAACAACTAAAACTGCCTCGCAGAGAACTGTGAGGCAGTCTATAAAAAGTAATTCGGGATTCGTTTGAGATGAAACTGAGATTCAGCGCGGATTTTAGTCGGAGATTGGTCACAACGACAACAATAATTCCTGTCATTTGAGGAAAATATTTCTAATGATTTTTCAAGCCCACGCGACTCATTGACGGAGCTTAGAGATCATCGACTGACGAACAATGAGCTCAATAGGTACGCGGTTAATAAGTGGCTTAACGCCGTTAAATGATGCCATTCAGCGAATTGAGAATCGACTCGCCAACAGCCGTTTTTATGCATTATCTGTATTTATCAACGTGCACACATCAAGGTAATTTTGTAACTGTCATCACCATATTGCAGGCAACATATCGATAGATATCGTAATAAACAAAACCCTTGGCGTCGTCACACCCAGAAAATTCCTTACAAGATTCAATCACCTCGCAACATGACTAAGTTCACATTTGGCGATTTTGTTATTCTATTTATCGCTAAAATACCGCCTAGAATAGACGTACATATCAATTTAAGTAGGGATAGAAGATGTCGACATTGGCCGGGGCTCGCCTAGAAGAAATGGCGGATATCCGCTCGACGAGAAAAAAGAAAATCGTTTTTCTGTGTTCTAGCATTGCCGCCACACTATTGGTGTACGGCGCTATCGTCCAATCGCTCGAAAATCATTGGGGGTTAAGCGTTTTGCATGCCTTCAGTGCCATCGCCTGCTTAGGGATCTGCTATCTCATAAAAGTACAAAGGCATCACAAATATGCCGATTTACTGCTCAGCGCCGTCATCATGTTTGAGGGGTTATTACTGCTTCTTTTTAATGATGCGCCCTCCGGAAAGTTATTGTGGCTCTACCCCATCGTCGCAACCATCATTTTGATTAACGAGTTCAAAGTCGGTTTACTCTTTAGCGCTACCTACATGATTTTGGTTTTCTTTGGCATTACGTTTTTAGACGGCTTACCTGCCACTGGCGATATGATCGAGCGTCGGTTCATGTTCACCTTGATCGCCATCAGTTTTGTCTGCCATACCTTCTCCTACTACTACGCAAAAGTCGTCAGCTACATTCAAACCCTTTACCGAGAAGGGATTGAGGAGTTAGCCTACCTAGACCAACTGACGGGCTTAGCGAATCGTTGGAGCTTTGAAACGTGGGCTAGAGCAAAACTGCACGACATTGACCACTCAGACGAACGCAGTGTCACCGCGTTGGTTTTTCTCGATATCGACAATTTTAAGTACATCAACGACACCTATGGCCACGATGTTGGCGACCAAGTGTTGAAAGCATTTGCAACTCGATTGAAGAAAAGCCTTCGCAACAGCGACCGAAAAACCGATAAACATGACTACTCCATTGCGCGCTTTGCAGGCGATGAGTTCGTGTTAATGCTTTACGATGTGCGCAGTAAACAAGACCTAGATGGCATTTTGGATCGCATCGTTAATTTGTTCCCAAAGGGATATCAAAACTACGATACCTATAATGAGCTGACGATGAGCGTAGGAGCCGCAATCTATAAACAAGACGCCAACGATTTATCAGAGCTTACCCGCTGCGCAGACAAAGCGATGTATGCCGCGAAACACACGGGTAAAAATCAGTACGCGTTTTACGAACATTGTTCTCATGCTGGTGAGCTGCGCAAACAACAAGAATCAATGCTTGAGATGACAGAGGCGTGCTAAGCCTCTGTGAGTCGCCCGATTATGCAAAAAAGTGCATCGCCCACAACCCAAGCGCTAAAAACACGATCAACCAGAAGGCTTGACGCGCCCGGCTTGGTTTTCCTTGTTGTGGTGCAATCACTGGCTTAAAAGCTCGCTCCTTCATTTTTCCGACCAAGCTTTTTTCTATCGCCTGTTTGTAAAACTTGCGTCTTTTGTGCGCCGCGTTCGCTACTTCAGTAAAGCGGTGTCGCTGTTCATTCGTTAAATCGCTCGCTTCGTAGCGAGGAGGGAGATCAGAATGCTTACGTTGTACTGCCATCACTTCCTCCTTGGTTGATGGGTGTACTTATACTAAGTATATACACAGTTGCGCATAAATAGCGCCAAGATACCGAATTCTAAGCGATATCTCGTGCGCCAGTTCAAGGAAATTACGCAACTAAAAAAGCCACCCGAAGGTGGCTTAAAGCAATTCAGCATTTGTACCGATTATAGGTATTCGCACAAGTAAGCCGTTGCGTCTTTCACTTGCAGCTCAAATGATGAGTTACCTTCAACATCAAACGACTCACCGCTGCTGTAGGTTGTCCAGTCGGCTTCACCTACGCGTTTCACCACGAGAGCACCTTTAACGACTGTCATGCGCTCAGGAGCCTGCGTACCAAATGTGTACTCGCCCGGAAGCATCACACCGACACTAACATCCTGTCCGTGCTGGTTAAAACCTAGTGACTTTACACCGCCTGCAAAATAGCTATTTTCCTTAATACTCATTATTGGTTTCCTTATCAAAAGTCCGCTCTTTTTTACCCTGTTTTTTTCTGCGACTCAAGCCTTTAAAGCACAGAGATTCTACCGAATTGAGAACTCAGTTAATCAGCACAGAATTTGGCTAACGCAACAGGAAAGAATAATTCGAAATTTGCAGTCCATTCTTAATCACTAAGGAGTCAATCATTAACGACAAATCAATCAGTAATAGTGTATCCGATTGTAAAAGTGGACATTAGATCATAGTTTCTGGGTCGCAACGGCGAGATTGTTTGTTTTTAGTGCGGAAGGTTTCCACCATATTAAAAAAGGACGATAAGAGTACTCATGGCCATACCCGCTCGCAGGAAAAGGAAACAAGATAAAGAACCGCAACTTTCATTTTGGGCTCGACACCAGCTTAAGATGATCAAAAGTGCGTTCGTTATTTTTGTCTGCAGTTTGGTGGCTTTTTTCGCTTATCAGCTCCACGTCTCCTACCAAGATTACATCGACCCCGAACACGTCTATGGTGAGTGGATCGAAATTGGTGCTCCACCTTATCAAACCGAACGCCTTATTTTTACATCCGATGGGGTGTATCGAAATCATCGTTTGATCACGACGGAGTTTGCGTTTGATGGCAAAGTCATCACCTTAAATACCGGATTAGGTGAAACCGCGTATCAACTTTCTGGCTCTCATCTGTCACCACAAATACGCCGAATTGAACCTCGAATCCCAGATCAGCGATTCATTCGAAAGGGATTTGAGCATACTGTTCAAGGTTCAGAAGTGGGCGCAGCATCAAAACGACGAGCCGCTCTGAGTGAACATTTCAGTCGCGACTAGCACGTTTTTTACCACTATTTTACCGTCCTAAGGCACTTCTACGCGATGAAATAAAACCTTAATAAACAATCAAATAAGATATTCGTCGCATTTATACCCACCCAAATTGAGTAAACAATTAATTTAATTCCTGCCAAATATTTATAAATTATTGACTCAGTCTTACATTTTCCGTGTAACAGAGTGTGGGTTTTATTTAAGTTCTCTCATGTGACTCGAAAACCGTTTTAATTTTTTTTGACGAAAAAAAACTCTCTGAAATGCTGAGTGTGATGCTTTTGCACGTGGTGTAAATCTGATCATCTTATCTGGTGCAAGAGCAGCTTATGTTCACGAAAGAACATGAATCCAAGGATTGAGAGAGAAGTTATGATTCGATTTAACCTATGTGCAGCTGGGGTTGCTTTAGCGCTATCAGGTGCTGCAGTCGCAGCTCCGACCGCACCAAGTGTCGATATGTACGGTTCTAATAACCTTCAATTTTCTAAAATTGAACTGGCTATGGAAACCACATCTGGCTACTACGACATGGTGAAATACCATGACCAAGCTAAAATCACCGTTAAATTCAACCAGTGGAGCGGTACACCTGGCGACACTTACAACATCTATTTTGATGGCGTAAAAGTCGCAACAGGCGCTATCACTGGCGGCCAAACCACAGCAACATTTGATTACGGCCAAGGCGGCTTGTACCAAATGGAAATTGAAGCGTGTGATGCTACAGGCTGTTCGAAAAGTGCTCCTGCAGAAATCACCATCGCGGATACAGATGGCTCTCACTTGAAGCCACTAACGATGAACGTTGATCCAAACAACAAAACATACAACACCGACCCTAGCGTCGTGATGGGTACGTACTTTGTTGAATGGGGCATCTATGGTCGTAACTACACCGTAGACAACATGCCAGCCGACAACTTAACTCACATCCTTTACGGCTTTATTCCAATCTGTGGTCCAAACGAATCTGTTAAGTCTGTTGGTGGTAACAGCTTTAACGCTCTTCAAACTGCATGTCGCGGTGTGCCTGATTACGAAGTGGTAATCCATGACCCATGGGCCGCTTACCAGAAGAGCTTCCCGCAAGCTGGCCACGAGTACAGCACGCCTATCAAGGGTAACTACGCAATGCTAATGGCATTGAAACAACGTAACCCTGATCTAAAAATCATCCCATCTATCGGTGGCTGGACACTGTCTGACCCATTCTACGATTTCGTTAATAAAGCGAACCGCGACACATTCGTGGCATCGGTTAAGAAATTCCTGAAAACTTGGAAATTCTACGATGGTGTAGATATTGACTGGGAATTCCCTGGTGGCGGCGGTGCTGCAGCAGATAAAGGCGACCCAGTAAACGATGGTCCAGCTTACGTTGCATTGATGCGTGAACTGCGCGCAATGCTAGATGAGCTAGAAGCAGAAACTGGCCGTACTTACGAGCTAACTTCAGCAATCGGTGTCGGCTACGACAAAATTGAAGACGTAAACTACGCAGATGCCGTTCAATACATGGACTACATCTTCGCGATGACTTACGACTTCTACGGCGGCTGGAACAACGTTCCTGGTCACCAAACTGCGCTTTACTGTGGTTCGTTCATGCGCCCTGGCCAATGTGACGGCAGCGGCGTAGATGAAAACGGCGAAGCTTACAAAGGCCCTGCGTATACAGCAGATAACGGTATCCAACTTCTTCTTGCTCAAGGCGTTCCTGCGAACAAGCTAGTCCTTGGTACTGCAATGTACGGCCGTGGCTGGGAAGGCGTAACACCAGATACGCTCACTGATCCAAATGACCCAATGACAGGTACTGCGACAGGTAAACTGAAAGGCAGCACTGCACAAGGTGTTTGGGAAGATGGCGTAATCGACTACAAAGGCATTAAGTCATTCATGCTAGGTGCAAACAACACTGGCATTAACGGCTTCGAGTACGGCTACGATGCACAAGCTGAAGCACCATGGGTATGGAACCGTACAACGGGTGAGTTGATCACATTTGATGACCATCGCTCAGTGCTAGCAAAAGGTAGCTACGCGAAATCTCTGGGTCTTGCGGGTCTATTCTCTTGGGAAATCGACGCTGATAACGGCGACATTCTCAACGCAATGCACGAAGGTATGGCTGGCGGTGTGGTTCCTCAACCAAACCGTAAACCAACCGCAGCAGCTGGCGCAGATCAATCGGTAACTGGCCCTGCAAGTGTGGTTCTAGATGGTAGCCTATCGAAAGACTCTGACGGCACTATCGCGAGTTACGCGTGGGAACAAGTATCTGGCACAGCAGTGGTACTAGCAGGCGCAAACACAGCGAAAGCAAGCTTTGATGCAGCAGAAGTTACTGTTGAAGAGCAATTAACTTTCAAGCTGACAGTGACTGACAACGAAGGTGCAACGGCATCTGACCTTGTTGTAGTAACTGTGAAGCCAGCAGGTGTGGTTGACCCAGTGAACAACGCACCAGTAGCGCAAGTTGTTGCTCCAGCAACAGCAAACGCTGGTGACGTTGTGGTTGTAGATGCATCTGCGTCTAGCGATGCAGACAACGATACTCTTACTTTCAACTGGACTCTGCCTCAAGGTCTAAACGCAACGGTAAACGGATCTAAAGTGACATTCACTGCTGCGGAATACCCGCAAGACACAAGCCTAAGTTTCACTGTAAGTGTGAGCGACGGTAAAGCGTCTTCATCGGCAAGCGCGACAGTGGTTGTTGCACAGCACACAACCGATCCAAACCCAGGTACTTGTGACAACGCATGGGATGCGAGCGCAGTGTACACAGGTGGCAACCAAGTGACTCACGCAGGTAAAACGTGGGAAGCGAAATGGTGGACTCAGGGTGACGATCCAAGCAAGTCTGGCGAATGGGGTGTATGGAAAGAAGTTGGCGTAGCTAACTGTAACTAAGCCTAACATTCTGAGTGTAAACCTTGCACTCACAGAAGCTAAAGCTAAAAACGAAAAAGGACAGCCCCCGGCTGTCCTTTCTTTTTTCATTGTGATTAAACATCATTAAGCCAATAACTACACGCGTTCAATCAAGCGGTCGAAGCCGCTAAATACTTGCTCACACTTCATGACTCGCCCATGGCCTTGACCTTGTGTTGTCACCAACTCAACATTTTCAATCTCGTCAGCGGCTTGAGCGGAAATACTGTGTTTAGTGAATTTATCTTTCTCATCATGCACGATGATCGTGGGTGCCGCTCGCTCCGAGAGTCGCTTCAGAGGGTCGATCGATTGCAATGGGTAGCCATACTGATCTTCCACTTCCGATACCACCGCTTTGAACAGTTTCATTGAATAGCCAGAACGCGCAATGCTGCCAAACAAGTTCTCTACGTAATTCAACACTGGCGCAATCAATAGCAGTGGCTTGTTTTCCAACTTATGATGACGGCACTCAAGTGCAGACGCCGTTCCCATACTATGTCCAACCAATCCGGCGACGCCTTCTTCTACCGAGTCGAGAACCTCTTCCAAACCACGCACAAAGCCCGGAATATGGCCATATTGACCATCACTTTCACCATGTGCTGGATGATCGTAAGCCAACGCTGTAAATCCACAAGCCGCGATATGTTCCATCAACGGATAAAACTGGCTCGCCGTGCCCGACCAACCATGAGTCAGAACCCACACAGGCCCCTGACCCAACGAATACGTTTTGATAGCCCCAGTGTGCCCTTGGATTTCTGCTTTAACTAATCCTTGTGGCTCCGCATTTTTTGGTTGCGTACGCGCTGGAGTAAGCAGAAGTTTTCGCGCCGTTTTCTTCGCATGCGATGGGGCTAATGTGTGGTGCAAGCGGGTACTGATGTTGACGAGACTGCGCTTCACACTAAAACGCTGCGAGGTATTAAAATAGATTTTCTCACTCATGATCTTTTCCTTAGTTATCAGCACACTTACAAAAATAGAACGGTCGTGCTTTTTATGCTGATAAGAAAGAGCGAACTCTGTCGCTCTTTAAAATGTATCTTCGTTACCCGTAGACGGTGTTAACCTCTCCATCGAGCAAGCAAGTTGTCGATGCCTTGCCAAAATAGGCGTAAGCTCTCTTCCTCACCTTTGATCGAATAGAAAACATGCGCGCTCAGGTACTGCCCGTATAAATCGAACGTCGCCTGACGAGTATCTAAGTCGCTTATAAACTCTTGGTTTTCTTTGCCTTTCGCAATTTGAATTTCTAGATAACTTAACCAAGTATCAATCGCTTTACGTAATGCCGCTTGTAACGGACAACTTTTGTCTGCGGCATCATTCCACGCATCAAGGAACATACAACTGCCTTGAAATGAATGGTTCCACGTCATCCAAGAATCCAACAACCCTCGGATTTTCCGCTCAATATTGCCATCACCAAGCCCGCGTGCAGGTTCAATCACTCTTTCAGCAAACACTTGGTTTGCGTACTCAAGCACGGAAAGCTGCAAATTCAACTTGGAGTTAAAGTGAGCAAACAGACCACTTTTGGACATGCAACACTGCTTCGCTAGTTCGCCAATGGTGAGACTTTCTAAGCCGTCTTCACTGGCAATTTCAAATGCGCGCTGCAGAATGAACTCTTTCGTTACTTTTCCTTTTTTCATAACTGTAGTTTTAGCACGGTCGTTCTTTTTTGCAATGAAGAGTTAACTGGTCTAACCATCTATCCATATTATTTTCTTGCTAAGATCGACCTATTGAGTGGGTTAATAGATGCGGAATCAAGAAGTTTGAAGTGAATCTTAAATTCAGACATTGCTAAGGTTCAAGCTGCAATGTGTTGATTTTTTCATGCATGAAGTGCGTCGCGAACTGTTACTTTCGCTGAAGTTTTTTATTCATTTAGGTAAGTAACGTATGGCGACAAACCGAAAAATAGCCAGTTTAGAATTTGCACGCATCATTGCCATGGTGGCAATTGTCGGGCTGCATTGCCAAATGGCCCTCACTTATTGGCAGTGGGATGGCGTACCTTGGGTTGGTTATCTTCTTAATCAGCTCGCTCGTTTTGCGGTTCCACTTTTTTTCCTTATTTCTGGTTACCTTATCCAACCTAAGCTGAGCAGCAATCCACTCGAAACTTTAGCCAACTATGCGAAACCTCTAATGAAAATTTGGTTGGTTTGGAGCTTGCTCAGCTTACTCATGCCGTTCCAATGGCAAGTCGTAGCAGAAGCGGGATACCTTGCCGAACGACAAGGCTACTGGGGATACTTAGCGTCTGTACCACTGAATTCATTACTAGAAGGCGGGCTTGTCCACCTGTGGTTTATTCCAGCATTGGTGATTGCGGTCGCTATCATCGCCTGCTTAGTTCGAATTGGCATGACGCAGTTACTGCTTCCAACAGCAGTGCTGCTTTACGTCTATGGTGTTTTGGCAGGCAGCTATGCACCTCTCACCGATTTACCTGCTCCGTTTTTCACTCGTAATGGGCCATTTTTCAGTACCTTTCTTGTGGTACTTGGCTACTTGATTCGAGAAAAACAGTGGCTTTGGTCACGCAACAACACCATTCGCCTGATTCTCCTCGGTATGGCTCTGCACTTTGGTGAAGCCTACTGGTTGATGCAATACGATGTGGCCTTCAACTCTAACGACTTCTTGTTTGGCACCGTCATTTGGTCGCTCGGCGTGTTCATGTGGCTGTTAGTTCATCCTAATTTTGGCAACATGCCATGGGTATTCAAGTGGGCCCCAAGTGTTTTAGGCGTTTACGTGAGCCATCTGTTGGTCATTATTGTCATGATGAACATAGCGGGCTTTTTAGGATTACAAGACTTAGCAAAAGATGCCTTCTTGTTTCCTGCCACTCTCGTCGTGACCTTGTTGTTGGTAAGGGCAATTGAAGCATCTCCACTGAAAAAAGCCCTACTCCGCTAAATGGATTCAGCAACACGCTAACACTAAAGTGTTAGCGTATTGATTTTTAAAGTGAGAGTTCTCTCTCACTCACCAAAATTTGACTTTCTAATCCTTCAGAATTTGCCGTCACTCACAAAAAACATTGTTCATTTGCTTTAGATTGACCCGACTATTACAACATTGCTCATTAAACGGAGGCTGTATGTGGGCAGGTCAGGGACTCATTCCTTTTCTAGAAATTAGCCATTGGCTAACTTATGGTTTATACGCTGTTGCGATCTTATTTGGCGCGGCGAGCATTGCGTCACTCAGAAAATAGTGGCGCAAGCTACCCAAATCTTAACTCCTACTGTTAATTCGAGCTCTCTCACAACTAACCCCTTAATTTATGGCTAATATTTCTCCAACAAGACAAGGGAGAAATGTCTATGCCAATCTATCCTATTGTGGCTTTCTGCTGTTTGTTGTTCTCAAGTTCCAGCTTTGCAGCGGCATCCGGTGATCTTAATCTGGTGAACTCCGCCGTAGGCTATATCGCTCTCATTCTTTTCTCGATCGCTTATATTCTGGTCATGCTCGAAGAGTATTTGAAGATGAGAAAATCCAAACCTGTACTTCTCGCGGCAGGTCTGATTTGGATTTTGATTGGTTACACCTTCGCCCAGCACCACCAGCAAGATGTGGCAAAAGCGGCGTTGGAACATAACCTACTTGAGTACGCCGAGCTGCTGCTGTTTTTGCTCGTCGCAATGACCTACATAAACGCGATGGAAGAGCGCAAACTCTTTGATGCTCTACAAGCGTGGATGGTCGGGAAAGGGTTCGGGTTCAAAAAACTGTTTTGGCTGACAGGCTTTCTAGCGTTTGTCATTTCTCCAATCGCAGATAACTTAACCACGGCCCTTTTGATGTGCGCGGTGGTAATGAAAGTGTCTGGCGACAATCCAAGGTTCGTCAATCTTGCTTGCATCAACATCGTTATCGCAGCCAACGCGGGCGGGGCATTCAGCCCATTTGGTGACATTACAACCTTGATGGTTTGGCAAGCCGGGCACGTGCGGTTCTCTGAATTCATGCCTTTGTTTGTCCCTTCTCTAATCAACTATGTCGTGCCAGCGTTTTTAATGTCCCTTTTTGTACCGAACACCAAGCCCAATACCATCCACGAGCATGTCGAATTAAAACGTGGTGCAAGGCGCATTGTGCTGCTGTTTGTCCTCACGATCGCTACGGCTGTCTCCTTCCATGCTGTTCTTCACTTCCCACCCGTGGTTGGCATGATGATGGGCTTGGCGTACCTACAATTCTTCGGGTACTTCTTAAGAAAAACCCTCAAACATTCGCTCGCGAAAAAAGCGGCCATGGCGATTGCGAATGGGGACGATCATGCGCTGAAACGTTTAGGCTCTGTCGTACCGTTTGACGTATTCCATCGTGTTTCTCGCGCCGAATGGGATACCTTGCTGTTCTTCTATGGCGTCGTGATGTGCGTAGGTGGCTTGAGCTTGCTCGGTTATCTCGAATTGGTTTCAAACGTCATGTACACCCAATGGAATCCGGTTTGGGCGAACGTGATGGTTGGTGTGCTTTCTGCCATTGTCGATAACATTCCGGTCATGTTTGCGGTACTAACGATGGACCCAAGCATGTCCACTGGTAACTGGTTGCTTGTTACGCTCACTGCGGGCGTAGGGGGGAGTTTGTTGTCGATTGGTTCTGCCGCGGGTGTGGCTTTGATGGGCGCAGCGCGTGGCCAATACACTTTCTTTGGCCACTTAAAATGGACGCCCGTGATCGCTCTGGGCTACGCCGCCAGTATTGCCGCTCATTTGTGGATGAACGGCGGCTTGTTTACCTAATCCCAACGAACCTCAATGACACGCCTAGCTACTTAGTCTAACGATCCGATGGATGGTTCACGCCATCCATCACTTCAATATCACCCAATTCGTACGGGTTAACGCCCTCTAAACATCCCACGTTGTAGCCGTACTCACTTGGGTCTGATCGGCGTTGATGGTGCGTGTAAATGCCACATTCACCACAGAAAAAATGCTTCGCGGTATGCGTATTAAATTGGTAGCGCTTTAAAACATCGTCACCTTGAACGATACGAATACCACTCAAAGGGACTGAAGCCACAATCGCACCTCGACGACGACACATAGAGCAATCACAGCGTCTCGGCTTTTCAATTCCGTTGGGTAACGTAAGTTCCAGTTCGACTTTTCCGCAGTGACAGGTCAGTCGATGCAGGGGGTTAATTTGAGTGTTGCCAACTTGCTTAATCATCGCTTTTCCTTGTTGTTTTTATTCATGTGTACATTATGTTAAACAGCTTAACATCATCATAATCTTGTCCAAAAACTCGACATTGGTCACTTTTCGCGACATTTTATCGGCCGATTTATTAGTCGCTATTTTGGCGACTTTTTACCGCGTTCGATAGACAGATTGTCTCCGCTGCGGTTTTTAAACCAAGGAAATTGTTTTATGGATAAAGATCATAGCCTCAGAGAAAACCTCTTGGCTCTGACGCTCGGGAGTGCGTTGGTGTCACTTGGGGTGATATTTTTAAGCAAAGTAGGATTACTAACTGGCGGCACCGCTGGCTTGGCTATCTTTCTGACCAAAGTCAGTGACTTCCAGTTTTGGTCAAATATTTTTCGCCCTTAACCTCCCTTTTTATATTCTGTCTGTGATGCGCATGGGCTGGAGGTTTACGGTTAATACCTTTATTGCAGTTTCTATTGTCTCCTTCGCGGTCGACCATCTGCACCACGTGATCGAAATTTCCCGAATCGAACCTTTTTACGCAGCGTTGTTGGGCGGTGGATTGATCGGTATTGGTATGCTGGTGATATTTCGTCACAAGATGAGTTTGGGCGGCTTTAACATTTTGGCCTTGTACCTTCAGGAACGCTTTGGGATTCGAGCGGGCAAAATTCAGATGGCGCTCGATTGTGCCATCGTGGTGATGTCGCTGTTTATTGTGGATGTGCACCTTATCGCTCTCTCCGTTCTTGGTGCCATTGCGACCAACTTGATTTTGGCGATGAACCACAAACCTGGACGATACCAGCCAAAGCCGCAAACGGCATAATCAACACCTAGAAATGCGAAAGTGTTTAGACAGCCCAAAAGCCCCGAGCCATTAGCTCGGGGCTTTTTGCTGTGGCGGTAAACCTACGCCAGTTCGCTGGTTGTGCAGTATTGCTGCACCTGCGCATCCAATTGTTTTTTGCATTGCTGGCTAAGTTGAAAATGCACTTGCATCAATAAGTCATGCGCATAAAAAAGCTCAAACGCATCGCCGCCGTTTTGCAGACAAATGGCTTCACATCGTTCAGCATGCACTTTGGCTTCTTTAGGTGCATCGGCTTTCAGCAAGCTCATCGCCAAACGATATTCTGCACGCTCTTCCTGCATCCAACCGCCCGCTATTTTCCAATAATCCAGTGCTAACCTTGCTGACTCTAACATCCTCGCTTTCTGCTCGTCAGTACGCTCTGAGAGCTCTTCATACTGACAAGTCAAGTTGTTTGCGGTGATTGCGATCGAACGCGCTAGCACCTCTTCTGCATCGTGTGGTGTCATTCCTAATGCGGCTTTCGCCAACCATTGACTCGCTGGTTCAAGCTGAGTAAGAGCAGAAAGTTCGTTCGCAATAAGAGAGAACACGCGACGCTGAGCTTGCTCCTCTAGCAATGCCACATCCTCAGTGCCATCGACAAAAAAGCGTGCAACTGCGATGCTACGTTTAAACGCCAAACTCTCGGTAATGGCGCGGTCATCTAAGCGGTCTAAACAGGCAAGAAACAGTTCGGGACGCTCAAGGTGACCAATTGCGGTGTGCAGCATCAGTGCAAATATTCGCTCAACTTGGCTGAGCGCTTCCACCTCATTCAGCGCCGTTTCTAGCTGAGCATAGACCTGTTCTGGCTTTTCCTCGTGCAGCTGCCAACACTCACTCATGAATGCATCAAAATCCGTTTTGAAAGACATGCCCTTGTTATCCTTTGTTATCTTGTTCGTAAATAAACCACTCTACACAATTCTCAACCGTGCGTTGCACGCCAAACAACAATATGAGAATCGCCTCACTTAAAGTGGTGTACCTTGCTCTAATGCGAGCAAACGTTGTTTGCGTTCTACCCCACCAGCATACCCAGTCAGTTTGCCACTTTTACCAATAACGCGATGACAAGGCACCACAATGGAAATAGGGTTCTTGCCATTTGCTAACCCAACCGCACGTACGGCTTTCGGGTTGCCAATCGCGTTGGCGAGATCTTGATAGCTCCACGTCTCACCGAATGGAATGGTCGTTAACGCATGCCACACTTGATTTTGAAAATCAGTGCCTGTCGCTGCCAAAGGCAAATCAAATTCGTTGCGCAGACCCGAAAAGTATTCGTCCAACTGGGTGACGGCTTGGCGCAAAATCGGATGCTGATCATCTCTTCGCCCCAATTCACTTGGCTTGGTCGTACAAGTCTCAAACCAAATGCCAAGTAAGCCCTCAGCGTTAGATTGGATAGTGACCGCACCTAGTGGGCTCGGCATCTCGGTATAAACTGTGTTCATGATTGATTCCATAAGTGAAACGTCGCGTAGCTTCCCCAAGGGGCTGCGGTGTGCGTATTGAGTGATGGGTAGCGCTGCATCGCTTTTTTCACCACTAAGTCTTTATCTAAAAAGCAATCGGGTTGGGATTGCCCACGCAGTTGAGCATAACTGACCGTCCAAGGTCCAATGCCTTTCAACGCTAACCATTGTTGCGGATCCGTCTCCGCGTTGCTTTGCATAAACTGAGCGAAACGCACCAACGTCTCTGTACGACTTTGCGGCATCCGCAAAAAACTCACGTCGGCATTCGCAATCGCATCTGGCGTCGGGAAAAAGCGCTTGTCAGCATCACCACAGAGCGTTTTTACCAATAAGTTAAGCTGGCCTATCGCGGCCTTGACCGACACTTGTTGACCCAAAACTGCTCTAACCCCGGCTTCCCAAGCATTCCACACCCCAGGAATCCGAATGCCTCGGTTCGAAACAAGCCCCGGCGCCACATAATCCAAATGCTGCTCGACAGTACAAATATCGGTGTCGAGATCGAACATACGACGCACTCCAGACACTAAATTTTGCAGCTTCGCAACTTCTTCAATTTCGAATTCAAGCTCAAGGTTTCCTTCACCTTTGCTCGCCTTAAACCACGCTTTGCTGTTATCCAAACAAACGTTGCGTTGGTAACTCTCGCCGCTCACCCGCTCCACGCCCTCAATGGCTCTTAATCGGTAAAAATCCAGCATGTGTTGCCAATTCAACTCGCCACGATAAGACAACGCAATTCGATTCGTGCTCACGCCATCAAATTCTCTTCGACGAACTTGAGAAGGCGTGAGCTTCAGAAACTTTTGGAATGCATCGTTGAAACGGCGCGTGCTGTTAAAACCGGCGGCGAAGCCGACTTCCGTAACCGACATCGAACTGGAATGCAGCAACTGTTTGGCGAACATTAACTGCTGATATTGCGCGTACTGTTTTGGTGACATGCCGAGATACTGCTCGAACAACATGCGCAAGTAACGATCAGAAATCCCAACGCGCTCTGCCAGTTCAGACACCGAGTGGTGATGCAGCTCTCCTCGCTCAATCAACGAAATCGCGCGTTGAAATGTTGTTTCTACGCCTTTCCATGCCCACGATCCCGGCGCGCTGTCTGGGCGACAACGCAAACAAGGACGATAACCCGCTTTAAGTGCTTGGGCTTTATCGGTGAAGTACTCTACATTTTCTTCTTTGGGTAGGTTCGCCGGACAAATCGGTCGGCAGAAAATCCCTGTGGTTTTTACCGCGACGTAAAATCGCCCATCAAAACGGCTGTCTCGCGACACTCGCGCCTTTTGGCACTGCTCGAAGGTCAACGATGTATGAGGATGGATAAACATGAAGCGATCCTTGCTCGTGCATTCTGTGAAAACAACTCGATATAACTTCATTGTAGAACGCAGAACAAATGAAGATTAGCCATTTTCGGAACTCAATATTGAGATTTATTGGCATTAGCGAATTTGTACACTAAAGTTAAATCCAGAACATCACAACAACGTCGGCTAAAGGGAATTGGCATGGACTTACATACTTGCGTAATTGTACTAAGAAACCAAAAGGTTATTACCAGTAAATCCGTTGATCACTCCATTGGGATCATCGAACGTGACTCAGGTAACGAAATTTCAGAAATTCAAATCAATGCCACAGATGGCGTGAATATTCGGACCTATCACTACAACAATGTCGAGGAGTCGTTAGAAAGTTTGATGAACCTTTGATCTTCTACTTTGGACACACCTTTCTCCCTTGTAATCGTGAAAGCAATGAGCACAGCCCCCTGTGCTCTTTTTTTTTTTGCGTTTTGATCAACAATATCTTTTCTCTCACATACCAAATCCATCGAAATTTACGACTTAGTTGTCGTTAAAATCGCTAAATTAGCCAATCTTACTCCCAATAAATTACAGATAAGCATCTGAGCAAAAATGTTAAAATATACTAATTCGAATTTATTGAACGAGAAGGTCAAATAAAGCCAATTAATAACCTCATCAACCACGCCTAAACTGTTCTCAACAGCTCAGGAGCAGACACACTCCCACTGAAACAAACATATCGAGGACAGCATCATGAAAACACTTTTACACAAAATCACGACATCACAATCAGGTTATAGCGCACTGGCACTACGTATCCCTATCGGCATCATCTTTATGGCGCACGGCGCTCAGAAACTGTTTGGTTGGTTTGGCGGCTACGGCTTGGAAGGCACAGGACAATGGATGGCATCAATTGGACTTGGCCCTGGCGTATTGATGGCATTTCTTGCTGGTAGCGCAGAATTTTTCGGCGGCTTGTTTATTCTACTTGGTTTGCTGACACGCCCTGCGGCAGTCGCACTCTCATTCACTATGGTTGTAGCGATTTTCTCAGTGCACTTCGAAAACGGCTTATTTATGGCAAACAACGGCTACGAATTTGGCCTAGCTCTGCTAGCAGCAAGTGTTTCACTGGCCTTTTCTGGCGCAGGTAAAGCGGCGTTAGATAACTTCCTAAACAAAAAATTCTCCTAACCACGGACACTGGAGGCACTGATGATCACCGTAAGACACGCCGAAGACCGAGGTCGAGCAAACTTTGGCTGGCTAGACAGCAAACATACGTTTTCTTTTGGTAGCTATTACGACCCCAAACACATGGGCTTTTCTGAACTGCGAGTCATCAACGATGACCTAGTTCAACCCAACGCAGGCTTTGATACTCATGGTCACCGCGACATGGAGATCATCAGTTATGTGCTAGAAGGTGTTATTGCGCACAAAGACAGTGAAGGCAATGTACAAACGTTACCTGCGGGGGAGTTTCAGCTGATGTCGGCAGGTAAAGGCATTTACCACAGCGAATATAACGCATCAGAAACAGACCCTTTACGCTTTTTGCAAATTTGGATTCAACCTAACACCTTTGGGAATAAACCGGGCTACCAGCAAAAAGATTTTGGACGTAATGCAGGGTTAACCACCATTGCAACCCCAACGGGAGAGAGTGGCACACTGCACATCAAACAAGATGCGTATTTGTATCAATTGATTTTGGAGCCGAATCGCGAACTCGCCTTCGACATCCACTCTGGAAGAAATGTTTACATTCATCAGGTATCGGGAGAGCTTCATGTCGACAACACCCTGCTAACGGGCGGTGATGGCGCTAAAATCGAAGCACAGAGCAAGGTGACATTTCGTAACCTGACCAATCAATCAGTTACTGCGCTAATCTTTGACTTGCCGTAACTATCGGTTCATAGATATCGAACTATCGCTATCTGGTGATAAATCTCGCTTAAAAAGAAAGCCACCAAGGCAAACGCCAAGGGGGCTTTTCATTTTTCCGTTTTCATTGACGCCAAGCGTTAATGGTTTGCGTCCGATGATGCAGACCCAATCTGTTGCAAGCTGTAAGCCGTGAGAGGATCGATTTCTTTCACAATCTCTTCGACCTGTTTAATTGCTTCTACAGACGTGCTGGCTTTGCGATAGCTTAAGTAGATAGGTCGGTACCAATCTTCCACTCCAGACACCTTGTAGAGCTGCCCATTCGCAATAAACGGCTCTACGAGAGACACCGGCAGATACGCCGCGCCGCCTTTCTCTAAAATGAAGTCCAAAGCAATACGCGCAGTCGATGTGCGCAGGTACGGAGCCGGAATTTTAGGGTGACGCTCAGAGTGCTCAGAAGCGAAGCGTGTTCCCCAATCCACATACACATATTTGTGCTCAAACACCGTATCTAATGAATCTTGCTCGGTAGAAACCAGCACAAGGACAACATCCGCGACTTTTTTACAATTAAGCTCATCAGCTTTGATTTGGTCAAACGCAAATGCCATATCTAACGTGCGCTCTAATAAGCTACGGCTTAGCATTTCACGACCCATCACCTCGGCCATAAAGCCGTAACCGCCGAAAGAATCCGTCACAATACTCAAACAGTTTTGCAAATACGCATCCCAAATGTTCGGCGTACCGCCCATGGTGAGCTGTAATGCTTTTCCATCTTCAAGTGATAATTCCAGTTTTGCTTGCTGCAATGTGGTGACCATAACTTCGGCATAACTGATTAAGCGTTCCCCTGCTGAGGTCAGCTTTATGTTATTTCGATCACGAATAAACAATTGAGTATCGAAGTAACTTTCCAATTGTTTGATGCGGGCACTGACCGCTGCTTGCGTAATATACAGGTTCTCAGCTGCGCGTCCGAAGTGACGAACCTTTGCCAGCTCTAAAAATGTTCTAAAGACCTTAACATCCATAAACCAACTCCTGGTTAATATCAAACCAGATTAACAATTAATTAAAATCTTGACGACAAAAAAGTTTTGTTTTTCTTTTGTTAGCTTTGCGCCTAATTTTCGCCGTAGTTCACTACATTCATCAATAACGGTTACAGAGGCTGTTGACATGTCTGACACTGAATTCCGTCATGGCAAAAAACGTTTTTACGACAACGTAAAATTCCCACGCGGCTTTGCAAAGTCTGGCGATTTTACTCTTTCGGAAGAGGAAATCCTAACAATTTATGGGGATACTATGCTTGGCTTAGAGTCAGGCGAGTTAACACCTGAGAATAGCGAAGAGAAACACTTCGTCAAGGTGCTAGAAAACCCAGGCAAAGCGAAAACTAAAATCGAGCGCACTTGGTTAAAATACACCCAATTGGCTCGTGGTCGTAAGCGCTTCCATACGCTAAACGGTCGCAACAAACCAGATGCGACTGACGACTATGCAGAAGAGAGTTTGGCTGAAGACGATTAATAAGAAATAACCAAACGTCAGATGTTCAACAAACGTTCATCATTCGGTGTGAGTGAACGCTTCTGACCCATTTCTTCTCCTAAAGCCCAAGGGCGCGTTCTCCCGAGGGCTTTTTTAATATCTGCGATTTTGGTGCATGGGAAATGTCGACCTATTTCGCCAGCATCGCAATCTTTTTCAAAAACGTTTCTTTTAAGTGCTCCTGCTCGTACTCTAGGTGATACGTGTTGTGGAAACCCACTTTCAGCTCCACGCCGTTGCCTCTTAAAAAGACGTTGTAACCATCGTAATCCGAGAACGCCTCCACACCTTCATAGATCTTACCGAACTCCGTTGGCGAACCGTTGTTCATGACGTTTTCGTACGCTTGTAGCACTTTGCTTGGATCCAATTCGTTTTTCATAGTGATATCCCTACCTGTTCACACGCTGTAATTATGGTTAAGGAATGATTTACCTGCCATGTACGAGGTTGAGTGAGATCAAAATATTTGAATTTTTTCCGCCACTTACCATCCAATAAACCCAGAACATCGACGCTTGATGTTTACTTTACAACTTAATTCAAGCCATAAATTTTACGCATCTATCAATGAACTCAAGTGACCAAAAAACGCTCACAAGTTAACAATTTAGCGTAAAGCAAACGTAAAACTGGTTGCAAAAGGCAACATTGGTTAAAGAAAAAGCAAATTTTTGACCTAAAACAATAGCAGTTCGCCATTACTTATTTTATAATGCGAATTAATGTTTCAGTACATCTTAAATTCCAATAACTAGGGGCACAAAATGAGACTTATCCCGTTAACTCGAGCAGCACAAGTAGGTAAGTGGGCAGCTGCGCACATCGCTAAGCGTATCAACGATTTCAAACCTACTGCTGAGCGTCCATTCGTTCTGGGTCTACCAACTGGTGGCACTCCTCTAGCAACTTACAAAGCACTGATCGAGCTTTACCAAGCTGGTGAAGTAAGTTTCAAACACGTTGTCACTTTCAACATGGATGAATACATCGGTATCCCTGCGGATCACCCAGAGTCATACCGTTCATTCATGTACAACAACTTCTTCAACCACATTGATATTCAAGAAGAAAATATCAACCTGTTGAACGGCAACACTGACAACCACGAAGCAGAATGCAAACGCTACGAAGACAAAATCAAGTCTTACGGCAAAATCAACCTATTCATGGGTGGTGTAGGTAACGACGGTCACATCGCATTCAACGAGCCAGCGTCTTCTCTGTCTTCTCGCACTCGCATCAAGACACTAACTGAAGATACTCGTATCGCGAACTCTCGCTTCTTTGATGGCGACATCAACCAAGTTCCTAAATACGCACTGACTATCGGTGTAGGCACACTACTAGACGCAGAAGAAGTGATGATCCTAGTGACTGGTCACAACAAAGCACTTGCACTAGAAGCGGCTGTTGAAGGTTGTGTAAACCACCTATGGACAGTTTCTGCTCTTCAGCTGCACCCTAAAGCAGTGATCGTATGTGACGAGCCTTCACAACAAGAGCTTAAAGTGAAGACAGTTAAGTACTTCTCTGAGCTAGAAGCGGAAAACATCAAAGGCTTCTAATCCTTCGGGCAATGAGCCAAGATAACCGCTAAAAACACAAAACCCGTGAATCATCACGGGTTTTTTCGTTTCTGGGCATGACAAATACCATCACATCGCAAGCATCTTCGTTCATTTGAGAAGAACCTCAGTACGCTTGGATGCCAAATTGGCGCAGACGTTTTGGCAATACTTCATCCAGCTTGTCTAGTTCACTTGGCTCTACTTCGATCAAATTGAAGTTGTGTTGCTGATACACCGCGCGAATGGCTTCTCGCTCTTTTTCTGGCGTCTCTCCGCTATCACTTCCCCAAAACTGAAGGTACAGCTTGCCAGCAGGAAGATAAAAATCGCTCACCACTTCTTGCTCTATAGGAAGTTGCCGCTCATAAGCGTGGACGATGCCAGCCAAATACAACCAGTTATCAATCAACAACTCCCCTTTTGAGCGAACATAGTGACCATCTAAGGTGCGGTGTTTGGCTTCGAATTTTTGGCGAAAACTTGAGTAGGATTTATCCGTCGAGTGCGACTCTGCATCTTGCCCCAAAAACTCCACTACAGATTGCTTCAAGCGCTTGTTGCGCAAAACGACATCGTGCCAAACCACAAAGGTGTTTTGTGATTCTTTATCTGCACGCTGTTGGCCACCCGCTCGAATGCCCGCTTCGGTGACTTGCCATCCGTCTTCCGATTTACTTATCCAGCCTAGCTCACTCAACAATTGGTTGATTCGCTTGGCATTAAGGCGAAGTTTATCGCCAAGTTGTGTGGCACTCAGTATTTTCCCAGAGGTAGGATTCAGCTCAATATGCAAGTTCGTAGGCCAGACAATAAACTGCCCAAACTTGGGGTGGTCAACATATTCACCGCCGAACTTAGCGCCCTCTTCCGTCAGGATCCATTTGTCCTCTTGGCGAGTGATGTAACCGGCGCGTTTGAGATCTGAAAACAGCAGCTTGGCGTCAATATTGCGCATTTTCGCTAATGCTGATGTCGATATTTTTTCTGACATGTGTGGAGCCTCCTGCTGCTGGGAAAATAACATCCGGTGAATGATATTAACGCATTGATTTCATTGCTTGAAGCAAGAATGAGAAAGATTCATACCAAGAAACAAAAAAGCCAGTCTTTTCCGACTGGCTTTGGCTTTAAATGATCTTAAAATTGGCGTGGTTACGCCTTTCGCCGATTATTTGATAAAGGCGATGCAGCCTTGCAAAATCACTAAGTTAACGATGTCGATGAAGAATGCACCGACAATCGGCACCACCATAAATGCCTGTGGTGACGGGCCGAAACGGTTCACGATAGACCCCATGTTCATCACGGCCGTTGGGGTCGCCCCCAAACCAAAACCGCAGTGTCCACTAGAAATTACCGCCGCGTCGTAGCTGCTGCCCATGACGCGGAATGTCACGTAGTAAGCGAACACCGCGAGAATTGCCGACTGCACGGCAAGGATGATCAAGAACGGAATGGCTAGGTCAAAAATGTTCCACAGTTTTAGGCTCATTAGCGCCATTGCTAGGAACAGAGACAATGAAACCGTACCGAGAATATCCACGGTTTCTAAGTCGACTTTGCGAACTTTCGTCACTTCCATGATGTTGGTGATCACCACACCAATAAACAACGCGTAGACAAAGTCTGGAATCATCAACCATTTGATGCCAAAGCTGCTCACCCAGTTTTCTAGATAACCCGCCCCTGTCACACACAACAAAATAATCGACAAGCTTTCAACCACTTTCTTTGCAGTAACTCGGTCTTCTTCGTGCTCGTTATAAGTCACGAGTTCAGGAAAACGTTGGTGACTTTGATTTGTACGGCCGTATTCCGATTCTAGGTTGTTTTTGTCTATCAAACGCTGTGCCACTGGACTGCCGATGATGCCGCCAATCACCAAGCCAAACGTCGCAGATGCCATCGCAACCTCAAGTACGTTATGTAGCCCGTACATATCTTGGAAAGTCTGCGACCAAGCTGCGCCTGTTCCGTGACCACCAGAAAGCGTAATAGAACCCGCAATTAACCCCATTAGCGGATCTAAGCCCAATGCGGTCGCCAAAGACACACCAACGGCGTTTTGAATAAGAATGTACGCTGATGCCACCGCGAGAAAAATAAACACCTTCGCACCACCTTTGATCAGCTGGGTGTAGTTTGCCGCTAATCCAACAGTGGCAAAAAACATCAACATAAAGGTGTTTTGCAGTGGTAAATCGAAGGATAAATCAACGCCATTAAAGTGCATGGCGGTAATCACACAGGCGATAACTAACCCACCAACAATCGGTTCTGGGATATTAAATTTTTTTAAAATTGGAAGTTTGGTGTTGATAAATTGCCCTAGGAACAACACACAAATAGCGACGAGAAACGACTCCTGTGGGCCGATTGAAATAACATGATTCATAAAACCTCTTTTTTCCTTTTTCTCATCCGCTGAGTAATGCTTCAACGAGAGATAGGTAACGAATCCAATCAGGTTGCCTATTGAGTCCTTATTTTTCTAGGGTGAATTCCACTCTAATTCTCACCAAATAAGAATGTTTTGATTTTAATATTCAATAGATTCTCATTCAGTGATAAACGCGAGTTTTGTCGTAAGTTTCTCACGCTCTGAAGTACCTCTAATTGCGGATTCTCAGCTTATGAGAAGTGGTTGTTTTTATATCAATTTAAAATAGAAAAAACGCATCCGATTGCGTGCAAATATTCGGTACAACGTGTCGAAAACGGACTCCATAAACACGCGGTTGTGTGATGGCAAAAAGATTAATTCTTTCTATTTCTCAAACTCAGTGTTATACATATATATAACACCAATTCAGCCATAGGATGTTTATTATGACGCATTGGCATGATCGCCAACCGATTTTTCGCCAGTTGGCTGATCAGATCACCCAACAAATATTGCAGGGCGTCTGGAAAGAAGGCGAGGCTTTACCCTCGGTCCGCAACATCTCTGCCGATATGAAAATTAACCACCTTACCGTCATGAAAGGCTATCAGTTACTTGTTGATGAAGGACTAGTGGAGAAAAAACGTGGCCAAGGCATGTTTGTCGCACAAGGGGCAATTCAACAATTGCGCTCTGCGGAAAAGGCTCGCTTTCTTGAACAGCAAATTCCTCAAATAGCCGATACATTACAACGTCTGGACATGTCAGTTAATGAACTTGTCCAGCAACTCAACCCCCATATGAAAGGTGACCAATGAGCGCATTAGTCAGTGTAAAAAACGTCTCCAAGCAGTACCGTCAACAAGGAGAGGCGCTTCATGATGTGAGTTTTGACTTACATGCTGGTCAAGTGCTTGGTTTGCTCGGGCACAATGGCGCGGGTAAGTCGACGCTTATTAACGCCCTACTCGGCGCCCACGACTACGAAGGGACTATTCGCATCAATGGCTTCGAGCCCATGATGCAGCGTGACAAGATCATGCAGAATTTGTCGTACATCTCAGATGTGAATGTTTTGCCAGATTGGATGACGGTCTCTCAGCTTCTGAGTTATACCGAAGGGGTTCACCCGGGTTTCAATCGCAGCAAAGCGGATGCGCTGCTTCGTCAAACCGACATTAAACCACGTGCGAAAATCAGAGCCCTTTCGAAAGGGATGAAAGTGCAATTGCACCTTGCCATTGTTATCGCAACCAATACACAAATCCTGATTTTGGATGAACCAACTCTTGGTTTGGATTTGGTTTACCGCGACACCTTCTACCGTCATTTACTGGAATGGTTTCACGATGGTGAACGCGTTCTGATCATCACCAGCCATGAAGTTTCCGAGATCGAGCATCTGTTAACCGATGTGTTGATTCTTAAACACGGTCGCCCGGTGCTGCAAACCTCAATGGACAGCATCAGTGAAGACTACTTTATTCTCGATGCCAATGACGAACACCGTGCGCAAATTGAAGCGATGCACCCACTCTCTTCTCAAAAAGGATTGGGCACAACGAAATGGCTATTGTCTTCACAATACGCTGATCAAGCGGCAGGGCTTGGCGATGTGCATGGTGTAAAACTGGCGGATCTGTTTTTAGCGTTACAAAAGGAGGCAGCATGATGCGCTCTGTCGTCGCAATGTTGCGTAAAGAGTGGTTAGAAAACCCACTAGTATTGCGCTTACCTTTGTTTATGTTGGCGTGTGGAGCGTTGCTTTTTATTAGTTTGATGAGTAACACCACGTTGCAACACAACATGTTTTTCGAAATGAGCCTCGGTGGCGATGTGAGTGATATTCACAAAGAACTTGGGGATGACGTCAACATGCTGATCACTGGTGGCGCTGGTTTGCTGTCTATGTTACTTGCCATCCAGTACTTCCCTAGAACGCTGCGTAAAGAGCGTGCCGAAGGCAGCATTATGTTTTGGCGCAGTATGCCAGTCAGCGATCTAAAAACGCACCTCGTGAAGCTGACGTTTGGTTTGTTGGTGATCCCGCTGGTGTGTTCTGGCCTCGTTTTGGCGGCTGATTTTATGCTGTGGTTACTCAATATTTCGACCGACCAACAACTGGCTTTGCTCTATCGTCAAACTTCGCTTGGCTACGTGCTGCTGCACTGGGTGGAGTTCTTAGCAAGAATGGCGCTCGCAGGCGTGTTGATGCTGCCACTAGCACTTTGCGCGATGGCAATTTCTCAAAAGGTAAACTCGCCGTTGGTGATTCTCTTCATCGCGATTTATGCGCTACGTTGGATGCCAATTGCGATGTTTGGTTACTACGGGTTGGATCAGTTCTTCTCAGCTGTGCTCTATTTGCCTCTGCATGCGATCATCGCCTCTAACCCATTCAGTGCGATTCCTGAAGCGGGTTGGGCCAACGTCGGCATCTACGCCTTTATTGGGATACTGGCGTGGACGGCAAGTTTGAAGTTCAGCCGTACCATTCAATAAACAACGGCTCGAACAAAAACCGAGACATAAAAAAACGGTCACAACCTGCGTTGTGACCGTTTTTATTTTAACCCTTAGGGGCTCATCTATCCAATCGTCTAGCCAAGGAAAGAAATGTAACCTTGCAAGATGATTAAGTTGACGATGTCGATAAAGAACGCGCCAACAATTGGTACCACCATAAATGCCTGAGGCGAAGGACCAAAACGGTTAACAATAGAACCCATGTTCATCACCGCTGTTGGCGTCGCACCCAAACCAAAACCACAGTGACCACCCGAGATTACCGCCGCATCGTAGTTGCTGCCCATTACCTTAAAGGTCACGTAGTAGGTGAAGATGGCCAAAATCACCGACTGAATCGCCAGAATCACTAAGAATGGGATCGCCAAATCAAAGATGTTCCACAGCTTCAAGCTCATGAGAGCCATTGCCAAGAACAGAGACAGCGACACCGTACCGAGCATATCGACGGTTTCAGCGTCCAGTTTACGAATCTTAGTCACCTCTAAGAAGTTCGTAATAATCACACCAATGAACAGCGCGTAAACGAAATCAGGAATCATCAACCAAGAAATTTCGTAGGTACTCACCCACTGTTCAACGTACTTCGCACCCGTCACACAAATCAGTAAGAAGAAGAGTTTTTCCACGACCTTTTTCGCCGTTACTTTGTCTTCTTCGTACTCGTTGTACGTCACCAGCTCTGGGAACTTCTCGTGGGTTTTGGCATCTCTACCACCACGACCGTACTCAGATTCGATACCATGTTTTTCCACTAGGCGTTGAGCCACTGGGCTACCAATGATACCGCCGATGATCAAACCAAAAGTGGCCGATGCCATCGCGATTTCCAGAACGTTATTTAATCCGTACACGTCTTGGAAAGTTTGTGACCACGCCGCCCCCGTGCCGTGACCACCAGACAGAGTAATCGAACCCGCGATTAACCCCATTAATGGGTCTAAACCCAATGCCACCGCAAGTGACACGCCGACACCGTTTTGAATGATGATATAGAAAGACGCGACCGCTAAGAAGATAAAAACCTTCGCGCCTCCTTTCATCAACTGAGTGTAGTTTGCCGCTAAACCAACCGTGGCAAAGAACATCAGCATAAAGGTGTTTTGTAACGGTAGATCAAACTCCAAGTCGACACCGTTAAAATGAAGAGCAGTAATGATGCAGGCTACGATAAGGCCACCTACAATCGGCTCAGGTATATTGAACTTCTTTAAAATCGGTAACTTAGCATTAATAAAATGCCCCAAGAAAAGCACACTGATCGCAACCAAGAAGGATTCCAGTGCACCTACAGATATTAAATGATTCATATCGCCTCTTATTATTGTTCTCTTCATCCTCCGTAATGATTGAGTGTTAGTTTAACCTTCATTCAATAGCAAATTTTCTCGCTTTATTTCCGAAAATACTCATTAGATGGTGTCATGCGCCTTAGGCTAGTTTAAGGGCGCTTGTTAAGCATTGTGCCAATGGTTTGCTGTTTGCCGCCCTTAAATGTGAAAGGAGCCTTTACAGCTCCTTCAAATGCCCTTTGCCTCAACCAAAAACGCGTGGTCAATGCGCCGGGTATAATGTTGTGAGTAAGTTCTAGTGACACTTTCTGAACCGCGCAATGGGCTCCCTTACTTAAACAGAATGCGTCGATTACTATCGAACAAAGTTCCTTCCCGCTGTAACCGTCAAAACGCCGAGATCGCGTTCAAACAATTGAGTTTGCTTGTTCCTATCGTAGTTTTTCAACTCTGACTCATGGTGATTTAAACGAATCGATGCCAAGGAAACGCACAAGCTGCAACAATAGTTTTCGTCACAACGGAGCGAGATTATAACATATCGCTGATAATTTTCCTCATTTCAGTGACATTCGCCATCTTTATAGTTGCTTTCCGCAATGATTAACTGCTCAATATCATTTCCACAGATAAAAGAGCGAAGCGCGTTAAACTTAGCCTCATCCCAAGAATACATCTTAAGAGCCAATAACTTATCAATCGTCTCTGAGTCAAAACGAGTTTTGATCGGCTTAGCAGGAGCGCCCGCTACCACGGTGTACGGCGGCACGTTTTTCGTTACGACACTGTTTGCGGCAATCACCGCGCCCTCGCCAATCGTAACGCCTGGCATGATCATCGCGCGCATTCCAATCCAAACAGCATCTCCGATAATCGTGTCGCCCCTGCTTTGATAGGAGCGTTCGACATCATCAAGAAACGGATACAAGCAGAACCAATCGGTTCGATGATTGTGGTTGCCACCCATTAAAATCACCGCTTCGGCGGCGATACAAACGTAGTCACCAATATAGAGTTGGTCGACTTCCCAACGGGGTTGCCACTGCTTGCTGATTTCATCCCCCAGCAGATAACGAACGACGGATTCCTCAAAACCATTATCCCAGCAATCGCTGTAATAACTGTGAGTACCTTTAATATGGATGTTGGCGTTTTGCACCACTTGGTGCAGATACTGAACTTTAGACCAATGTTTAGTCATGGCATTTGCCTCTTCAATAGAGAGTAAAATTTTGCCACGGAACGATTTCTCGTGGCGCTGTTGCTGCGTTCTCAGTCAACAACGCCTATTGGATTCGGGGTTGTAACAACAGTGGATTAGGCATAGTGATCTCCTTTAGGCGAACTATAAAACGAATTGTCGCAGAGTGACAGACGCCAATCCCGATTATTCATTCGCCAAAAACATGTATAATTTTTATGCAAGCCATTCAAATAACAAGAGCTCAACATGAAAATTCAATCGCATCTCCCTGCACTATTACTCTGCGCCGCTTCTGCCAACGCAGCGGACAATATTCGTATCGAGTACATGCCCGCAGAAACAACTCATGACAAACTTGCCGAGCAATCCATTCAAAGCAGCGATGTGAACCCGATTTTTGTTCGACTTTCTCAAGCCTACTTCCCTTTTCGTAAACCGCTCACTCTGATTTATGGCGGCGAAGATGGCCCTATGTACGATCCCGACACGCACACCATCCATATTCCGTATACGTTTTACTTGGAGTCACTCAATTACTTCTCCAACAACCAATATGAAGATCGCTACGGAAAATCGCCAAAGACTGGTGCATTAGATACCTTATTACACACTTTGCTGCATGAAGCAGGGCATGCGTACATCGAGGATCAAAGCATCCCTGTGTTGGGGAAAGAAGAAGATGCCGTTGACAATTTCGCCACTATTTTACTGATCGACTATTTAGACGATGGCGCCGATATGGCCATCAGTGCTGCCGACATGTTTGCGTTTGAGTCCGATGACAGACCCGACTATTACGATTTCGGCGAGTACATTGACGAACATAGTTTTGACCTGCAGCGTTACTTCTCCACTTTGTGCTTGGTGTATGGCAGCGATCCTGAACAGTACAAATCGTTACTCGACGAAGTTGAAAAAGACTACCTTCGAGATCGCAAAGACTTCTGCCAATACAATTACGAAAACATTCGCACTAACTGGCAGCACTACCTGTAGCACAATGAACCCAAAGAAGCATCGCCACGTAAAAGCAGCGAGAAACCATCAAGCAGCCCCAATGCAATGACGAATTGATATGACTAAACTGACTATTTTCTACGACGGCACTTGCCCACTGTGCGCCAAAGAGATGAAGGCATTACGCCAACACGATCATGAGCAAGAGATAAACACCGTTGATATTTACAGCGACGCTTTTTCGGCCTACCCGCAAATCGCCCCTGATCGTGCCAACACCATTCTGCATGCCTTGGACAACCACGGAAATTTACTCCTCGGGCTGGATGTGACCTACCGAGCTTGGCAGCTTGTTGGACGAGGTTGGTTGTATGCACCACTGCGCTGGCGACTCATCAGACCTGTTGCGGACTGGCTTTATCTGCGCTTCGCCCAAAATAGGTATCGCATCTCATATTGGTTAACGGGCACTTCTCGTTGTAATTCTAGCCGCTGCTCTCGGTAATTGTGATCACGCTTGAAAATGTTAATACGCTCGCGATAAATCGTGCATTTCCAGTACTTCTCTCCTACTAAGTCGGTTAATCTGCAATCACTACAAAAATAAATAGCTATATATTTATCCGGCAAATCGATTGAATTTTGCCTTTTCGTAACGCTGCGCCGAGAAGTAAGGAAGTCTCTATGAATCTAACCATAAGAAAGCGACTGTATATTCTTTCCATCATTCCAGTGCTCACCATTGCACTAGGTATGATGTGGTTCACCTACCTGCAAACTAACGCTTATAACCAACAGCAAATTGATCAGACCCACACCACCATGATGGCGATGAAAAAAGCCGAGCTGAAAAACTATGTTCAGATGGCTCGCTCGGCGATTGAACCGCTACTCAAGAAAAATGCGACATTAGAAGAAGCTCTTCCCGTTTTACGAGAGCTGGAATTTGGTGAGACGGGCTACATCTTCGGTTACAACTCCAAAGGCGTCCGTGTTGTGGTCGGCAAGAACGACAAAGGCATCGGTGAAAACTTCTATAACCTGCAAGACAAGAAAGGTAATTACCTGATTCAAGATTTGCTGAAAAACGCCAAAACGGGTGAATTCACTACCTATTACTTCCCGAAACTAGGACAAACAGAGGCGCTACCGAAATTGAGCTACTCAATGTTCATTCCTGAGTGGGATTTAATGATCGGTACCGGCTTTTACACCGATGACATTGATGCCGTCATTGCAGAAATGGAAGCTTCAGCCCATGACGCGCTCAACACGACTCTAGTGGCCATTGCGCTGTTCTGTGTTTCTATCGCTGCCGTGGTTGCTATCTTCGCCGTGTTTGTGAATCGTAGCATCATGCGACCAATCGAACAGTTTGATGCCTCGATCCAATCCTTCGCGCAAGGCGATGCCGACCTTACGGCGCGCATGCACGAGTCCAACGTACCTGAGTTCAAACAGTTAGCGCACAACTTCAATATCTTTGTTGAAAGCCTACAGGGCATCATCAAGAGCGTGACTCAAGTCGGTGAAGAAGTCGTCGCAGAAACCAACAACATGTCGCAACGCGCCTCTCAAGTCGACGAACTCGCTGGCGGTCAACGTGAAGAAACCGAGCAAGTTGCCGCAGCGATGACGGAAATGACAGCCACCGCGCATGAGATTTCGAACAACGCCAACCAAGCAGCAGAATCAGCGCGACACGCCGATGAAAACGCTCAACAAGCGAAACACATCGTCGATTCCGCTGCGAATTCTGTCGAAGAGCTGGCAAGCGAAGTTTCAGAGGCGAGCACTGTGATTGCCCGTTTAGAAAGCGACGTTCAAAACATCTCATCGTCTTTAGAAGTGATTCAAGATATTGCCGAGCAAACTAATTTGCTTGCGCTAAACGCCGCGATTGAAGCTGCGCGAGCTGGCGATCAAGGACGTGGATTCGCGGTAGTAGCAGATGAAGTCCGCAAGCTGGCAAGCCGCACTCAAGACAGTACAGGCGATATCCATAAAATGATTGAGCAACTAAAATCTGGCTCAGATGCCGCTGTACGTGCGATGGAATCAAGCCAAGCGCGCGGTGAAGCAACGGTAGAAGAGGCGCGCGCCGCCTCGGTTGCGTTGCAAGACATTCAAGCAGCGATTGCCAACATTATGGACATGAACACGCTGATCGCCACTGCAACCGAAGAACAGAGCCAAGTGGGACAAGAAATCTCTCAACGTGTTGAGGTCATTTCGCAACAAAGTAGTCAATCGGCAAGCCTTGCCAACCAAAACCGCTCGGGAAGCCAAAACCTCAATCACAAAGCCAACGAGCTCTACGACTTGGTTGGTCGTTTCACGGTTTAATCCAACAGGCTAACCGACAAATAAAAACAGCGACGTCATAGCGTCGCTGTTTTTGTTACGGCCTAGAAACGACTTCGCTATAATGCCGCCAACTTAGCACCCACAAGGGCAAATCGACATGATTATTATGACCACCAATTTCGGTGACATCGAAATTGAACTGAACTTGGAACGAGCGCCAGTGAGCTCAAAAAACTTCAAAAAATACTGTGAAGAGGGCTTCTACAACGGCACGATTTTCCACCGCGTTATCGACGGTTTTATGATTCAAGGTGGCGGTCACACTGAGGACATGACAGAAAAACCAACCCGCGCATCAATCGCAAACGAAGCGAACCGTGGCCTAAAAAACACCGTCGGCACAATTGCGATGGCACGTACCGACGCGCCGCACTCAGCAACTGCGCAGTTCTTCATTAACTTGGAAGACAATGATTTCTTAGATCACACCGCCACCACCAACTTGGGTTGGGGCTACGCGGTATTTGGAAAAGTGACAGCGGGCATGGATGTGGTTAATCGCATCGCGAAAGTGAAAACGACATCAAAGCAGGGTCACGATGATGTGCCATGCGAACCTATCATTATTGAAAGAGTGACGATCAGCGAATAGTCGCCTCTATCCGCTCCAAGATAAGAAAAAGCGCCTAACCTCTTCTGAATTAGGCGCTTTTTTTGTGTTGATGATTAGTAGGAATTCTTGGATTAGATAGAATTATTGATAGAAAATCTCGGCTTTGGCACCGACCAAATCGAGTTCAGAACCATGAAAATTAGCTAGGTATTCCGCGACTAGGTTATACCCCACCCAATACCCCATGTACTTCGGCCAACGGCTTTCATCGCTTCCCAAAAAGTAAGCATCAAAGTTGTAATCCAAGCTCGTTAACTTATCTTTCATCTCTGTGTAAAACGGCCGCCAGTCGCGGTCTTTTATCAACTCAAACAAACTCGGAATGATGCCGCCGTTGACCTGACGTTCAAAATGGCAAGCCAAGCCTTCCATGATCAACACCTCTCCCAGAGTGAGCCCATTTTCTCCCGATCGCATCCGAAACAGATGATGCAATTCATGCGCGAGCACTACAGCTAGTTCGTTTTCAATGACGGTTTTAATATCCGTACGCTGGGTGTCTAGCAAGACTTCGACTCGGTAAGGGCTTAAGCAGTAACCACCAATGCCACTTTGCGGCGCATCACCATGACCAAATGGACTGATGGTGACATCAATATTGGTCAGTTCAAAATGATCGGCGAGTTGCAGACTCAGGCTATTCAGCTGTTCATACAAATAGTCAGCAACAAGAGACAACGCTCCCGTCGCATTCAATAAAGTCACACGATAACTCATTTATCTTCCTTGATAATTTAGATGATGAGGGGCGAGTTTACAGTGTAAAGAGTGAGCAGTAACGGATTAGGGAAAAGTTACATGCCTTTAAACAAACTTTGAGAAGCGCGGCTCACTGGCAACTTAGTTTCACCAACATAAACAAACATTCTTCCTGCAAAGTCTTTGTTTACTTTATTGATTTTAGACACTTGCACCACGCTTGAGCGATGCACTTGCCAAAACTGCTCTGGGTTTAGCTGCCCAATCAACTCTTTGAGCGATGTGCGGATCAAATATTCTTGCACTTCCCCCAGCCCTTGCTGCGCATACACCGAAACGTATTTTTCTTCCGCTTTGAAATACAGCACATCAGATGTCGCGATGAGATGAATATCGTCACCTTGCGTGGCTTTAATCCACTGTAAGTATTGCGGTGTTTGAGGCGCAGACAACTGTTGAAGTTGTTCCAACAAACTATTCATCTGAACATGGCTGTTGTCGCTTCCTCGTTGGCTGAGTCGTGCTTTGACTCGTTCACAGGTCGTCTGCAAACGAGCGTCGGAAATGGGTTTGAGCAGGTAATCTGCCGCGTTTTGCTCAAACGCTTTAATGGCATAGTCATCATAAGCAGTAACAAACACGATCAAAGGCGGGTTGGCCAAACGATTGAGTTTTTGCGCCAAACTCATGCCATCTAACACGGGCATACGAATATCGAGAAAGGCAATATCAGGTTGGCTTTGCTCAATGGCGAGCAAGGCTTGTTCGCCATCAGCTACCTTGGCAACGATGTCCAACTCCGGCCACACTTCCGCGAGGCTTTTGTCGAGATGATGCCGCAATAACGGCTCATCATCGGCGATAATGGCAGTAAACCCTGTATTCATTTCACTGTTCCTTACTTGTCATTGGCCAACTCAAACGCACACTCACACCACCTTCGGAAGATTCACTGATCGACACCTGACCTTTGCCTGAAAATAAGGCATCCATGCGCTGTTTAAGGTTACTCAGCCCAATCCCCGAACCAGAGTGATTGCTGACGTGACTCAACCCCACGCCAGTGTCTTTCACTTCAATTTGCAACAGCTGTTTCTCTTGCTTTATCAGCAATTGGACTTCACCACCTTCACGTTTTGGCTCGATGCCGTGAATAATGGCGTTCTCTACCAAAGGTTGTAGCATCATCGGAGGCAACTCTGTATTTCCTAACCCTTCTTGCACCTCGATTGTGTAGCTTAATCGCTCGCCTAAACGAATTTTTTGAATACCCAGATAAGCGTCAATCAAGGCGATTTCATTCTCAACCGTGGTGTGCTCTTCACGCGAGTTTTTTAGCGTTGCACGCAATAACGCCGTGAGTTGATCCAACATTTGTTTGGCTTTATCGACGTCTTGCGACATCAACGCGCTGATATTGGCAAGCGTATTAAACAGAAAATGCGGCTCAATTTGGCTTTGCATCTGCTTGAGCTGGCTGAGTAAAAGGGCTCGTTCTTGTTCGGCATTTTCACGTTTGATGCTCTCTAGCTCACGCTGTGCAATGGCTTCTTTTTCGCGTGAATGGAAATAAAAATAACACATACCGCTAAACAGCAGGCCCATCAGCAAGACAGGCAACATGCCCGAAATACCGAAGTATTCACCGAGCCAAAACTGCGCATTAATTACACCAAACAACAAACACGCGGTCAGTGAAAGCGCAATTTCTAGCATGCGTGGGATGGTCGGAAACAACTTGTCGATCAACCACGAGAAGAACAGCGCAGAGTAGCCAAAACCAAAGCTCACCAGCACATGCACGTAGTACGGACCGCCCCAAACTGAGAGCGTCATTCCCGAGATAAACAAACAAAACAACGTGGTGACAACCACACTGCGCTGCCATCCACTTGCTACCATTGACTTAGCTGAACACATTTAAAATTTCCCTTTGATGTTAAATACAATCATATGCTTATCGTTGATTTGTGCGTAAGCAGAATGGTCGTCTCCGGTTAAAAAGCGTGCGGCAACTTCCACTTCTACACTTTGATCACCAGTGTCAATCCATTGATAATTCAGCCATTGCGTCACAATCACACCGCCATCTTGCGGCGAGTACATGACGTCCAACGTTGGAGTGACATTGCTAAGCAACTCCAAATCCGATCTTCCGCGCCACGCAGTCCACGCTTCAAGATCCCAGCGCCAATGCAACATGAGATTGTGCTGAACAATATTGGCGTGTTGAAACCCTTGGACGTAGCTAGTAGCAAGTAGAGTCGTATCCGACGATTGGGAGAGCCATTCTCCACGTGCGATTGCTTGCTCCCATTGGCTTTTCGACCATGCTCGGCTGTCATACCAATATTCGGCGATCACATTGTGTCCGGCTTGGTTCGCCCAGTTCAATCCCACCAACGCTTGGAAAGCGTTGCCCTGTTCTTCCACCGTCACGGGTTGATAACGATCGCTCGGCTGCCCTTCATTTTTAAACTGATAGCCAACGCTCTGCTTTTGCCACAGCAACGAGCTGTGCATGGCTAAAGATTCATCCAACACGGCAATGGCACTCACACCCAACAAGCCCCGACGCACATCATCGTAATAGCCTATGAGTTGGTACTCCGTATCGCGCACCAGCGCATAACGGCGAATCCCAAACCCACGCTGTTCTACGGCTTGATCAAGCGCGCTTTGATCCTGTTGTCCCCAACTTGAGTCTGTTGCAATCACCGTCCATACACCTGACATGTCGTAATACGAAAGTGAAAACACACCCGCTCCCTCCTCTGCCACCAAGCCGACCGGATTTTGTCGATATGGTTTGAACAGATCTAAGGGTCGATAGCCATAACCTACGCCCCAATCAACGCGCAACTTGCCTGCGCTGACATCCAAAGTGGTATCACCAACTTGCCATTCGCCCTGCCACGCCAGTTCTCGGATAAGAAGTTGATTATCCGCCTCACCCCACCATTCATGCTCATCTTGCTGATTGAGATACAAACCTTGGCTGTACAAGGTGAATAAGCCACTGATGTTTTGATAATTCACTTGCACATCAAGTAGAGCATTGAGCGAGTCACGCGCGCTTCCTTGCGCCTCCATAAACGCGCTATCTCGCAGCTTGGCAGTTTCGTAACTTACCGCCCAATCCCATTCAAAACTCCACTCATCATTGGCCGCAACAGGTGCAACCATCCAGAATGAAGCGGCAATGAAGCTAATCGCAACGCTGTTTACATTAATGATGGCGTTAAAGAATCGCACTTTCATAAAACATCCTTGATGGCGTTAATAACCTTAAATTACAGCTCCGATGTATTGGCTTTCGGCAAATAACTCGGGTTGTAGAATTTGTTATCCAACTGCCACGGGACGATTTCTTGATACTCAATCACCGTCTTTTTGCTCGGTTGAATGCTGTCGAGCAGGGTCATCTCACTGACGTAATCTTCGCCGCGGTTGGTCGCTCGTCCGTATTGCGCTTGCTTGGCAAGCTTGCCCGAACGCAAATAAAGATCCGCTTTGATCGGGAACGCATCTTGCTCAGACAACCACAAATCGATCTTCTGATAACTCGCCCCCTTGGTCTTGGCCGTTAGGGCAAGGCGATAAACCGCGATGCTCTGTCCATTTATCGTGAGGGTTTCCGTCGCTTTCCACTCGCCTTGGTAATCCTGGCTCCACGTCAACGTTGAAATATCACCAATTGAGGCTTCACCAAGCAGCTTTTGCATTGGCGTAATACGAATTGGGCGGCGGCTCTTTGGCATTTGCAGCCAGTAGTTATCGCCCATCATCAGCATCTTCTGCCCCGCTTCGACCGCCGATTTGAACACCACCAGCGATTCACGGTTTGGCCGCGTGTACACATGGTAGAGACGCGTTTTATCCAACTCTTGGTCTTGATACAAACGCACCAGCGACACCACTTTAGAAGAATCATCTTGCAAGCGGTAGCTGTCGGCTTTCTCAATCAATTGCGCGACTTGTTGTGCATCCAGCGCTTGTTCAGCAGCACTCGCAACGCTGCTGACAACCAATAGTGTGATGGTTAGCAATGGTTTGAAATTAAACATAAATCAGTGCCTCCGTAATTGGCTTGTTCACGCCTTTACGCGCCGAGAAAAACGCCGCGACCAAACAAATCAGCAATACTGATAACCCCGCAGCAGCCACCAGCTCCCAAGAAAAGTAAATCGTCAATGGATAGCCTTCTGTGCGTCCTGGCGGTGGCGGCATTTGTACGTCCACCACCATCAAAAAAATGGTCACCAGCGCGGTAAACAAGGCGCCGATTAAACTGCCAATCACCGCGAGTAAACCCGCTTCGCGTAAAAATCCGGCGATGATTTCTCGGGGATAACTGCCCAATGCGGACAAGGTGCCGATTTCACGAGTACGCTCGGTCACAGACATAGTCATGGTGTTGAACAACGCGACAAACACGACCAGAGCCATTACGGCGCCCATAATGCCGAAAATACGGTCGTACAAATCTTTCACTTTTAGATAGAAGAACGCACGCACTTGCCAAGGCGTAATTTCAACCTCTTGATCGCCAAAGCTCGGTTTTTGTTTGTTTAGAATCGTCGCGACTTGCTGTTCAACCTTGTTGGTTAAGCTGGTGTCGAACAGAAATACTGACAGCGCACTGACTTTGTCCGCCCCCAGCAGAGACTGAGCACTGTTGATGTGTACGTAAAGTTGGCGTTTATCCAGCTCAGGAACGCCAGTTGAGTAGATACCGCGAACTTTAAAGTCGTAAGCGTTCAAAGCGCCATCTGTCGTAGTAGCAAGTAAGGTAATCCAATCACCCACGTTGACGCTCAGATTATTGGCAAGATCCACCCCAAGCATCACTTCTGGCTCAGAAGCGTCGTAGCGAGAGGCATGAATGTTGGAAAGCGTCTGCCCATCACGCACGTCCAAAAACGGCCCTTTCATATCGAACTCGCGTTCGTTAACGCCGATGCCAATAAAAATCGAGGACTTGCTGCCGTTAGAGATCAAACCGCTGAATTCCACTCGAGGCTGTACGCCTCGCACCTCTCTCAAGCCAATCAACTGTTTGGTGATCGCATCGGCATGGCTCAAACCATTGCTCAATGGCATCTCTTCTTCTTTAGCGAAATAGCCCGGCGTGGTTAATGTCAGATGCCCCGTGTCACGCGCTGTGGATTCTTTCAAGCTGTCGTAGGTATAAAGGCCAAAACCACCTGCGCTGGTCAGCGCAAAAACTGCAATGGCGATGATCAGCATCGACAACAAACTGCGTCGGCGATTACGTTGTAGGTTCAGCCAAGCAAGGCGAACCGAAACGGGGATTAGCTTGCCCATGAAACCTCCTCCACACTGGCGTGCGTTTGGATGATTTTGCCGTCCACCAGCTCGATGGTGCGATCGCAGCGTGATGCCATGCGAGGGTCGTGAGTAGCGACAATGAAGGTGGTACCAAACTCGTGCCCAAGCCCTTTCATGATATCGATGACTTTGTTTGCGGTTTGGCTATCGAGGCTTGCTGTTGGCTCGTCGGCAATCACTAATGCAGGTTTGTGAACCAAAGCGCGAGCAATCGCTACCCGTTGCTGCTGACCACCAGACAAGTTATCGGGCATGTGATGGATAAATTCGCCCAGCCCCACATGTTCCAGCATTTGTGAGGCAAGTTCGGTTTGTTCAGTTTTTGAAAAACCGTTGAGATGCAGCGGATAAGCGACGTTCTCCAAAGCCGTCATCACTGGCACCAAGTTGAATTTTTGAAATATAAAACCCAGCTTTTCACGGCGCATTTTCGCAGCCTGCATTTGTCCACTCGGGTAAGGTTGACCAGCAAACGTTACCTGACCTTGATATTGAGAATCCAACATGCCAAGCACATTGAGTAAGGTACTTTTTCCTGAGCCGGAAGGCCCACACAGCGCCACCATTTCACCGGCAAACACCTCACCAGAGACTTCTTGCAACGCGCGTACGGTCTGGCTGCCAAGAGTGTAATCGCGACTAAGTTGACTGAAAACGATCATGACGCCTCCTTAATGTTTAGCCAGTAACGCTTTGGCTGTTTGCGTTTCTAAGTGAGTGCTATCGAAACTTTCCATTTTCGCCAACCATTTCTGCGCTTGCTCCATGTCCTCTGCACGCAGCGCTGCTTCAATGGCGTAAAGGTAAACCCAAGCCGTTGCCGCGAACGGTTGTTGATTGAAGCTCGGGTCATCAAGCAGAGTCAGGTACAGCTCGTACCCACGCTCAAAGTGATTAAACATATCCGGAAGCGAAGTGTAAGTGGTGGCCGCCATCGCAGTAGCCAATTGATATTCTGGTAGCCCTTGTAAACGCTGCTGCTCTTGAATCGGCATAGGTTGATTCGCCATTAAATCCAAACCTTTCTGAATGGTGGCAAGCCCGCGCTCAGTGAACTTCATCTTGTTCCATGGCATAAACGCATCGCGCCCTTGCAAGGTTTCACTGCTGCCAAGGTAAACCAATGTCACAGGCGTAGCGCCTTGCTTTTGAACTAATTGTGAAAGCTCGTCATGTACAGTATCCACCAAACCCGTGTCGCCCTGTGCGGCTTGGTTAAAGCGAGTTAGTAACTGCTCAGTAGGGTTTGCCAACGCCAAGCTGCTACTCAAGGTAAACGCTGCCAATGCCGCGCCGAGCAAGGTTGTGGCTCTGGATAAATGAAGATTGAAAACCATCATGGTGACTGTCCTTAGTTGAACGTGATTTGATGGTTTCAGATTACGCCATCGCTTCATAGCCAACTGTAGGATGCGACCAATGGTATTTTTAGGGAGTAAATAGGCGTGAGTGGCGATAAATGGTTTTGAGTGAAAACACAATAACATCCGAGCGAGTTATCAATTATTGCTGGATTCAACACTAAGTACGATAAAAAGAGTGGCGAAAATATCAAGGCTGGTGTATTTATCCTCTTCACAACATTCCCAGTCGACGTACCACAACAGATGATGCTGCACCTCCTTTCTCGCACTCCTTTGCGCCGCATCTGTGAACAGGCCTGTTGTGCTTTCACTTTCAACAAATCTAAGAAAGCCAACATACCCGACCTATTGGATTCTTAGCATCGGAATAGTTTGAACTCTCTTGAGTTCTGGTTGTTTTCGCTCTTTTGAGAGCGTTTTTAGGTTGTAGTAAATGAACAAGCGTTTCTTTCCAAGAATCGATTTGCCACTTTTGATGGCGATAATTCCGATCATGTTATTGAGCTCGCTGACGCTATGGAGCGCCAGTGGCTTCGATGAATCCATGCTCTTTAAACACTTAGCCCGCTGCGCACTGACACTGATGTGTATTCTGGTGATGTCATCCATTCCAGCAGCCAGTTATCAACGCTCGGCACCGTACTTGTATTTTGTCGCCGTGTCGTTACTGCTGGCCGTCGCGCTGTTTGGTGACAGCACTAACGGTTCACAACGATGGCTAGATGTCGGCTTTTTTCGTTTTCAACCTTCGGAATTAATTAAGCTGTCGATTCCGCTCATGATCGCTTGGATGCTGCACCTGGAAGGCGGCAGACCTGACTTTCGTAAAATCGCGCTTTGTTTGATGATTACCTTGGTTCCCGCAGGGTTGATCGCTCTGCAACCCGATCTGGATGGTGCGATCTTTACCGTGATCTACGCACTATTCGTGTTATTTTTCGCGGGTATGAGCTGGAAAATCATTGGCGGATTTGTGGTGAGCGTTCTAACGCTCGCACCAATTCTGTGGTTTTTCGTGATGGAAGCCTACCAAAAAAGCCGTGTGACTCAGTTCTTACACCCAGAATCTGACCCACTTGGCTCTGGTTACCAAATCATTCAGTCGCTGATTGCGATTGGTTCGGGCGGTATGAAAGGCAAAGGTTGGATGAATGCCACACAAGGAACACTGGGCTTTATTCCAGAAAGTCATACCGACTTTATCTTTTCAACCTATGCGGAGGAATGGGGGTTCATTGGCTGTGTGGTATTGCTGACGCTATACCTATTTATTACAGCACGGGTGATGTTGCTAGCATGCCAATCTGAGCACTTTTTTAGTCGCTTAGTCAGTGGCACCTTGGCGATGAGCTTCTTCCTCTACGCCTTTATTAATACTGGAATGGTGAGTGGATTGTTGCCAGTGATGGGAAGCCCGCTTCCATTTTTTAGTTACGGCGGAACGGCCATGCTGACACAGGGCATCTGCTTTGGCGTAATCATGTCTCTGTGTTACTCCAAATACCGTAATACTTAGCGCTGCTCGCAACCATCAGCACGATCAAAAAAGGCTTCCCTCGGGAAGCCTTTTTTACAACAACGAAAGCTAAAAATTATAGCTCAGCGTTGTGGTATACCTGCTGAACGTCGTCGCAGTCATCTAGAAGGTCTAGGAACTTCTGGAATTTCTCTGCGTCTTCACCCGCTACTGGCGTTTGAGTTTGAGGAACGAAAGTGATTTCTTCCACATCAATTGTCAGATCAGGGAATGCTGCGTTTAGCGCTGTTTTCGTTTTGAAGAACTCAGTGTGAGGAGCAAATACTGTGATCACACCATCTTCTAGTTCAACGTCAGTTACGTCTACGTCTTCCATCATTAGCGTTTCAAGAATCACTTCATCGTCTTCGCCTTTGAATTGGAATACCGCTTGGTGATCGAACATGTGAGACACAGAACCTTCCACACCAATTTTCGCGCCAACTTTTACAAAGCATTGGCGAACATCTTGGAAAGTACGGTTGCCGTTGTCTGTTAGACAGTCGACGATCACGCTTGTGCCACCAGGACCAAAGCCTTCGTAACGTGCAGGTACGTAGTCTTCACCACCGCCGCCGTTTGCTTTGTCTAGTGCTTTTTCAATAACGTGCGCAGGAACCTGGTCTTTTTTCGCTTTTGCGATTAGGTGTTTCAGAGACAAGTTCATGTCTGGGTCACTACCACCGTTTTTCGCACACATGTAAATTTCTTTACCGTATTTGGAATAAACTTTAATTTTTGCGCCTGCAGTTTTCGCCATAGAGGCTTTGCGCACTTCAAAACTTCTTCCCATCGGGATGTCTCTCTAAGTTCAAATTTAATGCGAAGGATTTTAGCAAAGAGTGAAACATTGTCCATTTCACTCTGCAAAGGAATGGGGAGGAAACCTCATTCGCCGCTACGGTTTACACCGAGCCACGGTTCGCATCATGCGACACCCATTACTCGTTTATACTTTTCGACTGCCTGTTGAAAAAAGACTTTTTCATCAGCATCGTTAATCTTAGACAGCTGTTCTTCTATTGCTTCAGGGCCAGATTTGGCCTCTCTGAGTTTCCAAACCAAAAACGACGCTTGTTTATCCAGTTCGATCTTGTTTTTTTCATCAGGCGGCAACAGGGATAGATTAAACGACATTCACAGCCTCAAGGTACTTTAAATACTAGCCGCGCACTATAGCATACAGAGTTACAATTGCAGAATAGAAACGCACTTAACTTGATCAATTTCAAGTTACTCGCTTGGGTGTGGCGATATTTTTGAGGGCTTTTGGCAAATATTGTTCAAAGATTTGCTGTAATCGCGCCTTCGTCACAGGCTTAGCAACAAACGCGTTCATGCCCGCTTCAAAGCAACGCTGCTGATCTTCTTTCACTACATTGGCAGTTAATGCGATGATCGGCACGTGAGCGCCCCACTCATTCATGTTACGGATCTGCTCTGTCGCAATAAACCCATCCATCACTGGCATTTGGCAATCCATAAAGATGAGATCAAAGGCGTGCTCGCGGCATAACTGCAACGCTTCTTCACCATGGCTCGCGACACTGACTTTAAGCCCTAGCACCTCCAGCATAATGCGAACAACCCTCTGATTCACTTCCGTATCTTCGACAATCAAAACCCACGGCTTATCTGGATTTTTGTTCGTTGCCTCATTCGCCTCTGTTCGAGGAAAATCGAGCACATTGAGCGGATCGGTATATGTTGGAAGACCGCTCACCACCGTTAAAGGAATGGTGAAATCGAAACAGCTTCCCAAGCCAAGTTCACTGGTTAGCTTGATGTCTCCACCCATGATGTGGACGAGTTGGGCACAAATCGCCAAACCTAACCCTGTACCACCATATTTGCGAGTTGTACTGCCATCGGCTTGTTGAAAGCGTTCAAACACCGCTTGCTGGTGCTCTTTGGCAATACCTATCCCCGAGTCCACAACGCGAAAGCGAACTAGGGCGATATCGTTGTTTTGCTCGTGCAATGAGACAAGTAATTTGACATGACCACGCTCGGTGAATTTGACCGCGTTGCTAAGTAAGTTATTGAGCACCTGCTTCAGACGTCCTTCATCTCCTTGTACTTCAGCGGGCAACTTAGGGTCGATATCACTGAGCAATTGCAAATTCTTTTGCTGTGCTTTTACGGTGTGTAAGCTGATCACATCATCCAATAACTGACGAAAATGATACGTCTCGCTGGCGAGTTCCACCTTCCCCGCTTCAACTTTGGAGAAATCGAGGATGTCATCAATAATGGTCATGAGCGATTGCGATGAGTTATCGATGATCTCCACAAATTCTTTTTGCTGCGGATCGAGCTTAGTATCACTAAGCAGCGACGCCACACCAATAATGCCATTCATAGGGGTGCGGATCTCGTGGCTCATGGTCGCGAGAAACTCACTTTTCTTGCGATTGGCGACTTCCGCCTTATCTCGCTCTGCTTCTAACTCGGCTTGATGCTCTCGCACTTTTTTCACGCTTCGATTGTATTTTTGCGCCAACAAGCTGACTTCATCAAAACACCAACGTTTGGGCAGCGTGACCGTACTCGGCGCATTACCGCCGCTAAAATCACTCACCGCACCGGAAAGCAACTGCAAAGGATTCACCAATAAACGGAAGGCAACCCACAACACCCCAACCATCAACAGCAAAATTTTTATCGCTTCTGTCGTGAGTAGAAAAAAGAACTGTTGCCATAAATCTTGATAGACGGCGCTAAGGTCAGATTGCACAGTCAGCTCTGCAAGCTCAAACGTTTTTTCACCCACACTAAACTGCATCGGCCAACGCCTCTCAACCACATCTTGCGTGATTTCTGTTCCGAGCTCGATGATAACTTCGTCTTTGGTAGCAATGCGTAGGTAATCCACCGAAGGCAAACGCATCGCCCCCAGCGCTTGGGTGAGTAACAGCTCACGGTCTTCAACCCACAAACTGGCTGAAAAGCTGGAGAGGTAGCTCGACTCCACTTGTTTTAAGTCGGTGTCGAGATGGGACAACTCTTCTTGAAAATCACGATATAAACTGATGGCAGAAATGACTAACGTAAAGCTCAAACTCAACGTTAAAACCGCCAGCATAAGCTGGTTACCGATACTAAACCGGCGTTGAGTTCGCTCTTTTACATCCATATGAAATCACTCCGATAATCTTGCGCTACTCTAAATATAGTCGTGAGCAAATAATAATCGAGGATAGGATGAAAGGACTTCTACGTGTATTGGCTTTTAGTTGTATGGCAGTCAGTGCAGCGACCGCCGCTGAAGAGGTGAATTATTACGTTATCGCCGACCAAGCAAGGCCATTTCAAATCGAACAACAAGGACAACAACACGCCGGGATCGTGACGGATATTGTGAACGCGATTTTTGCCAACTCAGGTTATAAGGTGAATTTTCACACCTATCCGTTTAAGCGCATGATTTCAGTATTAGAAACGGGTGGGGAAGAAAACTGGCTGACATACGGCAGCCCTGATTGGGGCCGAGTTCAATCAGAAAACTTATCTAAAGAGCCTATTTACACTGTAAAACACGTGTTGGTATCCAGCAGTGATGCGCCTTTTAAATTCAATACCATGCAAGACATCAAAGGTCGTTCCATCGTATTGCTGCTAGGTTTCGACTACCCAAACTTAATGCCGTTTTTTGAAGATAAAACCGTCAACGAGATGCGCGTTAAAGATTACGACGCCGCATATCGCGTAATTCAGAGAACGCCAGGCGATACGGCGTTTGTCGAGATGGAATCGCGGGTGATGTACAACTTAAAACGTCTGGAGCTGCCAGTCGAACAATTTGAGATTCAATCTTTTAGCGCTGTGATCCCCGACTATTCGATCTATCTGGCCTTTTCTCCAGAGATGAAACCTGAAGTGCAACACTTTATTAATCAACGCCTGTCGGATCTAAAAGCCTCGGGAGAGATCGATAACATCGTCAAACACTATCTTTAACGCGCCTAGCCCTTTTACTGGTGCAGCTTTTGAGATCCCCACTAAAACGCCAGCCTTCTCAAGCTGGCGTTTTTGTCTATTCGATTTGATACACGCCAGAAACGATCATTCCGTTTGATCAACAAAATTGGGATCAAACATGTGCCCTAATTTGTTTGCTTTGGTTTTTAGATAGTGTTGGTTGCTTGGATTGCGACCTTCTTGCAGTGGCACACGCTCAACGACATTGATGTACGCGTTTTTCAAAGCCGCAAGCTTACGGGGGTTGTTGGTCATCAGACGCACTTCGTCAATCCCTAAATGCTCTAACATCCCTTTGCAAAACGCATAGTCTCGCATATCAGCAGCAAACCCTAAACGCTCATTCGCCTCAACGGTATCCGCACCATCATCCTGCAAGTGATAGGCGCGAATTTTGTTGATTAAACCGATGCCACGTCCCTCCTGACGCAAATAGAGCAGCACGCCGCAGCCCTCTTCGACGATGTTTTGTAACGCACGATTTAACTGAAAACCGCAATCGCAGCGGGTGCTAAATAGTGCGTCCCCAGTGAGACATTCAGAATGGAGCCGAATCAATGGCGCAGGCTGAGACGTCGGGTCGCCATACACCAGCGCGAGATGCTCCTTCCCTGTAGCCGTCTCGATGAAGCCGTGCATCATGAATGTGCCCCACTGAGTTGGCAGCTTAGCTTTGTCGATGAACTTAACCAAATTGTAAGGCTCGACATGTCGCAGCTCTGCGCGTACGTTCATCAGAATTTCTCCTAGGTGGTTCAAACCTTTACCGTCTCCCCCATCTCCCCAAAATGCGTCCTTGTGCGAATGCTCAGTAAGGCAAGCATTGCCCGTGCGCATCAGTTTCTGAGCAAGTTTCGGGTTTTGGAGGAATTTTTCTCGCACAATGAATGCCATGACTGAGAGCTTCATTTTGTCCCAATCGCTGCGAACGAGATGCTCGTACTGACGGCTTAACGCGAACGCTTCATCCGGCGATTGGGCATGCTGAATTTTGGTTTGCAGTTGGGCATCAACAAATTTCTGAGCTTGATAGTAGTGTTCGCTGGTGGGCCAAGATTGGGAAGATATTTCGACGGGGGCATGACAGAAGTTGGAGAGGAAGCCGTGTGGCTCATCGGGCTCGTAGAAAAGGATCTGATCAACCATATTCGCGCTCCTGCTTAGATGATATGGATAGTCAACAAAAGGCATATCCTACTGATATATCTTTTAGTAACGCCTCTACCATTTGTCAAACCATAGTAAGCAAGCAAAGTGACTTCAGACTGAATAAAAATAAGGTTGGAGAACAAACAAAACGAGCAAGAAACTTCGGTTAAATGATGGGGTTAGCAAATAAAAAGGGCAGCCAGTTGGCTACCCTATAGAGTGGTACACCGAATTGAGAGAATCAGTGAATCAAGCCAAGTTCTCTTGCTTCTTCAATGCTTAACCCGCTTTCGCGGATTTCACGCAGTGCCTCAATGCGACGTCTGGCTTCTGCTGATTTCATTGTTTTCTCTGGCTTCACAACGGTTTCTTCTTCTTCGGGTAATTCCCACTTGTGAGCGATGTTGGTCATCTCTTCATGGTCGATAGAATTAATGGACATATTTCCTCCGAACACACCATGTTTTGGACAGCTAATCTATAGCAAACCCACTGTGCGGAGGTAAGAAAAACAGTGGGGAAATGTGACCCCTCCCGACCTTTCATCAACTCGTTAATAGATTCATCACTTACCTTTTGCCAAAGGCCAAATTTACGATTAAATTTGAAAAATTCCCCCTAAGAAAAGTGTGCTGATCCAGCTCTCACTTTTGTCTTTTTTTATCACACACTCGTAACCAAAATTCGACTTTTTCTTTCATTCAAGTTTCGAGTCACTTCACCTATTCGGTCGATTACGCTTTCTTCTCATTTGCACATACGATAATGATAATAATTATCTTTTGTATTGGTTGGGTATTTTTAATGAGTGAGATTAATTTAAGTCACGCCTTTCACAGTGATCCGGTCATCCAGATCCGAGATTTGTGCGTGGACTACATCACCGACAATGGTGACTTTAATGCGGTGAAATCGGTCAGCTTTGATATTGGAAAAGGCGAAGTATTCGGCCTTGCTGGGGAATCTGGATGCGGAAAGAGTACCATCGCTTTTTCGATCAATCGCCTGCACAAGCCGCCCGCGTTTATCTCTGGCGGACAAATTCTGTTCCAAGGTAAGGACATCTTACGTTTGTCCGATAAGGAGCTAAGCGCGCTGCGTTGGAGCGAAATCGCCATGGTATTCCAAAGTGCCATGAACTCGCTTAATCCGGTACTGACCATTCAAGAGCAGTTTGCAGACGTCCTACGTCATCATCAAGGCCTCAGCAACGAACAAGCCAAAGATCGCGCCGAAAAACTGCTCGATTTGGTGAACATCCCTCGAGATCGACTGGGTGAATATCCGCACCAGTTCTCTGGGGGAATGCGCCAGAGGCTGGTTATTGCCATCGCGCTGTCTTTAAACCCTAAGCTCATCATTATGGATGAACCAACGACAGCGCTTGATGTGGTGGTGCAGCGAGAGATCCTGCAACAAATTTATCAGCTGAGAGAAGAATTTGGTTTCTCAGTTCTTTTCATCACCCACGATTTAGCCTTGATGAGCCAATTGTGCGACCGCATCGCCATCATGCGCCATGGTGAGATCGTAGAGGTCAATCACGCTTACGAGATCCGCAATCACCCACAACACCCTTACACGCAAAAATTGTGGGCCTCGTTCCCCAATATTCACGATGTTCACAAGCAGCCAGAGCAACAAGGAGCACCAGTATGAGTCAACCGATCATTCAAATGAAAAACGTGATCAAAGAGTTCACTGTGGGCGGTGGCTTTGCCAAAGAAGAGACTTTTCGAGCGTTGCAAGGCGTCAGTTTTGATCTTTACGCAGGGCGAACATTGGCTCTCGTTGGCGAATCAGGCTGCGGTAAAAGCACGTGTGCAAGGCTAATCACAAAGGTTTACCCGGCGAGCGAAGGGGAAATTCTATTTAACGGCACCAACATCAATGACATCACCTCACGACACGATATTCAAGATTATCGCAGTAAGTTACAAATGGTGTTTCAAGACCCTTTTGGATCGCTGAACCCGACCCACACAATTCGTCATCATTTAACTCGCCCGTTGAAAATCCACAAGCAGGTGCAGCATGACCGCGAGATCCCGGCGCGATTGGACGAACTTCTCAAGCTGGTGGAATTGCCAGAAGAGACGTTAAACAAGTACCCGCACGAACTCAGCGGCGGTCAGCGTCAGCGAGTAAACCTCGCACGCGCACTGGCCGTCGGTTCACAAATAATTTTGGCCGATGAGCCAACATCGATGCTGGATGTGTCAATTCGCTTAGGCGTATTAAACTTGATGCAGCGTATGAAGCAAGAGCTTGGGATTGGCTTTTTGTACATTACCCACGACCTCGCCACCGCGCACTACATCGCTGAAGAAACAGCGGTGATGTATAAAGGGCAAATCGTTGAATGGGGTGACACGCACGCGATCTTGAAAAATCCACAGCACCCATACACTAAGTTGTTGATCTCAGCCGTACCCGATCCTGATCTGCCATTTGGAAACTTGGTGAAAAATGAACCAAACTACTCAATAGATGCCGATGAGATCCGTCATCGCAGCAGTGTTGTGGTTGATGAATATGATCAAGTTGGTCCGAATCACTTTGTTAAACAATGGATTGAGGCTGCATGATGGAACTGACCTCCTGGCAAGATCAAATCTCGGATTGGTATGAAACTAGGAAGCATGATCAAGTAGACGTGTTAGAAGCGATCTTGTACGAAGCTCCTGATACCGTGTTTGGTCCTGAGCTGTCTGATCAACAAAGTAAAGCCATCGCCTGCTGGCTAGATGGATGTTTGAGAGTATTTGAACACGCCAGGTATCAAGACCATCACAAAGCTTACCAAACTCTGCTCTATGCAAGCGCGAAGCTCGAACAAGCGGCATGCCACCCCATGAGTGATATTCTACTTAAAGATTGGTGCTTAAAACGTTTACAGCATTTGACCGTATTAGCGTTGGAATTTTGCAATCAACAGCAAGATCAAAACCAATGGCAACAACAGGCCAATAACTTGATCGAATCACATGTCGCCTTAATGCGATCACTTAACTGGAACGAGGCAGGGAAACATGATCAAGGACTGCGCCATTAATACGGAAGAATGATCAAGAGTGTTCAGGAAAATTAGGCAAAAAAAAGCGAGTTTCTTGAGGAGAAACTCGCGAAGTCTATTCAGAATGAATGTAACAATATGAGCCAATCTATTAATCATCAGAAAGGACAAAAGGTTGTCTATTCGAGATAAATCTTAGTCTTCGCTCAGACATCTAATGTCAGTGGTTTGTTAGAGTTGAGTCTGTTTTCTATCATCGAAAGACATTGTTACATTTTAAATCAATCAGTCACGGCTATTACTCACCCCTGCTTGCGCGAGATCATATTAAATCGCCATTTCATCCAAAGCACGGAACACCATCTCATCCATGTGACCATCAAACACTTGTCGGCAAACTTTACGGCGCACCGCTAAACCAGCAATCAAACGTTCAATCGTGAGATGTTTAACCTCGTTTTGAGTGTTAAACAGCTCTACAGTTTTGCTCAGAGTCTCATAAGGAATAGGTTCATCCCCTACTCTCAGCCAATCTAGCTTCTCAATGTACTCAGAACACTCTTCTTTGATTGAGGCATACGAGTGCCCTGTCATTGCAGACAACGCCGTTATACTGCGTTCTAGCGCCTCTGGAGAGGTGTATTTCGACAGAGTAATGGTGATCTCATCTGCGTTGATCTCGACAAGGTGCTTTCTTTGCTTCACTCGACGCCCCAAATTTCCGCGCGGAGACGGGGCTTTTCGCTGAATAGGCTCAAATTCGCCGTCAATGATGCCTGAGAGCGCTTCAAGCTGCTGTCGGGTTACCATCTCATTACGAAGCGGGTTTGGCAGCGTAGGCGCCATGTTGCGCTTGCCTGCGTTGGTTGTACGAGCACGTGAGTAACGCAGTACCTCTTCGACGTCACATTTGATGTCGATCTGGTAATCCATCACTTTATCATTCTCGATCATAGTTTCGATCGTTAAGTGATAGCCCCATAAGTTCACCACAAAAAGATCGTCTGTCCCTTTGCCGTCTGACAAGCGTTTCAGCTCACGGATCAGATCCATTGAGAACCGACGCCATTCAATGTTACGTGCAAGCTTCTGATTTAACTCGCTCAACAGCATGCAATCTGTGTGTCGGCGCACCATACGACTACGGAAAAACGAATACAGCTGGAACACCAACGTATGTTGTTTCAGGATTTCTGGTGGGAACAAGAAGAAATAATCGCGTGTTAGTAGTTCTTCGTAGAACGACGGTTCCCACACCAAGATGTATAAGTTGGGTTTAATACGAATTTCGCCATCACTGCCTTCAACGGGCGCTTCTTCTGAAGCCGTGATGGTACGGGCTAAGAAGCGGAAGCGGTCACTCTTAAAGCCTTCGGGCATATTTTCACTGAGCCATCGGCCAGTGAGTTCATGCAGTTGGAAATCGGTAAACTCGATACGATCGATACTGTCACGGATGGAATCACGCGCTGGGCCACTGTCTTTTTTGCCACGTAATGACAAAATATCGGTGATGTAGAGCGGCGTTTTATTCGGAACGTGCGCGGCATCCATTTGATATTGATCTTTATGATGATCATGGTATTGCACTGTCAGAGTAAACAACGCAAACAGCGTCATCAGATCATCGACTGTCATGATATTTTTGGAAGATCGCGTTTCAATCACCGCTTTGGTGCCTGAGATCGACACCATGGATTTCTGATAGCTTTTACGAGTGCGAGGTGGTGCGAGTGCTTGGTCAATGATCCCAGCCCAATTCGTTGGTGAAACGACAAATTGATCCGCTTCATCCTTCATCATTGGTGGCGTATTTAAGCCGTGCTCATTCAACAAGCGCTTGTTCACTTGGGTTTGTGCGAGTGCCTTAGAACGTTTTTGCTTTTCATTCTGACGAACTTTGTCAGTGACTAAGCTTGTTGCCCCCAAAACCGAAATGAGCTGGTTTGGGTTTACAAACTTATGCAGCATGGTTTTACCTGCTAGGCCTTCCTCAAAACGTACTGGAGTCTGGGTAAACAAGCCAATATTGACAGCCGCTCGTAAACGTTGCTGAAGTGCAGCACGAGTCAGTTGACCGTCTGTGGCTTCAACAATCTCTGTTGTTGAAACAAGTCCATCTTTGCTGCTGAAACCTCGCAATGAGATCAGATTAAGCAACTCTAAGATGCTTTTGGTCACCCCTTTGAAATGTTGGTACTGCTCTACCCAATCAGCAGAGGATTCATGTACCTCAAAAAGATGGCCATCCTTATGGCTTCTTGGTGCTTTAATCAGAATTTTTTCATCAGCCGTCATTTTAGATCCAGATCACACTAGCCGTAGTTGTGCTATGGTTCCGAAGAATAAAGAAAAACAGATCATAAATAAAGAAAAAATCTTGTTTTTTAAATAACTGATCTTTTTGATTATTCTGATCTTAATTGATTATATGATCTATTGATCTGGTTATTTTTGCGAGCATAAGTTGCTGTTATTAATGAGTATTTTTTGAAGGTGTTTCGGAACTATGATCATAGCTTTACCGAAACGATGATCAACAAAACCTTGAAAGCATGATCACTTCATTCCGCAAGCATGATCATTAAGTTCCTGAAAAGATGATCAAAACAATCATGAAACGATGATCATGATGTCTGTACCGGTTATCCACAGAAATCCGTGATTGCCTCGATCTTGATTTGTCGATCCTATGCTATTGTGAGTGTTTCGAGGTTGCGGATCAATGATCAAGCTAAGGTTATTTCATCTCTCTTTACCTTCAATTGTTGCCAAATTAGCCAAACGATTAAAATGACGTCAATTTGGGTCCTTCGCCTCAAAGATTGCATGATTATCAGAATTAACGGAAGCATGATCATGAAAGACACTATGTCTTGTTTGCCGATACTGTATTTCATCGTTCCGAAGGTTGAGAGGCGCATTTATGCGTCAATCCCCCATTCCGTCTGCATTCAGCCGTAAATTGCGCATTAAAAAGCATGCTTCCGAGAAACCTACTTGCTTGATCATTTTTCCGAGAAATGGATCCATGTACTCAAGCCTTGATTTACCTTCATTCGTCCATTATCTGCCATGATCATGCTTTCGTATTTACAGTTATCTTCGAAAACATGATCAAGAGTCTTCCTTGATCATGGTTCCGTTCTTATTCGTTGTCTTTTCGCTGATTTTGCTTCGGATGCATGATCAAGGTCGTGACGCGACACTATTTTCTCTCTTTTCCTCCACAATCAGTATGTAAAATGATTTAAGTCGATTGAAATCACATAATCCGTAATTTAGCCCACTTATATAATCGTTCCGGATAAAATAGATTTACATTGTAAATAAGTGACAATGTAACACTTTTAATTTTGATAAGAACTAACCTCTTTTATTTGGAATAAATCGATTAAAAATTGATATATTTTTCTTCTTAAATCATAAAACAGCCAATTTTGATGGTTTTTTATGTGATGGTTGTTCAAAATGAATGTGCACCTTTTTGTTGTTTTTGAAGTCTACTGCTGTACAATTGGATGCAGATATCCTTCCAACGGAATTTGGCATGAAAAGAGAAAAAACGATTGAAAATCTTCAAGAGTTAGCTGAGCTGACGCAACAAGTTCAAGCTGACCGTATTGAGATTGTTTTGGAAGAGCGAAGTGACAACTACTTCCCACCAATGTCTAAGGCGATGATGGAGACTCGCTCTGGTTTAACTCGTCGTAAACTGGATGAAGCGATCGGTAAGATGGAAGCCGCAGGCCACCAATTTACTAAAAACAACGCGAATCATTACTCCATTACGTTAGAAGAAGCACACATGCTGATGGATGCGGCTGAAGTGCCAAAATTCTATGAGCGTAAGAAGAATAACGGCAATAAACCATGGATTATCAACGTACAAAACCAAAAAGGTGGTACGGGTAAATCAATGACGGCCGTACATTTGGCTGCTTGTTTGGCGCTTAACCTAGATAAACGCTACCGCATTTGTTTGATTGACTTGGACCCTCAAGGTTCATTACGTCTGTTTTTAAACCCGCAAATCAGTGTGGCTGAGCACGACAACATTTATTCAGCGGTGGACATCATGTTAGGCAACGTGCCTGATGGAGTAGAGATCGACCGCGAATTTTTACACAAGAACGTGCTGTTGCCGACGCAATATCCGAACTTGAAGTCAATCTCCGCATTCCCCGAAGATGCTATGTTTAACGCAGAAGCGTGGCAAACGCTGTCTGAAGACCCATCACTTGATATCGTTCGTCTATTGAAAGAACAGCTTATCGACAAGATTGCGAATGACTTCGATATCATCATGATTGATACCGGTCCGCACGTTGACCCTCTGGTTTGGAATGCGATGTACGCGTCCAATGCACTGTTAATTCCTTGTGCGGCAAAACGTCTAGACTGGGCATCTACGGTTAACTTCTTCCAGCATTTGCCTACGGTTTATGAGATGTTCCCAGAAGATTGGAATGGCTTAGAGTTTGTTCGTCTAATGCCAACCATGTTCGAAGACGACAACAAGAAGCAAGTCTCGGTATTGACGGAAATGAACTATCTGCTTGGTGACCAAGTGATGATGGCAACCATTCCACGTAGCCGTGCATTTGAAACGTGTGCAGACACCTACAGCACTGTGTTTGATTTAACCGTAAGTGATTTCGAAGGCGGCAAGAAGACACTTGCAACTGCTCAAGATGCGGTTCACAAAAGCGCATTGGAATTGGAGCGCGTATTGCACTCTAACTGGCCGTCATTAAATCAGGGGTAAACAGTAAATGGCTTTGAAAACGTCTGAATTAAACGCGAAATTATTTGGTAAAACGAATAAACGTCGAGTAGCGACTCCACAAGAAGCGCAAACGGCAGCAAAAGAAAAAGCGCAAACCATCGAGTTGGCAGTGGCGGGTGAGGGCACGGTTCAGTTTGAATTAGTTCGTATTCCCGCAGATAAAGTGGCAAGCGAGACGCGAGTATTCGCGGACAACGCCCGTGAACAATCTTTCTTGAATGAGCATGCTTTATCTGATGTTTTGGTGACACTGAAAGAGCGTGGTCAACAGTACCCAGCTGTTGGTCGTCGCACTGACGATGGCAAAATTGAAGTGCTAGACGGTAGCCGCCGTCGTATGTCTTGTATCTTGGCGGGTAAGGATTTCTTGGTTTACGTTGGTGATGGCATCAACACTGAACACGCGAAATTCCTATCTGACGTTGCTAATGCGCACAAACCTCTGTCGCTTTACGAAAAAGGCAAAGAGATGCAGGCTAAGCTGGAAAGCGGTGAAGCTGAAGACCAAAAAGCGCTAGCGAAAATGTTCCAGTGCAGTGAAGCATTGGTAAGTGGTGCGCTTAAAGCCGCGGCATTGCCGCTAGAATTGCTACAAGCGTATCCAAATGTTGGCGATTTAGGTCGTCCAACCATCGTTAAACTGCACAAACAGTTCTCAACATTGACCGCTGAGCAGCAGCAAAACTTGTTGGATAAATGCCGTACGTCGGAAGGTTACTTGTGGCAACGTAGCAAGGCACAAGGCGTGGCTCGTTTGACCAAAGAAGTGACGGAAAGCATCGAAAGTTGGATCTCTGAGTTAGCACCAGCTAAACCTGCGAAAAAATCTGAAAAAGTTGACCTTGTCAAAGGTCGAGTAAGCTACAGTCGTAAAGGAAGCAATCTTGCTCTCAATCTGAAGAAAGTCGATGACAGCTTGATGGAAGAAATTCTTGCTTTTGTTCAAAGCAAAATGCAATAAAACTAAGCTTTAACGATAACCGCCTTCGGGCGGTTTTTTTATGTCTGCGATCTTGAGCGTGTGGAAGCATGCTCCGTATAGCAGATGTGATAACATGGCGGCAGTTCAACATCGGATAGACCCCATGCACGCACAATCTGAATTTCTATCTTCACTTCAACGCCAATCTCAACATGCTTTTCAACGCTCAGGCATTGTTTTGCAAGGAGAGGCCGGTTGGCAAGAGGCCATTCTCTCTGCATTTCTTCAAACTCAAACCACACAACGTTGGTTCTGTGTTGGGGATTGGTCATTCGAGAATGCCTTTTGTGTTGGAATGAGGCAGGGAAATCGACTACTAGGAAGAGAATGTGATGTGTTGCTGTTTGACGCGCGAAAAGAGTTCGATGCCAATAGCTTTACGGCGGCAATTGGCTCTCTCGTTGGCGGTGGAATGCTACTTGTTGTGACAAATACAGCTCAACCACAACACTTCGCTGAGCAATGGATGCAGACCCAATGGCAAAAGCTGATAGTGCTTGAGCAGGGGAAAGTCATTCCTCAGGTTTCTGAGTTTGCTATTGCGCAGAGAAATACAGAATACATAGAGCAGACTCACGCTGTTTCATTAATCGAGAAAGTGGTGAGTGGGCATCGTAAGCGTCCTTTAGTGCTCACGGCTGATCGCGGTAGAGGTAAAAGCAGCGCGTTAGGTATCGCTTGTGCTCAGTTGTTGCAACACAAGCCGCTGCGTATATTACTTACCGCGCCTTCTATTAACGCTGTTGAGCCAGTCTATCAGCACGCGCAGCGTTTACTTACGGATGCCAAACAGATGAAGAAAGACCGTTTGGAAGTCGGCAATGGGTATATTCAGTTTATTGCGCCTGACGAATTGTTGTCTTCGCTGCCTGAGTGTGATTTGTTGCTAGTTGATGAAGCGGCTGCGATTCCCGTCCCGATGCTCAAACAAATCACCGAGCATTATCATCGTTTGGTCTTTTCTAGCACGATTCATGGCTATGAAGGCTGCGGACGTGGCTTCACGTTGAAGTTCATTGAATGGTTGCAACAACAACGACCTGGCATGAAGACGTATCACATGCAGCAGCCAATTCGTTGGAGCGTAGATGATAAGTTAGAAACGTGGTTGTATGACGCTTTTATCTTGAACGCGGAATTATCGCCGCAATCCATTGAAGGCATGGCGAACGTATCGTTGAACAAAGTGGACAAGCAAGCACTGGTTCACCAACCCAACTTACTACGCGAATGCTTTGCTTTACTGGTTAATGCTCATTATCAAACCTCACCGAATGATTTGCTCCATTTACTGCGAGATGACAACAGCTCCGTTTATCTCGCGATGGATAAACAAAATATCATCGGAGTCATTCTCACGGTTGAGGAGGGCGGTCTTGATGACGAGTTAATTGAAGCCGTTCAACTTGGTCAACGTCGTCCTAAAGGGCATTTGACGCCAATCACCATCATCAATCAACTTGGTTTGGTAAAGGTAGGCAGGCTTATTACTTCACGAGTGATGCGAATTGCGGTGCATCCTGATCTACAAGGTTTGGGCGTTGGCAAGCGCATGCTAACACTACTCGAGGAAAGTGTTGGAGAACATGTGGATTATCTATCGACAAGTTTTGGTGCGACGGATGAGTTGATTCAGTTTTGGCAACAAGCTGGCTATCAATCTATTCGTTTAGGAACTATGCGCGATGCCGCCAGCGGTTGTTATTCATTGTTGATGGTTCGCCAACTTGCGAATAAATCACAAACTTGGATTGATGACGCACAAGCATTGTTTCATGAGTTTTTGTCTGCGAGCCTTTCCCTTGTTTATCCTAAGTTAGAGCCGAGTCTGGCTAGAAGCTTGTTGCGTCAACCGATTCAACATCAAACCTTACATCCGACTAAGCGAGTATTGCTTCAAAGCTATGCGCAGGGTGGTGCAAGCTATGAATCGATTTTTGTGTGGTTACAACAGTTGCTGCGTCAACATGGTTTAGCGCCTGTTTCTGATTTGATGATAAGTAAAGTGTTCTTAAACCATGATTGGGTCATTTGTGCCAAACAATTTGGATTATCGGGAAGAAAGCAAGTTGAGCAACAGTTAAGAAGTGAGTTAGAAAAGTTGTTGAGTCAATTTACAGTGTAAACGCAACGCCTTATGGATTTACACTGTAAATAGAGACGAGCTGAGAGGAGTGACTTTACACTGTAAATTCACTCCTTTTTTGTTTTTGATGAATGATAAAAAGCAAACTCATGACCGACAAAGTTCAATGTTGAGCTGTAAACAAAATCGCCAATAAAAGGGAAGGAGTGGCGTCGCCACTTCTATTGTATTGAAGCACTATAACTACAAGCTACAACTTTCTCATGCTGTAGAGTGGAGCATGAAGTGAAACGAGAGTGGAATGATTTACGCGGATGAATCACCATGCCTAATACTTTATTTACTCAATAATACCAAGGCTTCGACCTTTAGTGACCTGAGCCCTATTCTTCGAAGTGCGAGGTTTGTTCAGAAAATGTTTTTGGTTAGACTGAAAGTGTTGATGGGAAGCAAAGTGGTAAGGGTATGTGGAAGCTGTGTCTTGAGTTATCTGAAGATAAGACCAAGGTGATAGCCCGTCTTCCGGGAGAAGTGGACCTTGGTGGTGAGCTAAATCAAAATGAATTAAACGAGCAGCTCGTCGCAATGAACGCTGAAAGGATGTTTGTTGTTGAGGGGGAAGTCGTGAGATTCATTAATTGCGCCAAAGAACGTAAAGCCGAAGCTTACGAAGGCATCGTCATTGCGGAAAAACGCAACGCGCAAGTTGAGGTCGAATTATCGAATAATGACATGCTCGCCAGTATGAACGTTGTCGGCGCGTACGGAGGCCGAGGTTTACGTGGCCCCGAGATTGTTCAAGCCCTTGCTCAAGCGAGAGTTTCGAAAGGCATCAACAAACTGGCTTTGAAGAAAGTGTTGGTTGTCAGCACTCAGCTCAAACCCGGCGAAACTTTTTCTCAACCTGTAGCGGTTGGTAAGCAACCTATCAAAGGCAAAGACGCTCTTTTTACTCCTCTCGTTAAAGACATCACCAAACGCATCCTCAAACCCAAAGACGGCCAATCTGCTAGCGACAAAATTGATTTACGTAACCTCGGTGAAACTATCGCGGTTGACGTAGGCGATGAGGTGATGCGCCGCACGCCTGCGACCAAAGGTACGCCAGGCTTTACTGTTCAAGGGCGAGTGATTCCTCCACAAGCTGGAAAAGACAGCCCAATGAAGCCAGGCAAGGGCACCGAGATAAGCAAGCACGACCCAAACCTATTGATTGCATCGGTATCCGGTACGCCTCTGATTAAAGACAAAACCATTGAAGTTGATAACGCACTTTGCCTCAATAGCGTTGGCGTGAATACAGGTCACGTGAAATTTAAAGGGAATGTGATTATCGGTGGCAACATTGAATCCGGAATGATTGTTAAAGCGACGGGCTCTATTACTGTAGGCGGCTTCATTGAATCGGCTGACGTACAAGCGCAAGACGACATCCAAGTCGGTAAAGGGATCATTGGCCACACCGTGAGTGATGGCCAGCCAAAGAGTTGTCACGTCAAAGCCAAAGGCTCGATTCGAGCCAGCTACGCCCAATATTGTGATTTGCAAGCTGGCGAAGATATTGAGTTGGCGGTGCACAGCATGAATAACGATATTGTTTGTGGGCGCAATCTGACGGTGCTGGATGCGAACGGTAGGAACGGTACGCTCAGCGGCGGAGATGCAAAAGTCGGTGACAAAGTGGTGTGCTTACAATTGGGCGTAGAAGGCGACACCGCCACTAAGGTAGAAGCGTTCGCGCGCTATTCTGCATTTAAGGAGCGATTAGCAGAGCTCAAAGATCAATACAAACGCGCTCAAGAAGGAACGATGGATGTGATTCGTAAAGAGCTCGAATTTAAGAAACGTCCTAAAGCCGAACGTACCGACGAAGAACAAGCTCAGATTGATGTGATGAAAACACAAAACAACGAGCAGCTTGAAGCGATAAAGCAAAAGCTAGAACAAACGGAACATGACTTTGAAGTCGCGTTAGAAGAAAATATTGTCGAAGCCAAAGAGCGTGTCTTCACTCGCGTGACGGTGCAGTTTGGCGACGAGCAAGTAACGACAAAGCGTACTCATGGCGGTTGTTCGTTCCGTTTCAATCAATACGAAATTAAAGTCTCGGCGAACTTGGAAGAAGAGGACGTCGCTGCGGTTTAAGCTTTCTTACTCACTGAGCCCACACGTCGCAACAAGATGTGTGGGCTTTTGTTTATCTACAAATCGACAATGTGCTCTTGATAGTAGTCCGCAAGCGCACCGACTTGGCTGCTACACATTACTTTCATTGCTTGTTTAATGTGTTCTATTGGCCAGTTCCACCATTGGATATTGAGTAGAGTTTCAATCTCTTTATCGCTGAATCGTTGACGTACGACTTGGTTGTTTCCAACCACCACCGAATAAGGTTGCACGTCTTTCGTCACTACGGTGCGTGCTCCGATGACGGCTCCATCGCCGATGTTTACTCCGGGCATGATCATCGCCTCGCTGCCAATCCAAACATCGTTCCCCACCACCGTGTCTCCGGCACGCTCGAAACCGTCTTGCACGCCTTCTCCAAATTCTTCAGGAGAGAAGGGGAAGGCCGAAATCCAGTCAATGCGATGACCTTGGTTTCCTGCCATCATAAAGGTGGCTCCAGAAGCGATGGAACAAAACTTGCCAATGATTCATTTGTCGATGCTATCGGGTTCTCTACTTTGCCATTCTTGAAGTGTGACGGGGTCACCCAACAAGTAGCGTACTGCTTGCTCTTCGAAGCTTTTTTGATGATAGAAGCCCGAGTAATAGCTGTAATCGCCAACGATGATATTGGGATTAGTGATGTGATCTTTAATGACTTGACCTTTTAACCACGTGTCGAAAACACTCATAACTCATCCTTTCAAATTTAGGTTGTACAGAGTTTAGAGGCTTTCTATTATTTCCAGTAGTTTGATTTTAGAGATTCAGAATTACTGTATGGAAATAAAATGGCTCAGCTACGTACCACTTTACGTCGCTTTGTGCGAGGAGCGAAGTATTGCTGGCGCAGCAAAGCGACTGAATTGTTCGAATGCGCATGTAAGTCGGCAACTTAAACAGCTTGAAGACATATTGTCGGTGCAGCTTATTCAGCGAACTACGCGCCAGTTTAATTTGACCTACGATGGTTTGCGGTTTTATCAGCAGGTAAAGCAACTGCTCGAAGGCGCTGAGCAGATCAATGAGCAAGTCATGGCAAACGAGATCGTATCGGGAAAATTGAGAATAGCGGCGTCCGCTTCTTTCGGAGCCGCGTTACTCAGCCAAACATTGATCGAGTTTCGATTGCAACATCCACAAGTGAGCGTCGAAGTGATCTTCACAGAGACACCTCTCGACTTGATTGAGGCTGGGTTTGATATCGCATTCTACTTTACCGATACTCCTCCAGAGGGATACGTCGGCCATCAGCTACGCACTTTACACTGTAAACCGATCGCTCATCGCTCGTATTTAGCGGATAAACCAAATGTAAGTACGCCAGAGGATCTTGGTGACTTAGAGCACATCCTTTATAAAAGTCGCGACTTGGTGTTAGATAAGTGGACGTTTACGCATAAGCAAACTCAACAGCAGTGCAGCATTGAGTTAGAAAGTACGCTGAGTTTTAATCTTGTCCAGTCCATGTTGGATGCTACTTTGGCTGGCTGTGGTGTATCCATGTTAGATGAATTTGCACTGGCTAAACTCGAATCTGCACAAAAAGAACAACTCGTGATCTTACTACCAGAATGGCAGACGGATGCGATTTTGCCGCTTTATCTGCTTTACCCAAAACGTGAGCACTTACCAAGAAGAACGCGGGCGTTCATTGATCACTTTAGGAACATATATTCTGTCGGCGAATAGCGACAACAAACTTAGCAACAATTGAGGAAGCAAAGGAATGCGAAAACACTGTATTGCGATTGGTGGTGGTGGCTGGATGATGGGAGAGAATCCGAGTCCGCTCGATCAATACATTTTGTCTTTGTCTGGTAAGGAGAATCCAAACATTTGTTTTCTACCGACAGCCACGGGAGACGCTGATGAAGTTATTGAACGTTTTTACAATGCGAAGCTTAGTGAAAACCTAACCCATTTTCCGTTGTTTAAGTTTGATGCTGGTTGGAAAGAAACGCTATTTGAACAAGACATCATTTACGTCGGTGGCGGTAATACGCGTTCGATGTTGGCCATTTGGCGCGAATGGGGAATCGATAGAATACTCAAGCAGTGTTATGAACAAGGCATCATCATTTGTGGCATGAGCGCTGGTGCAATTTGTTGGTTTGAGTTTGCGGTGACAGACAGTGATCCCGAAGCATACCAAGTTATGCGTTGTCTTGGATTAATTGACGGTTTGGCTGCGGCGCATTTTTCCCATGTTGGTGAGAAGTTTGAGGTTTTCCAAGCCTTTGCTCGTTCTCAACCGAGCATCACTTGTTATGGTATTCACGATTATGCGGCATTGCACTTTGTCGATGGAAAATTGTTAGCTACTGTCACCAGTTTTCCTGATGCAGGCGTGTTGGTCAAAACAGGTAACGAAGAAAACATATTACGAGGGTGAGCTTCTTCAAATCAGCATTAAAGGCAATAACTACTGACCGGACACAGAAGAAGCTCATGGATTCAGCTAACTTACATTAAGTATCGTGCTTACAGCTCGTAACGCAGACCTAAGTGGTAGTAGCTTTCGTCTGCGTGCACACCGCCAAACGAGACTTCTTGTCCATTGCTGTAGCCACGCGAACCGTTACGATCAACGTAGTTTGTGTAGATAGAAGAACGAGGCGTCAGTTTGTATTGCACTTCTAGCGTTGTATCTTTCAGCTCTAGCTCGTCACCATCACTGTTTTCTAAAGAACGATAACCAGCACGCAGTGCCCATTTGTCATTTACACTGTAAACCGCCGTCAGTTCCATCACTTTGTCGGTACTAGTTTGTGAGTAATAGCCCTCAAGTTCATCTTCCGAGTACAACGCACCCAACATCAAATCACCTAGGTAGTAACGCGTACCTGCGCCCCAGAATGTGTAATCGGTGTCGTTGCTTTCACGTGCATCACCTTTATTTTTCTGCATCGCCACCACTGGCGCCAAGGTACCCAAATTCCCCATGTCTAGCGTATAACGCAGTGCAGCGTTGTAACCGTAGTCGAGCTCAGAAGTGTTGTTTCCTAAAATGTACGCGACAGAAAAGTCGAAATTACCTAGGCTGTTTTGATATTGCAGCGTGCCATCTTGACGGAAAACTTGCGTCGCGGTTTTGTCGACTTTATTCGCTTGGCGCGCAATAGAAACATCGGAAGAGGCGAACACATCACCAATGTCGGTAAACATAATCAATCCAGATGCCACGCGACCACCAGTAATGCGACCATAATCTTTCGCATCAATACCCGCCCATACATAACGTGCGGTCAGAGACGGTTTGTCGTTTACTTGGTTTGCGTATTCAGCGGCACCCACTTGGTATTGCGCTTGGCCGATGATCGACGCGTACTCGTTGATGGTTTGTGAACCGTTTAAACCAATACGGCCATCAAACTCGCCATTTGCATCGCCGTGCTCGTCATTTTTACTGGTGACATTGAAACCAAGACGAGAGTAAATATTTAAAACTGACCCATCTTCCGCTTGATACAGCTGCGCTGCCATTGCGTTTGATGCCATCAACGTAGGGAGAAGTAGAGTCAAAATGTGCTTTTTCATGATTAACGACCTTTCATTTCTATTGTTTTAGGTACGACAAAGCCCCTTCCGAGTAACGGAATAAGAAAAATTGTCGTGAAGTAGAGAGGGGGCGCCCTTGTTTGCCAAGGGCGCGAGCTAGTCCATTCCTATAGGGGAAGAATGATTTAGCTTAAATCGACGTCTTTGCAGCCAAAGAAGTAAGTCGCGAGGAAGCCGACGATGTAAGAGATAAGCAGGCCAGCAACAAACACCATCATGCCCGGGAAGATGCCATTTTCAGATGTCATGAGAGGAATCGCCACGATACCGGATGGGCCAAACACCGTATTAAGACCAACTGGCAAGCCAAGGTAAGAAACTAAGCCGATAAAGAAGCCGCCCGCAGCGCCACCAATACAAGCGGTAACGAATGGTTTTACGCGTGGTAATGTCACGCCGTAAATCAATGGTTCGCCAATGCCTAGAAGACCCGGAATAATAGCGCCTTTAACTTGAGTGCGCAGTAGAGCGTCTTTTTTTGCTTTGAAATACAGCGCCATTGACGCGCCAACCTGACCGCCACCAGCCATCGCCAGGATAGGGAATAGCGAGTTAAAGCCCTGTGCTTCCATCAATGCGAAGTACACTGGAACGAAACCTTGGTGGATGCCAAATACCACAGAAATTAAGAACAAACCTGCCAAGATTGCAGCGCCTAATGGGTTATCGTTCAAGTTGAGGAACAACCAAGACATCCCTTTAAACAGCTCGCCGCCGATCGGCATGATGATCAAGAAGGTTACCGCACCCATGATCAACAGAGTGATAACGGACGTTAAGATCATGTCCAGATCATCTGGCATGTATTGACGAACCTTACGCTCGACTTGCGCACCGATGATCGCCGCCAAAAGTACGCCGATAATGTTGCCGCGCGGATCAATCGCAAAGCCGAAAAACTCGTTCATGCCAGAGTAAATGCCGGATGTAGCCTCTGGGTTGTAACCCAGCACAAACAAAGAGGCGAGAATGGCACCATTAACACCAGAGCCGCCAAACGCTTGCTGCGCGTTGTAACCAATCAGAATACTTAGGAAAGCAAACAGACCCTTACCAAAGACTTTCATGTAGGCGATCAAATCCAACATAAACTGGCTTGGTGTCTGGTCGAGAACAAACATCTGTTCCAATAACGTCGCAAAACCTAGCAACAAACCAGCGGCAATAAAGCCAGGGATCAACGGCGTAAAGATGGTGGCAAACTTGCTTAAAAAACGCTGAACTGCACTGGTTTGTTTGCTCTTCATCTGTTTTTTCTGCTCGGCCGCGACGGCAGAAAGATCTTGTTGCGGCATATCTGGTTCTTCACTATCACCAGAAGTTAAGCTGTCGATCAATTGATTCATCATCTCAGCCGCTTGTTGAGCTTTTCCGGGACCGAGAATGATCTGAAATTGCTCATCGCTTTCCACCACACCCATTACGCCGGGAATTTGCTTGATAACAGACTGGTCAGCCAAGCCATTGTTGGCGAGCGATAAACGCAAACGCGTCATACAGTTACCACATTTGCTTACGTTGCTGCTGCCACCCACTGCGGACAGCAACTGCGATACTGTGTTTGAAGTTATTTTTGCCATAGGGTCTATCCTTCAGAACTCGGATTATTTAGTTATTATTTAGTGCTGCGCGAATAAAACCGTTGTGCGCGGCGAGGCGTGATTTGGCTTGTTCGGCATCCAAATCGGCCAAAATCATTAAGATGGCAGTTTTGCAGTGGCGATCGCAGGCATTTAATGCTCGCTCTGCTTCTTCTTTTGATGCGCCAGTTGCTTCTACAACAATGTTGGTTTGGCGTTGGATGAGCTTGGCGTTGGTGGCCTCTACATCCACCATTAAGTTGCCAAATACCTTACCGCTACGAATCATTGCACCTGTCGTGAGCATGTTTAACACCAGTTTTTGTGCGGTGCCGGCTTTCATGCGAGAAGAGCCAGTGACAACCTCTGCGCCAACAATCGGCAGAATCGCGATGTCGGCCGCTTTTGCCATGGCACATTCTGGATTACAGGCGATAGATGCGGTCGTAGCTCCGATGGATTTAGCGTACTCCAAACCACCTAGCACATAAGGCGTGCGGCCACTTGCAGCTATGCCTACAACCACGTCATGCTTGGTGAGGTGAAGCGCTTTTAAGTCGTCTTGACCCATTTTCACGTCGTCTTCTGCGTTTTCTACCGCTTTCAAAATCGCTTGGTGTCCACCAGCAATTAAGCCAATCACCATGTCTGGATGCGTGCCGTAGGTAGGAGGACACTCGCTCGCATCAAGAATTCCTAAGCGGCCTGATGTGCCAGCTCCCATGTAAACCAAACGGCCACCATTGGCGAACGCTTGAGTAATTGCATCAACCGTCTTTGCAATTTGTGGTAGCACTGCTTTGACCGCGAGCGCGACTTTTTGATCCTCTTCATTAATGACTTGCAGCATCTCGATGGTCGAAAGCGTATCAATCTCTGCACTGGCTGGATTACGGCTTTCTGTCACCAATCGGCTTAAATCAATTTTCATGTTTTACACTCTTCGTAATGTTCAATCTGAGGGCGATTCTATGGAATAAAATATTCTGTTTTGGTGATAAAAATCACACTTGAGGTTATTCTTTGTGCAGGAGAAATTTGGAATAATGAGAGAAAATATACGTCCATTACATCCGGTATAAACTGGCTTGGTTAGAACAATCATGGAGTTAAATCAAACTCCAATTATTTTTGTTTTGGAATAATTTATTTAAATTTTTTGAGGTTTTTGTTGTGTCAGTTGTCAATAAGATAGTCGCGAGGCGTACTCAGCTTTCGCAAAGTGGTCGTTTGGCCGGCGATTGGATTGTTGAAAACGCAGAAAAGGCGGCGCTGCTCACTAGCCAAGAACTTGCGGTGCAAGTAAAAGTGAGTCAATCGAGCATTGTGAAATTTACTCAGCGTATTGGCTTTAAAGGCTACAGCGAGTTTAAGTTAGCTCTGAATGAAGAGATTGGCCGTAAGCATGCGATGCAGTCGACACCGTTGCACAGTGATATTTTGGCAGATGATCCCATCGCGGTTATTTCACAGAAACTGGTGAAAGCAAAAACAGATGCTATGTTTCAAACCACCAATGCGCTGTCTTATGAAGCGTGTCACCAAGCGGTGAAATGGTTGAGTGAAGCGCGTCGAGTGCAAGTGGTCGGGATTGGGGGCTCAGCCCTGACCGCGAAGGATTTAAGCTTTAAACTGCTTAAACTCGGTATTACGGCGCTTTCTGAACAAGACAGCCACGTGCAGATTGCTGTTGCTCGTACCCTCTCTTCAGAAGATGTGCAGATTGCGATTTCGTATTCGGGCGAACGCAAAGAAATTCTCGTCGCGGCAGAAGCGGCAAAAGAGCAGGGCGCGAAGGTGATTGCGTTATCTGCTCCTGGGAGAAGCCGCTTGCGTGGTATTGCCGATATTACGTTTGATACGATTGCCAATGAAACGGAACATCGCAGCTCATCCATTGCTTCGCGCACCGCGCAAAACGTGATCACCGATTTGCTGTTTATCATCTTGGTTCAGCAAAGAGACGAAAGTGCACGTCAGTTGATCAGCGATATCAGTACCGACATCAAACAGATCCTCACATGATCGCTTAACCAACAGCGTACTAAAGATCCGGATCGTGCATCAGTAAAGCAATAAAAGCGGACAGATGCTTTTCAATGGTGAGATCGGCAGAAATCGCGGGCAATTCCAACGTGATGCAAGGTAAATCACGTTCACTACACCAAGTGCCGAATGAGCCGGGTGTTTCGTAGTCGACATCGTCCACGATTGGCAGCTGAAACTGCTCGCCGAGCCATTTGGCAAGGTTGGAATGTTTGGGATCATCTACAAACGCAAGCGGTTCATGAAATGACACCACAAACTTTGGCCTGCGCAGTTCAATCAAGTTAATTAATGCGTCAACTTCTGGCTCTAGCTGGTTTTTAGAGCCTGTTTTCACCTTTACGTCTCGAACGGGTGTGTGAGAGCTCCATCGATATACGGTGCCATGCTCAGTCCAATTTTGGGTTGGAAACGCGCGATTGAGATCCACTTGGTTTGCATTTGCGCGCGTGCCTAGCTGGTTGCCGTCAGGATTCATTGACAGAATCACATCATGTCGTAAGCTTTCAGCTGGCAAGCTTCTTAGCGCGCAGGACAAACCTGCAATCGAGGCCGTCTCATCCCCGTGAGTGCCTGCCAAAATCAAACCTCGCGAAGCACTTTCGACTTGTGCCGGAAAATACAGTAATGGCGCACCAAGCACGGATTGACCGTATGTTGTTGGCCGAATTAAAAATGCCGCTCTTTCCGTTCTTGGAATTAGACTCACCGTAATCTCCTGATTGATGAAGTAATATCAATATCTAAGCTAATTACACCTAGCTAAACTGAACCGTTTAAACTCGTCAACGGTTGAAATGTTAATTGTGGCGCTTGCTTCACAAGACGCGTTAGGAGAACGAAAAACGATATGGATTTTAAAAAACATTCAACGGCGTTGCTGATTTCCTCTTTATTCACCCCTTTTCTTTCTGCATCTGTTGTTGCGGAGACCTTACCTAACGGCGTTCAACTCGCCGCAGAGCAACATTTGGTGCGTGCGAATGACGCAGAGGCAGCAACGCTTGATCCGGCAAAAGCCGAAGGTCTGCCAGAAATGCACGTGATTCGTGACTTATTTGAAGGGCTGGTGATTCAAGATCGTAACGGAAACATCATTCCCGGTGTGGCGGAGTCGTGGGAAACCAAGGACAACCTAACCTTTGTTTTTCACTTACGCAAAGACGCGAAATGGTCGAATGGCGAGCCTGTGACGGCGGATGATTTTGTCTATTCACTGCGCCGAGCGGTGGACCCGAAGACCGCTTCTCCAAATGTTTGGTATCTCAAACTCACCAAGATCAAAAACATCGCCGATGTGGCAGAGGGCAAAAAGCCTTTGGACGATCTCGGTATCACTGCGGTGGATAAATACACCTTACGTTTTGAGTTGGACAGTCAAGTTCCGTACTTTGTTGCCATGACCGGGCACACGTCCATGATGCCAGTGCATCAAGCGACAGTGGAAAACCGCGACAAGCCGTGGAGCGATCCAGACCAATTTGTTAGCAACGGTGCATTCACATTGGATAAGTGGGTCGTGAATGAGCGCATTGAACTGATCAAGAACCCAAATTACTGGGACAGCGCAGATACGCATTTAAACAAAGTGACTTACATTCCGTTTGAAAACCAAAACGCGTCGATCAATCGCTATGCGGTAGGTGAGGTGGATATCACGTCAGATGTGCCGACTCATATGGCACAGAAGCTTAAACAAGATTACAAGCAGGCTTACACGGTGGTGCCATTGCTGTGCACGTATTACTACGCGTTCAATACCACTCGTCCACCATTTGATGATGCGCGAGTGCGTCAAGCGGTATCGTACTCCATCATGCGCGATGTGATCACGACTGGTGTCACTCAAGTCGGCAACCTTCCTGCTTATACTTTTGCGCATCAGTACACCGCAGGGTTTGATGCAACGCCGCCAGCATACAGTAACTGGAGTCAACAACAACGTGATGAGAAAGCACGTGAACTGCTGAAAGAAGCGGGATACGGTGATGGCAAACCTTTGGATTTCAAATTGCTGTACAACACCAGTGAGGCAAATAAATCTATCGCCGTTGCAATAGCCTCGATGCTACACAAGAATCTCGGTGCAAACGTTGAGTTAGAAAATCAAGAGTGGAAGTCGTACTTAGTGGCGCGTAAACAAGGCAATTTCGATGTGATGCGTGCGTCTTGGTGTGGTGATTACAACGAAGCGTCCACTTTCTTGAGTTTATTGCGTTCAGGTTCTTCGGGTAACTTTGCACGTTACAGTAGCCAAGCGTACGACAACGTGATGAACAGTGCATTGGCTGCAACCGATGAGAAAGCGCGCCAAGGATTTTATGACCAAGCAGAACAGTTGCTGGCGGCAGATATGCCCATTGCGCCAATCTATTACTACATGCAAGCGCGTTTGGTTCGCCCTACGGTTGGCGGTTTTGCCAAAAACAACGTAGAAGGGCGCATCTACTCGAAAGATCTCTACATCAAGAAGTAGCGCTCAAAACAAGCGATAAATACGAAGCCCCGAAGATGTATCTTACGGGGTTTCTTTTTATTGTTAGCGAGTGGAGAGCTTGTCCACTAGCATTGCGACTCGTTTGCCAAGATACTCCGCCGTTGCAACATCAGAGGCATGCAACTGACCATCTTCACCACCTTGTGCAACAATACCGCCTTGTACACCATAACGATTCAGGTTTTGCTCCCCAGAATTACTGATCTTATCCAACCCGACCCACATCATGCCGTGCTGGTAAGCGAAGGTTTGAAGGTATTGCAGTGTGCAAGATTGATCGCCATTCAACGCTCCTCCGCTAGTAAAACCTGCTGCCACTTTGTTTGCCCACTTCTGGTGGTACCAAGATTCACTGCTCGCATCGGCAAATGCTTTAAACTGCGCAGCCACTCCACCCATGTAGGTCGGAGAGCCAAAGATAATCGCATCACACTCAGCAAGTTCATCCATTAGGTTAGGGTTCACAAAACGTCCCTCAATAATCTCACTGCCTTCAATTCGGTGAGAGAGGATTTCACATTCACCTTGCTGCTTAATGCCTTGTTGTTCAACGCCTGCGGCAATCGCGCGAGCAAGTTGGCCAGTAACGTCGGTTTTAGAGAAATAAATAATCGCAATTTTGGACATGAAAGATTCCTTCTTTTTTCTGAGTAATGTGTAATGTTGAGCATGCTAAAACCTCAAGTTTGGTTTAGGTCAACACTAAAACTTAAAAAGAAGTGCATTAAAAAAGCCGATGTAGATACATCGGCTTTTTAGTGGATTATTTCTTTCTTCGAGTATAAATCCGAGATTTTGTTTTACTTGGCTCTGGCTTATTTTTCGCCAGCTTTAGTACCGCTTTTTGCAAAATCTGGTTGTTTGGGTAAGTGATCAAGTTTCCGTTGTCGTGCTTAATTAACACGTGAAACATGCTGATTTCTTGAATCTCGCCACTGATGTCTTCGTCTTTGTCTACGACTTTAATACGATCGCCCACTCTGTATGGGAAGACAAAAAAGATCAAAAAGCTGGCGGTGATATTGCTCAGAATTGACCACTGCGCGATAAACGCCACACCCAATACGGCGAAAATGGACGACAGGAACAATGACACATCGCCATAACCAATGCCGGTGATAATGGCAAAAACAGAGGCGGTCAAAAACAGCAGCGCGACATTGAAACAGCGCTGAATAAAACTCAGGCGGGCCTTTTTTACGCCCTTTGAGGTTGCTAAGTTTAAGATGGCTCGATTGACGATTCTCTTCAGGATACGATAAGCGATCAGGACAAAAATGCCCATCAACACTTTGTAACCGAGGGAGCCTGTAGTGAAATACTGGCTCACTTGTTCTAATTGGATCCAATCATTCATTTCTTCAACTCGACGATATTTAGAAAGCGGCTTTTATAGCTGATTTTCTGCTGTAAGTAATCACAATTTTTCTACTCTGTTTACCCTGTATCGGCATTAAAACGCCTTACATGTTACTGAAATAGCATAATGAAAGACTGCGATGGGTAGTATTTCGTTACCATACCTAATATTCAATCAGAGTCGTCGTATCTTTCATGTGCTCAATGTTTGAGCTTCATCCCATATCCGAAATTACGCCAAGTGAAGCGCGTCATAAATTTGATGAATATGACCTTCGTCCTGCTAACCTAGTAGTGGTCAAAAGAAGTCTGTAGGAGAGGCGCGGGCGTATGGAAGAAGATGAAAAGGCGATCATGATGCTGGTGGTGATCGTGGGGTTCGTGCTTATTTGGGTTGTGCTTGAAGAGCTGAACTATCTTGGTTTGCCGATCAAATAAGCCCCGTGAAACATTCGATTCAACGGGGCTTTGTATTTCAATAATGGCTTTCTTGATTTCAGAGAATTAGCTAACTGCTCTAACCTTACCTTGCTTCAAGTCGTTCAGCACTTGAGATTTTGGACCGTCTGCAATTACGCTGCCTTTCTCCATTACAATCACGCGGTCTACGATGTCGAGCATCGACGTTTTGTGTGTAATCAAAATCAGCGTTTCGCTCGGTTTTAACTGCGCCAATTGATGCTTGATGTGCATTTCTGAGCGGTTGTCCATTGCACTGGTTGGCTCATCCATCAAGAGTACCGGAGGACGTCCAAGGAACGCGCGAGCAATCGTCACCGCCTGACGTTGACCGCCAGAAAGCATTGCGCCCCCTTCACCAACCTGACGCTCCAAACCTGCTGGGTCCGATTGCGTAAAGGCGGTCACACCCGCACGATTGGCTGCATCCATCACGTCACGGTCATCGGTTAATGGACGGCCTAGCGTGATGTTGTCGCGGATGGAGCCAAAGAACAGATTGGAATCTTGCGCTACACACCCGATATTGCGGCGAATATCGACATGATGAAGCTGCGCGATGTCGGTGTCATCAATGCGAACATGACCTTCTGTCGGTTGGTATAAGCCCATGATGAGACGCTCTAACGTGGTTTTACCCGAGCCGATACGGCCGATAATCGCCACTTTCTCGCCAGGATTGATCGTCAAACTCAAATCTCGAATTGACGCGACTGGTGAGTCTGGGTAGTGGAAGGTAACGCGTTCTAGCTCAATCTTACCTTGTACAATAGGGCGGTGAATGTAGCGTTTGCCTTCTTCTTGCTCGTCCGGCATTTCCATCACTTGGTTGATGATGGTCATCGACGATTTGGCTTGGTTATAACGCGTTGAAAGTAGCGATAGCTGAACCAAAGGCCCAATCGCACGACCACTTAGCATGGTTGCGGCAATCAAACCACCCATGGTTAAGTCACCTTCTGCAATCAAGTAAACGCCTAAGATGATCATCCCGACGTTACTACTTTGCTGCACGAAACCCGCAGCGTTTTGGATGCTGTCGGTAATGCGACGGCTCTTGATGTTCCAGTTTGCCATGTGCGCCACCGCTTCTTCCCAGCGGTATTGGAACTGGCTTTGAGCACTCAACATTTTCACCGTTTCTAAGCCTGCCAAGCTCTCAATCAGGTTGGCGTATTTTTGAGAAGCCAGACGTGAGCCTTCCTCGATAGAACGGCGTAGAGGGCCTTGGATGAGCAGTGAGTGGATAATCAGAATGAGAACACCTACCATCGGCACAAATACCAAATTGCCCGCCATCAACCAAATGATGATTAAAAACAGAATCGCAAATGGTAGGTCTATCAACGCGCTGACGGTAGCGGAAGTGAAGAATTCGCGGATGGATTCAAACTCCTGCAAGTGACGTGCAAATGCACCCACTGACGGCGGTTTGGATTCCATTCGAATCCCCATTACTTTGCTAAACAGTTTAGAGGAGATCAGAATATCCGACTTTTTACCCGCCACATCGATGAAGTAGTTACGAAGTGACTTGAGAGAAAAGTCGAAAATGAACACGACGAAGATACCGCTTGCCAACACCCATAAGGTTTCAAACGCGAGGTTTGGCACCACTTTGTCGTACACCAAACGAGTGAACATTGGTGCGGCAATGGCGAAGATGTTGATCAAAAGAGAAGCGATAAGCACATCGCGGTAGATGCGTTTAGATTGCCACAAGGTTGACCAGAACCAGTGACCTTCTTTGGTTTTGAGCACTTCGGGAGAGCGCTCATCGAAACGGAATTGCTTTTTAACTAAAAAGTAGCGACCAGTGTACTGCTCAAGTAGGTCTTCTAATGGAATGGAGATTGGCACCATTCCACTTTCTAAGGTTGTGACTTCTGCTTCGCGTGTCTCCATATTGATGCTATTGAGAACGCAAGAGTCACCACCTTTAAGAACTAAGATTGCCGGCAGAATCAGGCTGGAGATTTTCTCCAGCTCTGCACGGTTTTCCTTGGCAACCAATCCGGCCCTTTCCGCCGCTCTTGGTAGCAGGAACGGGGTCAATTTACCATCTGACAGCGGAAGCCCATTCACAAGAGCTTCCGGCGAGTTGGCTAACCCATAGTAACGGCTAACGTAGATGAGCGAATTCAGTAAAGGGTCTTTCATCGTTGGTGAACCTTATTATTCCTTGTCGACGATGAATCCTTGGAATACCTCTACGAAGTGCTCGGTGAGGAAATCCAATTGGATCTGAGTTTCAATACGCGATGCAATCGTAGTAATGCCCAAGTTGTGAGCGGTACGAGAGATCGACGTGAGTGTGAACTTCTGTTTTTCGTCGTGTAAGTTGTGTGTGAACAAGTAATCCAGCTTCACATAGTTCGGACGGAACTCTTGGATGTATTCCAGCGACTGGAAGTTACGACCATAGTTATCGACACCAAACTCAGCACCAGACTGACGAATTGCGTTACAAAGCAGTGCGGTATGGTGCGGATGATCAATGAAGCATTCTTCAGGAATCTCAAAGTGAAGTTTAGACGCCACTTTTGAGTGTTTCTCCAACATGTTGGTTGTCCAGCGAATGAACGATGGCTGAGACAAGCTGCTTTGCGCGATGTTAATCGCGACGGGATCGTTAAGCTCGCCGCTTTCTAGCATCTTAATCATCGACTCAATCACGTATTGGTCGAAGATGTTGGTCGCATCCAACTGTTCCAATGCAAATAAGTATTGGTTAGCACGGTAAGTCTCGCCATCTTTTTCGATGCTTGAGAACACTTCGTTATGGAACACTTTGCCCCAAGTATTCTTCGCAGCTTGGAAGCGGAATTTCACCCAATCGCTGTGGATTGCTTCTTCAACCAACGCTTTCCATTGCTGTTTACCCATCAAGTTAGATGGCGTATCGCTACCAATGAAGCCGTATGGTTTGTCTGGCTGTGCTTTAGCTTTCGATAGTGCGTTATCCACCATAGAAAGGACTTCAGAACGCGTTTTCTGATCTTTGCTGTGTGCCACACCAAGCGAGGCTTTTGGTTTTGCTAAGCCAGTTGGATCAGTGTTTAGGCCATTGACACAGTTGACGATGCTGTCCGCGAGAATGCGCAATTCGCTCTCATCCATGTGCGGGAAAAGCAGACCGAATTCATCACTAGAAAGACGAGCAATGGTGGCTCCCGGAACATCAATGGTGTTTTTCAGACGTTGAGACAACTCTTTCACGTGGGCATCAGCGCGTTGGTAGTCTTTTGTCTCGTAAATGTCGCCAATATATTCTGCATGGAGTAGCGCGATACCCCCTTGCGTTTGTTCTGCCAACCATTGGTCAACTTGGTTGATGTAGAACGAGCGGTTACCTAGTTTGGAGATAGGATCTAGGTATGCTTGAGCACGTAGACGTTGTGCTTCTTTGGCCTGTTCTTTAAATGACAACTCAATCTGTGCCGACATCATGTTGATGCCATCCACGACCGCGATCAGGTCTTTGGTTTTAGGGCGAGTGAGTGGCTCACCAAACTGGTTGTTTGCGATGTCGTGCATTTTCTTCACGATAGCAGCCAGTGGTTTTAGAGAACGACGCAGAATGTAAGAAATCGCAATCAATCCGGCTAGGAAGATGACGCTAAACGCAGATAGCAAACGGATAAAACCTTGCCATAGTTGTTCATACGCCGCGCCTGGGTGGCTGATTATTTCGACTTCGGCCAGTTGCATCCAACCACTGGTGACCACGCGTTTATCGTGAATCGCTTTGAACAGATTCATGTCGATAAACCATTGCGGAACGGTGCTTGGTTTTACTGGGTAAGAGCGTACGATCTGGTAATCAGAATCTAACGCGGTGAGACGCACCACTGAGTAGGTACTGCCGTCAAATAATGCATTGATTACCGATTCAACGGCAACCTTGTCTTTATCTTTTAGGTAAGGTGCTAACGCCAAACCCACGGTGTTGATGGTGTTGTTGACCTCTGAACGTTGCTGTTGTTCCAAGCTCGTTCGAGTAGTATTGAATTCGATTACGAATACTGATGCCATCAAGAGTATAAAGACCGTAACCATTCCCACTACAAGCTTCTTATATAGGGTCATGTTTCTCACTCGTCATAGTTAATTTTAGGTTTATTTAACTGCAACTTACGTTCGCGCGAGCGTAAGTCATTCCAAAGGCTCAAACGTGATGCTTTCCCCGCTAGCTCTCCAGTGCCAGCAGAGGACTTCATCAACCACAGGTTTGTACCATTAAAACTGTATATCGGTAGCAAATCGCTACGTTTAGAGGCTCGGACAATTTCTGGATTGATATTGTCGAGGATGAGCGGCTCAGAACTTGGGGTCGGGTAGTAGGCTAATACCATGTGAAACTGATTCAGTTCGATGGCTTTTACGTAGATCAAACGCATCTTTGAATCTGGTATTCCTAGCTCGAGTAACGAGAAGTACTTAGCGATGGTGAAATCCTCACAATCGCCGCCGTTGCTCCCTAAAAATTCGAGTGGCGTAGCCCAATAGTCTGTCTTTCCCCACAGTTTTATGTCGTCAACGAAATAGAGTTGGTTGAAAAAATCGTTAACGCCCACGAGCTGTTCATGAGTCTCCAATTGTTTAAAAAGGTCGATGTTCTGTCGCCATGTATTTACGCGCAATCCGGCGCGTTCGCCATACACCGCTGTGACCGCATCGACCCATCGTTGTTCTTTTGTGCTTAACGCACCAATTTGGAACGAAAAACAACTTAAACTGATTAATAATGTAACTTTACGCTTCAAATTGGATCGCATATTCGACTCACATCACAAGTGTACTCTTCCAATGGGCTCGTTGGTGAGAAATAAGTGCTTTTTATTTAACCACTTATCGAGCTTAACTGCACATTGTGAGTGCCTTTGTATCAGTTACTCCTTCAAGGCGTTGGTTTTGGCGCTTAAGATCGGCTTAAGCAGATACTCCAAAACGGTTCGCTTCCCTGTGATGATATCGACCGATGCAGTCATTCCTGGAATGATTGGTAAATCGGCATCCTGACCAAAGCTGGTTTTTTCTGTGCGCACGCGCACGATGTAGAAACTGTTGCCTTCCTCGTCTTGGGTGGTATCGGCACTGATGTGCTCCAGTTCACCCACTAAGCCGCCGTATTTTGTAAAGTCATACGCGGTGAATTTTACGATGGCATTTAGGTTCGGACGTAGAAAAGCGATGTCTTTCGGGGCGATTTTCGCCTCAACTAACAAGGTGTCTTCGGTTGGTACGATTTCAACGATGTCCATACCCGGTTGGATAACGCCGCCAACGGTGTTGACGTTCAGCGTTTTGATTTTGCCTGTCACCGGAGAGACAACCACCGTGCGGTTTACGCGGTCTTCCAAGCCAACTGCCGATTCAACTAATGCAGACAGTTGGTCTTGAGCATTATTAAGTTTCTCTTGTTGTTCGGAACGGAACTTCAACGCCACATCGATGCGATTGAGCATGGATTCTTTGATGGCGGATTTGATCACTGGGATTTTCAGTTCGCTAGATGTCATTTCACGGCGAGTGTCGTTCACTTGGCGCTGCAATTTGAGTAGCTCAATGCGCGGAACAACGCCTTCATCCGCCAACGGTTGGGTGATATCCAGTTCTTTCTTCGCGTATTGGTAGCTTTGGCGTAAGTTGCGCACTCGCGCTTCAATCTCGACCAAGTCTTGCTGTTTTTGCTCAACTTGTTGATCGATCACCGACAGTTGGTTGCGTAGGTTATCCAAATCTTCGCGGTATTCCGCTTTCTGACGCTGAGTTAATTGTGGCTGCGTCTCTTCCAATACCGGTGGGAAAGTCAGTTTGCCGTAATCGAGAACGACGCTTTTTTCCCAATCTTGAATATTAAAATCGCGATTGACGGCCACGCTGTTGATAGAAGCAGAAAGTTGTAATACCGAGGCGGTCAGGTTGGCAACTTGTTGTTCACGTTCGCGGTAGTCCGAGCGAAAACGAGTATCGTCGATCAACAGAAGTTGCTGGCCTTTTTTCACCAGTTGTCCTTCCTTCACCAGAATTTCTTTGACGAGACCACCTTCCAAGTTTTGGACTACTTGGATTTGAGAAGAGGGAATTACTTTACCTTGACCGACGGTGACTTGGTCGATCTGTGCCCACGATGCCCAACCAATGGCTGCAACAAAAAACAACACCATAACCCACAACATTAGTCGGGCACTATTTGGGGTGTTGAGAAGCAGTGCGGCAGTTTTGTCATCGACAAAATCCAGCTCATCATTGCTGAGTTTGTTGTAGTTGTCTCGGCTCATCACATTCTCTGCTTATATAAATACGGATTATCTTTTTGATCTTATTATTATTACCCGATCATGTCAGCATTCCGGCTAACAAAAATAAGTAACAGAGGACATTCGCTCTGGTTACCCGTCTGGCTTCAGCCTGTTCTTGCTGAAAGGCTGAAGAGATCTTGAGGTATTGCTACTGAGCCTTAAACTTCGATTTGTCCAACTGATGTTTTTTTAGTTTGTCGTACAAGGTCTTGCGTGACACCTGTAATTCTAGTTGAACCTCTTTAAGTCTGCCTCTGTGTCGCTGCAATGCATCAAATAACAGACAATATTCAAAGTGTTCTGTGCGTTGAGTCATGCTCTGAATTTCGATGCTCTTTTCACTGTCCCAATCTTCCATGCGAAAAGTCTCAGGTTTGAGAGCGCGCAGCTCCGCAAATTGGCGCAGTTGTTTAACGTTTTCTGGCCAAGAAAGCTCTGTAATTCGGCGTACTTCTTCCAAACTGATGTGCGGTGGTTGCAGCTGATAACGGCTTGCTGCATGACGTACGAAGTGTTTGTAAAGTGGGCCAATATCTTCTTTGCGTTCATCCAGCGTTGGTAAGTGGATGAGCGTTGCGAACGCTTTAACATCGGCATCAACCTTGGTCGTCGCACCAAATACGCGCTCCAATTTCGGGTGGTTAAACAGGCATTGCCACTGTGCGAGCGAGATATGTTCTGCGCTGTGCAGATACAAACTGCAACGATTTGAGTCTTCCGTCAGGTGGTCAATGGCTTTGTCGAGTGCATCTAGCGACAGTTCGTAAAGGTCTTCACCTGATGCGGCAATCAGCTCGCTGTCTGGTGTGGCGTGAATATCGTGAGCAAATTGCGCAGCTAATCGGCGGCCAGTGCCGTCTTGTCCCACGAAAATCAGAGGTTGGTTCGTCGGTGCGCTGATTAAGGCTCGGCGAATACTCACCATGACTTTACTGTGACCAATCATTTTCGGGCCAACATGGGTTTGCATGTCGAGCTCTTTCTTTAGCCAGATGTTTTCTTGCAACAAGTTCAGCTTATCGCTGGCGTTGTTCAGTGATTTCATCAGTTGATCGGTTGAAAATGGTTTTTCCAGAAAGTCGTACGCGCCGCTTTTCATCGCTTCGACCGCCGTTTTAACGTCGCCATGCCCAGTTAGAACGATGAATTGAAAGTGGTGATTTTTGCTCAGCAGCGTGCGCATAAACTCTAAGCCATCCATGACCGGCATGTGAATATCCGTAATGATGATGGCTGGAGAATTGGCATCGATAACTCTGAGTGCTTCAACGGCATTGGGAAAGCAAGTGACTTCAATGCCCTCGATAAGTAGTGCTTGTGAAACGGCATCACGAATGTGTGGTTCGTCATCAACAAAGATAACTGCGTTATGCATGGTCGTTTTCCGTTGCTGGTTTGGTGGTTCTGGTGTTTGCCATCGGAACGGTGACAACAAAGGTCATGCCGCCTGACTCACCCGATTGCGTCCCTTGGTGGTTATAGGCGCTGAGCGCTCCGTGATAGCTTTCTAAAATACGTTTTGAAATGGTCAAACCCAGTCCGAGCCCTTCTGGTTTGGTGGTAAAAAACGGGTCAAAGATTTTCGCCAATGCCTCGTCAGACATCCCCGGGCCGTTATCTGACACCAGAATATCGCAGCTCGAATCGTGGCATTGAATCGCGATGGAAATTTGCGGATCAATACAATAGCCATCCATCGCTTGCGCAGCGTTGTGGAACAGATTGATGAGCACTTGTTCTAGTTCAACGCTGTGAATGGCGAGCCTCACCTCGTGGTCGATCGTCGGTACTTTGAGCGTGACGCCTTGCTTGATCAACTTATTGCTCAATATGCTGGTGGCATTGTGCACCGCATCGTGGAGTATCGACACTTCATTATGAGGTTCATGAGAAGTTTTACGGGTGAAGACTTTTAGCCTAGCAATGACCTCGGCAATAGTCTCGTTCAGCGAGAGCATCTTGTTTAAGTTGTATGCGACCATCGGATATCGTTCCATCGACAACAAGCGCTGGGAGTTTTCGGTGTAAGTTCTCAGCGCGGCAAGTGGTTGGTTTATCTCGTGGTTGATACTGGCAGACAACTCTCCCAGCAAAGCAAGTTTGGCGGCTTGAGTCAGCTCTTGCTGAGTTTGCCTTAGCTCTTGCTGGCTTTGTTCATACTGACGAACCGTTTGCTGCAACTTGTGGTTTGCTTCACTTAGTACAACCGTGCGTTGCATGACTTTTTCTTCCAAGCTCACATTGAGATTGGCAAGACGTGCCTTGTTTACCAGCATCTGAAACCATGCCAATGCGATCAGTGCAATCAGCGCATATAAAATCAAATAGACTACATCGGCCTGCAATACTGCCGTCAGTACGGTGTGGTGATTGATTAACGCTACAACGCGAAAACCTTTATCCAACAAATGTGTCGCGTACGCGAGGTAGTTTGGTGACAGCAACAATTGGTTATCCGCAAACTCACTTTCGTCACTTTGCGCGGTAAGTTCGCCGTAATATTCAGGCAGTGTGTCACCGTATTGGCGAGTTTCAGTCAGTTCATTGATGGCCGTTGGTGAGAGTGGAAACAGCGCGCGATAGCGCCAATCGGGTAGGTTGCTCATAAACACTACGTTGTGTTTGTCGGTCACCAAAACGTCTGCGCCACTTTGTGCAAGGCGCTGTTCCAATTGCTCCAAATTCACTTTTACCGTGATGACTCCGATGACATCGCCGTTCAACCATAGTGGAGAGGAAAAGAAGTAACCCCGTTTGTTAGAGCGTACACCTAACCCCACGTATTGAGCAGGCTCACCACGACGGGCATTTTTAAAGTAAGGGCGATAACTAAAACTCGAACCGACAAACGTATCCGCCTGTTGATAGTTACTCGAAGCGATAACCAAGCCGGTTTTATCGTGGACATAAATGGTATCGGCCAAACTTTGCTTCAGCCATTGCGCCAACAGTAAGTTCAGTTCTGTCGACGGTGCACCTTTCTCAACGGCTTCAAGCAAGCGTGGGTCATGGCTAAGCAAATTGGGAATTTGTTCAAACTTCGCCAGTTCGTAGTCGACTTCTTGTGAGACTTGAGCCGCTTGGCTTTTGAGCTTTTGTTGCCATTGATCGTGTTGATAGCGAGTTGCGTAGTGATGCGTAAGAGCAAGCCCTAAAATGCCGATAGCAAACAACAGCAATAGAAAATGACGCAGGGCTTTAGGATTGAGTAAGTTCACAATTAGCTCACCGGAGTTTTTAATGCCATGTTATCAAAAGGTATTAAACGATGCTGTGAGCGGTAACGTTAACTAGGAATCGAACTGCATTTTAGAAGTAGTATTCCGTACTAATAAATACGTAACGGTTGTTTGCCAAGTAAGCGATTGGTTCGTTGTGTGGCATAGTGGTCAGTTTATGCTCACTTGAGGTCAAATAGTCAATCTTGTCCTGTTGGAGAGCAAACGAAGCGAAGTTGTTTTGGAATGACTTCACGTTACTTTTCGTCGCTTCAATCTTATCATTTGGGTGGAAAAACTTGCCCAGCCGTTGGCCTTTGGTCTCGTTAGAAGTGTTGCCTGGCCTCGCTTTTTGCTTGAACCTAGAGGTTACCATCGGTTTTTCAACATCTATGTTTGCTGTCCTTGTATTTCAGTAGCTTCGGGAGCACAATCGACAAAAACGAGTGAAGGAGTAAAGATGGAACTTGCTGATATTCGTCGTGAGTACACGAAAGGTGGCCTACGTCGTAAAGATTTGAAAGCTGATCCAATTGATCAATTCAACCTTTGGTTGGAGCAAGCGATTAAGGCGGGGTTGACTGATCCTACTGCGATGACAGTGGCGACCGTGGATGAAAACGGCATGCCATTTCAACGAATCGTTTTATTGAAAAACGTCGATAAAGATGGCTTCGTGTTTTACACCAACTTAGGTAGTCGCAAAGCGCAGCATCTTGAACTTAACAGCAACATCAGCCTGCATTTCCCTTGGCATCCATTAGAGCGCCAAGTTCACATTACTGGTGTGGCTGAAAAGCTGACTGCGATGGAAAACATGAAGTATTTTACTTCCCGCCCTAAAGATAGCCAGTTGGCGGCCATTGCGAGTAAGCAAAGTAGCCGTATTTCTGCTCGTGGAGTGCTGGAAGGTAAGTTCCTTGAGCTCAAACAGAAATTTGCCAAAGGTGAAATTCCAATGCCAACTTTTTGGGGCGGCTTTAGAGTTAAACCGCAAAGCATTGAGTTTTGGCAAGGCGGTGAGCATCGTCTGCATGACCGTTTCCTATTCTCTCAACACGATGGTGAATGGGATATCGACCGTCTCGCGCCATAGGGCATCTTATTTAACGCCTAACAAAACACCGCCACTTAGGCGGTGTTTGTGTTTATAAAGATAAAGCGGCGTGGCGTTAGCGCTCTCCATTCAAAACAACAGAAAGCTGATGTTTAAGCAGCGTTTTGGGTACAACAGAGCCATAGCCTGCCTCCATTGCTTTATCGATCAGCTCGTTCTTACTATTCGCTTCAAACTTGTTTCTTAGACGTGCGACGTGCCCTTCTACCGTTTTTGTGGAGATGCCCATCACTTGAGAAATAAACTGAGGTTTTTTGCCGTAAAGCAGTAAAAATAGCGTTTCTTGCTCGCGGCATGTGAGCTTTTCTGGTTTCGGGTTCAGATTCGAAAAACGGAAAATGGATTGATGGTTTAAGTCTGTACCGATGGCTCGACACACCCAGTAGCCCACTTCAATCACGGCGGTGTCGGTTAACTCTCGGCCATAAAAAATGGTGCCGAGGATGTTGCCTTGTTCATCTCGCCAAGGGGTTTTCGTGAAAATATGTGCGCGCCAACGCCCGTCAGGGTAAGGATGAATATCAAGGATCTTCAACGATTCGCCTGTTTCGATCACATGTTTATCTTGGCGTTGAAATTCTTGTGCGCATTCAGTGGTTGGGCTCGACATCTCGAAGTCAGTTTTACCAATGCACTCTTCTGGTGAGGTATGGCCCAATAATTCGGCGTATTCCTGGTTCACATAACGGAATACCGAATCTTTATCTTTGCATCCCCAACAACCCGGTAGCTGTCGGAGGAGCGACTGTTCTATGGTATTGACTGGAATATTCACAAGAGGACTCACTACTGCTATTTGGCCCCAAGCCATCTCTCCATAAGCTGTGTTTACACCAGCATTCAGACATGACTTGGATACATTGCCTGCTTTATGCAGGTCAGTATGCTCACTTCATGGATTCTTTCGTCATCTACGCAGTGCTATTCCTTGATCATGCTTTCGGTAAATAGCACCAGATGGCACTGGGAGCGGAGAAAAATGGATCAAGAGTACTCAGCGTGGTGATTGACGTAAGGATACGGTGAGATGGCCGATATAATATCAGCTTATGCCATTGTTTTCATTTTTGAGATACAAAAAAAAGCCAGCCTGAAGACGGGCTGGCAACACAAGATATAATCTTGTCGACGTGTAGAAGAGGTTCTAAATTACATAGCGAGGGTCTGCTAAGTAAGTTAGAGGTATCAATCAGATACCGAGAGCTCAGGGTCGTATGCATCCTAGAGCTCGAGGTCTAATGTATTGAATCAGGGGCATATTAGTAAGGGGGGAAATCCCTCTATGTGGTTTATATTCAATCGATTAATGCGTTTTTAGCCATTCGCGGCAGGAATACATAGAAAAATACGAGACTTTTGTAGTGAAGATCTTTAAGAACTTAGCTTGTTGCCAATGCCCGCCTTTTCTATCTCCCCGTTTTTGTTAAGAAAGTTGGTTGTACATTGACCGTAAGTTAATCTCGCATGATCATCGTTCCGGAACTATGATCATGTGGTTGGGGTTGATCTTGTTGGTTTGATCTTGCGCGATTGGCTCCGTGGAGATTTGCAAGGCAACCGAGAAGGTATATCATGCCTCGATGTAAGCCGAACGCTTAAGATGACCGTGTGAAATGAGTGACTCAGATAACCCGAAAGCCCCACCATATAAAGAAAGTATGCTGCCAAAACCAGCAGAACTGATCACATTGCCATCTTATATGGATTGCCATGATCATGCTTACACGCAGATCGTGATTGGGTTGAAAGGTCAAGCGGAATTCGAAGTCCGTGGGCAGGGTAATTTAGTCGGTCCTGGGCAAGGTTGTGTGGTAACAGCATGCTCTGATCATGCTTTCGGCGGCGTGATTCATCAATCGGATATTTTAGTGCTGAATATGCCGAAGCCGACCAATGATGACCCTGAGATGCTTCAGAAGATCAATAACCTAGAGCGTTCCCACCTTTATTTTCAACTCGATGGTCAAATTCAGAAGCTGATTCAGATGCTGGTACAGGAAATGCGTAACCATCCTGACGATCTGCTGCTTAGTCGAGCGTGTAATGACACCGTGATTGCATTGATGCAGCGCCATATCTCTGCATTTGAAACTAGCCGCAAAGATTCGCGCTTTGATCTAGAAGCAATAGACCGCTACATCGAACAACATCTCAGCCATAAGATCAGCGTTGCTCAGCTTGCGGGGCGCGTTTTCTTGGGTGAAAGCCAATTCCACAGCTTGTTTAAAGATCAGATGGGAATTACTCCGCATCAATACGTATTAGGTAAGCGCATTGATATGGCTCGTGAGCTAATCGAGCAAGGTCACCTCTCTTTAGGGCAAATCGCCGAGTTTACCGGCTTCTCAAGTCAAAGCACTTTTACTCATACCTTCACTCGATTGCAGGGACTTTCTCCCTCTCAGTATAAGAAACAGGTTGGGTAAATTTACCCAGAAAAAGACAAAACCATGCTCTATGCATGGTTTTTTTTGTGCTTTTTTACCTGTGATCTATTTCTCAATTTTATAGATTTAAGGCCAAATTGACGGTTTATTGAGCGTTGTGGCCTCCAATGCTCAAAAGAAGGTGTTGCTATAAGAATAATCTTATTGATATTCCTAACATTTTGTTGTTATTAAAATGCAAAAATTAAAATTTACAACACAAAATATTATCTATTTGAATGTGACTATGTGGATGTTTTGTTATAAAAGCGAGTTTTTGGCAAAAATATCGTAGTTTTTGACAAGTATTATTATCGGCCTCAAAATACACTGCCAGCCATTGATGATCCTCGAAGCGGTTTTCGAGGAGTGAGATTGAGGAACACACATGTTTACAGCTACGAACGTGTTGACACCGGAATTTATCGGGCAGCCGCTTGATAAGTTGTGGTCACTGATCTCGCCATTGTATATGGTGGACGAGTCTCAATGGCTAGAGCAATTATTGCCACTAGCGACGCCGACAACGGAAGAAAAATCGGCGATCACTAACCAAACAACCAAACTTATTGAAGCCATTCGTGCCGATAAGAAGTCAATCCAGATGATTGATGCACTTTTGTTGGAATACAGTCTCGATACTCAAGAAGGTATCTTGCTGATGTGTCTTGCAGAAGCGTTAATGCGAATCCCGGATGCGGCAACCGCAGACGCGCTGATTAAAGACAAGTTAAGCGTTGCGGACTGGAAATCTCACCTGAAAAACTCAGACTCTGTTTTCGTTAACGCGTCAACATGGGGCCTAATGCTGACAGGTAAAGTGGTCGGTCTTGGTGAGCAAGGCACCCAGAGCCCAAGTCAGGCTGTAAACCGTCTGGTTAACAAATTCTCTGAACCTGTGATTCGTAAAGCCATGTATCAGGCAATGAAGATCATGGGTCACCAGTTTGTTCGCGGCCGCACGATTGAAGAAGCACAGAAAAATGGTCGCCCGATGCGCGACAAAGGTTTCACTTACTCATTTGATATGTTGGGTGAAGCGGCGCTAACAACAGCGGATGCAAACAAATACTTCAAAGATTACCTAATGGCGATCGAAGCGGTGGGTCGCGAGACTTACGGTAACGACACTAGCCCTGCGCCTTCGGTTTCTATCAAGCTTTCAGCATTGCACCCTCGCTACGAAGTGGCGAACGAAGAGCGTGTTATGACTGAGCTGTACGAAACGCTCATGCAACTACTAAAACGCGCGATTGAAGTCGACGTTGCGATCACGATTGATGCAGAAGAAGCTGATCGCCTTGAGCTGTCTCTAAAGCTGTTCGAGAAGATTTACCGCAGTGACCTCGTGAAAGGTTGGGGCAAGTTTGGTCTTGTTGTGCAAGCGTACTCGAAGCGTGCTCTACCAGTATTGGTTTGGCTCAATGCCCTTGCGAAAGAGCAAGGTGACTTGATCCCACTTCGCTTGGTAAAAGGCGCGTACTGGGATAGCGAAATCAAATGGTCACAACAAGCGGGCTACGACAACTACCCGGTGTACACACGCAAAGAAGCGACCGATGTTGCTTACCTTGCATGTGCGCGTTTCTTATTAAGCGAAGGCGTACGTGGCAATATCTTCCCGCAATTTGCCAGCCACAATGCGCACACAGTTACTGCGATTGCAGTGATGGCGCAGCATAAGGATTTTGAATTCCAACGCCTACACGGCATGGGAGATTCACTCTACAACCACGTGATGGAGAAATACGGCCAACCTGTTCGTATTTACGCTCCAGTTGGTAGCCACGCGGATCTACTGCCTTACCTTGTTCGTCGTCTGCTAGAAAATGGAGCAAACAGCTCGTTTGTACACCGTTTGGTTGACGCGCGTTGCCCAATTTCTGAACTGACACATCACCCTGTGGATGCGCTAACCAGTTTTGCGACGCTGAATAACGATAAGATCCCAATGCCTTCAGGTATTTTCCCTGAGCGTAAAAACTCTTACGGCGTCAACATCGATATCGAAAGCGAAGCAAAACCATTTGAAGCGCAAGTTGAAAGCTTCCTAAACAATAAGTGGATTGCGGGCCCTGTGATCAACGGTGAGCGTTTTGCCGAAAGCATGATCAAGGAAAACCTCGCTGAGATCATTACCGCGCCTTACGATCGTCGTGTTGAAGTGGGTCAAGTCGCTTTTGCAACTCTTGATCATGTTTCCGCTGCGATTGAAGCGGCGCAAGCGGCATTCCCAGAATGGAAAGGCACTGCGATTGAGCAAAAAGCGAAGTGTTTAGAAACACTTGCTGACCTGATGGAAGCAAACTTGGCGGAGTTGGTGGCGATTTGTCATCAAGAAGCGGGTAAAACCATTCACGACAGCATTGATGAAGTTCGTGAAGCGGTTGATTTCTGTCGTTACTACGCAAAACAAGCGCAAAACCTACAACCATTTGAACTGGAAGGTTTCGATGGTGTGAAACGCATTTCAAGTCGTGAAGGTCTCGGAGTGTTCGTTTGTATTAGCCCTTGGAACTTCCCTCTGGCGATTTTCCTTGGTCAAGTAACCGCGGCGCTTGTTGCGGGTAACACTGTGGTTGCTAAACCGGCTGAACAAACCAGCTTGATTGCTGCTCGCGCGATTGATTTGATGCTGGAAGCTGGCTTCCCAGCTGGCGTAATTCAATTACTTCCTGGTCGCGGTGGTGAGATTGGTCATGCACTAACCTCTCACGACGCCATCGCAGGTGTCGCATTTACGGGCTCTACTGCAACGGCACAGCGCATCAACGTAACGTTGGCAGAGCGTACCGCGAAGCCAGTACCGTTTATCGCGGAAACTGGCGGCCAAAACGCCATGATCGTCGACAGTACTGCACTGCCAGAGCAGGTGGTTCGTGATGTGATTCGCTCTGCGTTTGCATCGGCGGGTCAACGCTGTTCTGCGCTTCGTGTGCTGTTTGTTCAAGAAGACGTTGCGGACCGCATCATCACCCTTATCCAAGGCGCTATGAAAGAGCTACATGTTGGCTTGCCTTACTTGCACAAAACCGATGTGGGTCCGGTTATTGACCGCAATGCGAAGCAAAAACTCCTTGCTCACCTAGAACAGATGAGCAGCACGCAGAAGAAAGTTGCGCAGCTGCAACTGGAAGAAGCGTGTCAGTATGGCGATTTTGTTGCGCCAAGTGCGTTTGAAATCTCAGGCATTGATGTTCTGAAAGAAGAGCAATTTGGTCCTATCTTGCACATTGTTCGCTTTAAAGCGTCTGAACTGCCAAACGTGGTAGAGCAGATCAACCAAACAGGTTTTGGTCTAACAATGGGCATTCACAGCCGTAACGAAACCACTTATCGCTGGATTGAAAAGCACGCTCGCGTGGGTAACTGCTACATCAACCGAGATCAAGTTGGTGCGGTTGTTGGCGTTCAGCCATTTGGTGGGCAAGGCTTGTCTGGTACAGGTCCAAAAGCTGGTGGTCCTCACTACTTGTACCGCTTTACACAACATCTTCTTGCTCAAGCAGAGAACGCATAAGGAGTCGCATTATGGTTCATCAGATCACATATTTTAAAGATGCATTCTCTGCTTGGGAGCAGTGGAATCTGACCGATTTTGATTACAAATGCGAACATGTGTTGGCATTAAAATCTGCACTAGAAGGGCAGAATGCTGTTGTGGCAAAAGTAGTGTCTTACCACTTGCAACAAGCGTCTGCACTGCTTGCAGAACCTCATCAGTTAGTGGGCCCTACGGGGGAAACTAACGAGCTGTACGCGGCTGGTCGTGGTGTGGCTTTGGTGATTTGTGAAAACAACATCGAAAACACTGAAAACGCGCTGTACAGCACTTTTGCAATGATCACTTGTGCCCTCATCGCAGGTAACAGTGTTGTGATTTGCAGCGACAATGCCGAGCTAAACCGACTGGTTGAGCAAGCGGTATCGTCAACAAACTTCCCATCTAACTTAGTCCAAGTAGTTGCGTACGATGCGTCTGCCCCGTTGCTAGAAAGCGATGTACGTAGTGTGGGTTATGTTGGGCATTCTCAGGTTGAGCATGCGCTCAATCTTCAATTGGCTAAGCGCGATGGTGCTATCGTTGGCTTAGTTTCTGAAACGGATTTGGAGTCACCAAAACTGGCTCACGATCCGCATCTCTCGTTGCGCTTTATTACTGAGCGTACTCGAACGATAAATATTACAGCGGTGGGTGGTAACGCGACTCTACTCGAGTTGGGGAACGAAACTCACTAACCTGACTTGTGACACCAATTTGAAATAACCAGCCTGAGAGCTTGTTCAGATTGGTGTCTCTTGCTTTGACGTATTGCTGCGATGGCAAAATGTCAGAGAAGACAAGGAAGGAAATAATTATAACGAGGACTATCAAATGATAGAAAATAGCTTTGCTATCACGTCCACTTTTGTGGCGTATTTAATAATTATGGTTGCCATTGGCGTTTACGCGTATAAGAGGACTTCCAATTCATCTGACTACTTCCTAGGTGGCCGTAGCCTAGGTCCGTGGCCTGCTGCATTATCTGCAGGTGCATCAGACATGAGTGGCTGGCTGCTACTAGGTTTGCCAGGTTACGCGTATGCAGCAGGTATCGAGGCATTTTGGTTAGCCGGTGGTCTACTTGCTGGTACATGGGCCAACTGGTTCATCAGTGCAAAACGTCTGCGTACTTACAGCATCCAAACTGACGCGTTAACGTTGCCAGAGTTCCTGTCACGTCGTTTCAACGACAAATCAAAACTGATTCAGACCATCTCTGCGTTTTTCATTCTTCTATTCTTCCTTTTCTACACCAGCTCAGGTTTGGTTGCAGGGGGCAAACTGTTTGAAACCGTATTCGGCCTTGATTACAGCATTGCAGTAGTTATTGGTACAGTTTGTGTGGTTTCTTACACGCTGTTCGGTGGTTTCTTAGCGGTATCTTGGACTGACTTAGTGCAAGGCCTATTGATGGCAGCAGCACTGATGATCGTTCCGATTGCTGTTATGGACGGTGGTTTTGGCCAACTGTCTTCAGACATGCACAACATCAACCCAGAGCTACTGACGTTGTGGAACGATGTGAAAGGTGAGCCGCTGTCAGCTATCGCGATTATCTCGCTAGTGGCATGGGGTCTTGGCTACTTTGGTCAGCCACACATCCTAGCGCGTTTCAAAGCATCACGTTCAAACAAAGACCTAACTACAGCGCGTCGTATCGCTGTGGGTTGGACTGCGCTTTCAATGGCAGGTGCAATGCTAGTGGGTCTAGTTGGTCTGGTATGGGTGACTGGCCACCCAGGTACGCAACTAGAAGATGGCGAGAAAATCTTTATGTTGCTTGTGAACACCGTATTCCACCCAGTGGTTGCTGGTATCCTACTAGCAGCAATCCTAGCGGCAGTAATGAGTACAGCGGATTCACAGCTTCTAGTATCTTCATCTGCACTAGCAGAAGACTTCTACAAGCAAGTAATCAAACCTGATGCTTCTTCAGAAGAAGTGGTGATGATTGGCCGTGTGGGCGTTATCGTGATTTCTTTGATTGCATTGTTCCTAGCAATGACACCAGACAGCTCTGTGCTAGGTCTTGTCTCTTACGCTTGGGCGGGCTTCGGCGCGGCATTTGGCCCTGCAGTAGTACTTAGCCTGTACTGGAGCGGTATGAACCGTAACGGCGCACTAGCGGGCATCCTAGTGGGTGGCGTGACCATCGTAGTGTGGAAACAGCTAACTGGCGGTTGGTTCGACGTTTACGAAATCGTACCGGGCATCATCTTCTCAACACTGGCTATCGTGTTGGTTAGCAAGATGACTGGCGGTGCAGGTCAAGAAGTTCTAGACCAACACCAAGAGTACAAGCAGAAGTTGGTTGATTTAGACTAACCACTGCACAGATGACTAAAGCCCGCGAATATCGCGGGCTTTTTTATTGTGTTCAAATCGGTTTGGTTAAGCGGCTTACTCGCGGATTTTTGAGTAAATCACGGTGTTACTCAGCTCTCCCGATGTGGTAAGACGTTCGTTTCTGAGTTCGCCTTCGAACTCATAACCACAGCGCTCGGCTACAGCACGGCTCTTTTGGTTGGTGCTATCAGCATGAATTGCGATTCTCTTGGCACCCAAATCATCAAACGCATAGCGCTCAATTTCGAGCACAGCCTCGGCAACATAACCATTGCCAACGGCAGCATCATCTAACCAATAACCTATCTCAAAGGATGGCACGTCGGGATCTCGAATCATCAAACCGACCGCACCCAGTAAGCGATCACTTTCCTTTTCAATGATGTAGTAGCGCAGCTCTTCTTCGAAGTTTTCAAAGTTTGCGATGGCTTTCTCTGTCCCTTCTATCATCGCTTCTAATGTCAGCACATGAGGCACCCACGGCAGATAGACTTCGAGAGTCTTTTGGCTGCGAACGACAGCTTGATGCGCCTCTTCGGCTCGTTCTAAACAAGCGGGGATGAGTTTGAGACGTTTCGTTTCCATGCTGGCTATCCTATGGGTGAAAAATGAACGGAAAATCATTTAAACAGATGTACTTAGAATGATCTAGTCAACGCCGTCATATTATTCACTTGGTTTGCCAGAGAGAAACTGAGAGAATCGAACCGTTATCAAACCAACTAGGTTCATTATGAAACTTTTAGTAAGAAACTTGGCTCGTCACATGACCGAGCAAGATATCCGCAAATTATTCTCAGCGTACGGCAAAGTAGAACTGTGTTCGCTAGTGCTTGATCAAGAAACGGGTTTGTCGAAAGGCTTCGGTTTTGTCATCATGCCGGACGAAGCAGAAGCAATTTCTGCTCTTGAAGCACTGAATTTGACGAACGTAGAAAAAAGCAAAATTCGCGTGAAAGTCGCACAAGACTAACACAGAGAAAAGCCAGCGTAATTGCTGGCTTTTTTGTCTTTCTATTTAGAGACCAAATTGGAAACTTCTGGAATATCTTCTCTTTTTGCTTTAACGACGTTGATCATCAAGCCTCTTTTCAAGTTGTTTCATTAAATCCTTTAATTGCAGAGAATCGAAATTGTCAGAATTCGGCACTTGGTAAGCGTCGTTGACTGTGTAGATCATTAAACTTTGGCTGGAGAAGGACTCTTTCTGTATTTGGACTCTGACAATGTCATCAAGAGGTAGACGGAAGTAAACCGTTGAGCCCTGGCTGTACTTCAAGGCGCTAGTGCTTGCATCGATATATAGCGTTTTAGGATTGAACGCGCGGCGCGTGAAGTACGTTGAGATCAGTTTCAATCCGACTATTGTGAGTGCTAAGAGTCCAAACTCGACGAGCTTGTCTGCTAGGTAGGAAAAATAGAACAGCGACGACGATACAGTTCCCAGCAAGAAAGGGTTGTTCTTGGGTAGATTTTGTGAAGTTTCATGGATGATCATCCGACATATCCCTCGACTTTATTCAGAAGCGACGAACGTGAGTTGGTAGACACAAACCTTTCGTTCTTTGCCTTGCATGCGCAATGTTTTGTCACCGACGTAAGGGATCTTTAGTTTTTGGATCACCGATTTAGAACGCTGATTGTCCACCAAATGCATCACGGTTATTCCGTTTAACTCAAAGTGAATTCGAGCAAATTCGAGTAAGGCTTTGGAGGCCTCGAATGCATAGCCTTTTCCCCAATGTGGCACGCCAACCCAGTAGCCTAATGTTCCGTACCCCTCTTCGATACGCGGTAAACTCACCGCACCAAGTAACTCCCCAGAGTTTCGCAAGGTAATAGCGTACGCCACGCCTTGATGCTGCTGATACATCGGAACGTGCCTATCTATCCATGCTTGCGCCATCGGTAGCTCATACGGATGTGGGATGTTTGCTGTCATGTCGGCAATTCGCTTATCTCCAGCGAGTAAAGCCACTTGTTGGCAGTCACCGATATTGAATGGCCGGAGGACGAGTCTTTCGGTAGTGAGAGTCGGTTGTATCGTCATGCATTTCTTCCTTGATGAGACGGCTGTTGTTGCTAGAAACTGGTTTGTGGGGTAAATCGAGATAACAAAGCGTTACGAAAGCTCGACCTAGCCAGCTGTAAAGTTGTCACGCGCCTTACTAAATAATAAGCCCTAACAATAGCTTATGTGTGATGTGTCGTATTATTACACACATAGGTGCTGTTTTTCATATAAGTGGTATAAAAGTTGAGGTCTGACCAAGGTCTCAGTTTTTTCATACTTTAGTAGGATTTTTTGAAGATAGGGCACAAAAAAGTAAAGGGGCTTTTTTATTGTGGAATTATTTTGAACAAAATATGTCAATTGTCAGTAGCACACAAAAATTCAGGGAGAAGAGAGATGCCGGATATATATTGCTCAGCGTGTAGAAAATCAACGCAACATAAAGTGATCATGAAGCGTTGTGAGCCTCAATCCGTTGACACGTTAACCGGTAAGGTGGTGAGTTTCACGCAACTGATGGCGAAGTTTGTCTCAGGTGAGCACTATTACGAGATGGAACCACAGTATTTTTGTCGTTGCTGCAACCACCGAGCAATCGGTGAAGTGGTACCTCACCCGGCAAGACACGTATCGGCCGCTCTGTAGTTTAACGTTAGGCTGCTAAAGGTTCTTCGTTGGAGTAGGGCGAGCCGTCGATCATCACTGGCCAGCCATAAGATGCGTATTCACGTGCTAAAAACTTCGCGACTTCGTGAGAAACCGTGGAGTATGTCCATTCGCCAACACCAAACGGTTTGTACGCCAGTTGTAAGGTTAACATTGCTTTTTCCTCAATAATTTTTCCTATTATTGCCTTACTATTTGGCTCATTTCTTCTGTTTATAGCTCACTTTATTCTCTGCAAAGTTCATCGTTTCACTTTTTCATTCACACCGATTTTTCTCTTATAAAAGCCGTGTGAGTGCCTTTGTTATTTATAAACTTATGTTAACAACTAGGATGTGTTTTTAGGTTGATGATGGCTTTTTGTGCTAAGCAAACGTTAAAACTAAGCGGAATTCACACGTTGTTCATTTGTTAGTTTGCAAACATAACGGTAACGATTAATGTAAAGCTCCCTGAGTTGTTACAAGGATGTGTTGATGAGCTACCAATTAGACAGGATTGATCTGCATATTTTGAGAGTGCTTCATTCACGCGGACGAATTCCAGTCGTCGAACTGGCGAAGCAGATTAACTTAACCACGTCGCCGTGCTCAGATCGCGTCAAAAGGCTTGAGAAAGAAGGCTATATCAATGGTTATCATGCCGAGTTGAATGCTGAAAAATTAGGATTGGATGTTCAGGTGTTCATTCATATTCGTTTGGATCAAACCAGCTTCTCGATTTTTGAAAAGTTTGCCAAAGCGGTGGAATTGATGCCAGAAATCGAAGAGTGTTATTCGCTCTCTGGTGACTTCGACACCATGATCAAAGTCCGAGTGAAGAACATGAAAGCGTATCAAGAGTTCATGTCGAGTAAGCTAGGCACGCTACCGGGTGTTATTCAGACGCGAAGTGAAGTGGTGATAGAAGAGCACAAAACGGGATTTGGTGTGAATCCGGAGCTATTAGGCTAACGCATTTGTCGTGGTACAGGACATAAAAAAGGAGCCAAAAGGCTCCTTTTTCGATAGGTCTCTCGATGTTTAGTGAAGGATTATGCGCCGATAAAGGTGCTAATAACACCAATCAAACCACCGAATACGCCACCCCAAACTACTAGCCAGCCTAGGTGTTCTTTAATCATTTTTTGCACCATTTCTTTAACCAATGCCGGCGTTAACTCGCTAAGGCGTTGGTCGATGATGCCTTCGATGTTCTGCTTAATCTCATCCATCATGGCTGGTGATTCAAACTGCTCTTTCAAAGCTTCTTTAATACTGTCGCTCTTGCTCAGTTCGATGATGGACACTTGCATCTTTTCGACGAAAGGTTGTCGCATCGGCTGTAGAGCTTCCGCACCACCAAACATCGCTAGCATGCCGCCAAACTGGGAGCCCTCAATGACTTCTACTAGTGAGTCAAAGGCTGGGTTTAGATCCACTTTCTCAATCACAGGTTGAAGATCGATGTTCACACCGCCCGCCATTTCTTTATTCAAGAATCGGTCGATGTTCGCTTCGGTAAAGAACTGTTCCATCATCAAATTTTTGATCGCCAGTTTGAATTCTTCAAACCGTGCGGGAATCACACCAGAACCGTATAAACCCGGCACTTTTTCAAACAGCATGTGGATGGCAAGCCAGTTAGTGATGGCGCCAGAGAAGGCAAAGAGACCAGCATACCAAAGATAGTCGTTCTGAAATTGATGGCCTGCGCCCATCAAAGCGATGGCGAGCAGATTCGTTAGCAAACTTTTGTTCATAGTGACCAGTTATGTATGAATAGAGGAAGAAATAAGTGGGCCAGATTCTATACCTAAGTCACATTGAGATGCTAGGTGTTGAGCAGATTGGTTTGCGTGGAAGCGTAGGGAGATAATTGAGGCTTTAGAAAAACAAAACCCGACAATCATTGTCGGGCCACTGCTTTTTCTTAGAAAAACTAAGATTCTATTTTTTTAATTTTTAGATGCGGTAGATCTTACAACAAAGTTGGCATTTCCATCTTTCTGAATAGCCGAATAGCTTGTCAGCCCAACTAGGTTTTACTTGTACGATCTGCATTGAACCACATTTACACATAAGCTAATTACCTTATTGTTAATTTAATAACTAAGCCATCTATTGAGTATAGCTGCTTATCAAAAAGTGAAACGATAAATGAATTCAGCTAGGTACTCTGCATTGTGTCCATTGCAATAGATACGCAACGAGGCGCTATATTAGCAGAAAAAGTGTGATCTTTATCATTGTTGGTGTTTCATAAATGAGAATGAATGAGTTCATCAGTTCAGTGCTCATGTAATTCGAGAATAAAAAACGGCGCTTTAAGCGCCGTTTTTAAAGGGATGAAGCGGTGTTAAGAAGCTTGCTGATTGTCTAGTTCTTCACCAAGAAAACCGCCAGTTTGGTGTGCCCAAAGCTGTGCGTAGATGCCGTTATGAGCGATCAGCTCTTGGTGCGAGCCTTGCTCTACGACGTTACCTTTGTCGAGAACGATTAAGCGATCCATCTGGGCGATGGTCGACAATCGGTGTGCTATTGCAATCACGGTTTTGCCTTGCATGAGCTCGTTCAAGCTTTCTTGGATAGCCGCTTCGACTTCTGAGTCCAGAGCTGAAGTTGCTTCATCCAGTACCAACAGCGGCGCGTCTTTCAATAACACACGAGAAATAGCAATACGCTGACGCTGACCACCAGACAACTTCACGCCTCGTTCGCCAACTTGCGCATCGTAGCCGACATTGCCAAATGGGTCTGTCAGTGTTTCGATGAACTCGTGAGCGTGCGCTTGTTTCGTCGCTTTAAGCAGTTCCCCTTCTGAGGCGGTTGGGTTGCCGTACAAGATGTTATCTCTTATTGAACGGTGCAAAAGAGACGTATCCTGTGTCACCATGCCAATTTTCGAGCGCAACGAATCTTGCGTGACGTCAGCAATGTTTTGACCGTCAATCTTAATGCTGCCTTCTTCCACATCATGGAAGCGTAACAGCAAGTTCACCAACGTGGATTTGCCTGCGCCAGAGCGCCCAACCAAGCCGACTTTTTCGCCAGGTTTGATGTCGAGATTCAGATGGTTGATGACGCCTTTGTTTTCACCGTAATGAAAGCTGACGTTATCGAACTGGATGCCACCTTGAGATACGACCAAGTCTTTCGCATTCGGTTTGTCTTGGATATCGATAGGTTTGGACAGTGTTTTCATGCCATCCACGACAGTACCCATGTTTTCAAACAGGGCTCCTACTTCCCACATGATCCACATCGACATGCCGTTAACGCGCAGCGCTAGGCTGACCGCAATAGCAATGGCACCGACGCTAATCGCGCTGTCCAACCACAGATAAATCGACAAAGCCGCGACGGAAAACACCAAGATGTAGTTGGAGATTTCAACCGCCACGTCAAAGCCCGTAACCAAGCGCATTTGACGATAAACCGTGTTGAGAAATCCTTTCATGCCTTGTTCGGCATATTGGGTTTCTCGTTGGCTATGTGAAAACAGCTTCACGGTTTGGATGTTGGTGTAGCTGTCGACAATACGGCCTGTCATGGTTGAGCGCGCATCGGCTTGCTCAGAGGCCACATCTTTCAGTTTCGGTACAAAGTAAATCTGAATCGCGATGTAAACCAAAAGCCAGACAATCATTGGAATCATTAAACGCCAATCTGCAGCTGCTAACATCACGACCATACTGGTGAAGTAAACCGTCACGTAGACAAACACGTCCATGCTCTTCATGACCGTTTCACGTACTGCGAGAGAGGTTTGCATCACTTTGGTCGCAACGCGCCCTGCAAAATCATCTTGATAGAAGTTCAGACTCTGATTGAGCAGATAACGGTGAGCAAGCCAGCGAATGGACATTGGGTAGTTACCCAACAAGGTTTGATGCACCAGCAAAGAGTAGATAACAACCAAAAGTGGCATCACAACCAGAAGTAAGACGCCGTAAAAAATCAGATCCGCTCGGTTATCTTGCAAAAAGGTTTCTGGATTGCTGGTGGAAAGCCAGTCCACCAGTTGGCCCATTGCACCAAATAGCATGACTTCAACGATGGCAACAATCGTCGACATCAGTGACATGATGATCAGTGGCTTTTCATACCCTCGGGTGTAATGGCGTAGAAAGGCAAAAATCCCTGAAGGGGGCTGATCGGGCGTAGATTTGGGAAACGGCTCTGTGAAGCCTTCAAATCGTTTAAACATAACTCATCCTAAAGTCAAAACAATGCCATCTCGGTCTACTGAATCCATCGATTTACACTGCTTGGACATGGCAGTGCGCACCGAGATAGGTGGTAAGAAATATCGTTGTCCGCTAGTCAGAAAAGCAGACGAGTTTGTGAGAGGGGCGAAAAAATAGTCTAACCGATCGTCTTTTAAATGTAACTAGTTGGTTATGAACTGAATTGAAATATCCCATTTATTGGATTTGTCATGTCCGAGCCACAAAAGTGTAAACCAGCAAAGTGACAATAAAAAATCGTGTTTCTCTGTCTAATTGCAGGAAAAATTACTTTTAGAGAATAGAAATAATCGCGAAAACAGCAAAACTGAAGTTAACAATAAATTTACAATCTCTCCATTCTAGAGATAAGGAATATATTGGATGCTATTACACGAATCAGTACCCCAATTTGCTGATGGGAAAGAAGAAAGCACACAAAGTGCTCTGCGCCAAACCGCAAACTGCGTAGTGATGGTGCCACCTAAAGAATTTCGTTTTAATGAAGAAACGGCGCAAGACAATGAGTTTCAGCATCAGGTGTCATTGAGCCAGAAAGAAGTATCACAAAAAACCATGGCTGAATTTTCGGCAATGGTTGCCACGTTGCGCCAAGAAGGAGTGCAAGTGGTGGAATTTGACTATCCAGTTTCTGATGTTGCGACGCCAGATGCGGTATTCCCCAATAACTGGTTTAGCACAACACCAGACGGCACGCTTTATACCTTCCCAATGGCGTGTGAAAACCGTCAGCATGAGGTTCGCCCGGAAGCGTTAATTGCCGCGCTAGCCGCTGCAGGACGTGAAGTTCACCAGCAAAGCAGTCTAACGGATTACCTAGGCGATCACGCGTACCTAGAAAGCACTGGGGTGATGGTTTTTGACCATCTAAACAAAACCGTTTATGCCGCGTTGTCACAGCGTTGTGATCGCCTAGTGTTGGAAGATTACGCGAATCGCATTGGTTATGAGCGCGTGATTTCATTCCAAACCCGTTTGCCATCGGGTTCGCCGATTTACCATACCAACGTGATGATGGCTGTGGGGGAGCAGTTTTGTGTGATTTGTGATGAAGTGATCCCAGAATTTGAGCGTCGTTTTGTTTTGAAGTCTCTGGCAAAAGATAAACAAGTTATCTCAATTTCGCTTGATCAGATGAACCAGTTCTGTGGCAACATTCTGCAACTGGAAACCATCAACGGCGACAAGGTGATTGCGATGTCTCAATCGGCGTACGAAGCATTCTCACCAGCACAAAGAAACCAATTGGCGACACACGGTAAATTGCTGCCATTCGACGTTTCCACCATAGAATCTATTGGTGGTGGTTCTGTACGTTGCATGTTGGGTGAAGTGTTCTTACCGAGTCGCAAGGCTGTGCTTTAATAAACTACACATTTTTTGTCAGCCGCAGTGAAGTGCTGACGAAGCGTTCTCTTCATGGGTTTTTAGCCGTTAGCTCTGTGGCAGTACAGACTAACGGCTTTTTTGTGCCAATCTAGCCCAAATTTTCTCTTAGCGATTTGATGTCTTTAGACGGCGGCGCGCCAAACAAGCGGCTGTATTCCCTACTGAATTGAGACGGACTTTCATAGCCGACTTTGAATGTCGCAGCCATGGCGTCTAAGTTTTCTGTCAGCATCAATCGGCGTGCTTCACTTAAGCGTAACTTCTTTTGAAACTGTAATGGTGTCATGGACGTCATGGAGCGAAAGTGCGTGTAAAACGACGATTTACTCATACCTGTAAACGAAGCCAAATCTCCAACACTTAATGGTTTGACAAAGTTGTTTTTGAGCCAGTCGATGGCTTTGGCTATTTGATGGCTATGGCTGCCCGCAGTCACGATTTGATGGAGACGCGTGCCCTGTTCACTCATCAAAAGGCGATAAAAAATCTCCCGTTTAATGATGGGCGCTAAAATTTTGATGTTTTGGCCTTCGTCTAATAATTCTGCTAAACGTACAAACGCATCCAATAGAGATTCCGACAACTCACCGACAGCAATGCCTTTTTGCGCTTCTTTGGCTTGAGTAAAGGCAAGTTCGCTATCGACAATCAGTTGGGAAATCTCGGTCAAATCCAGCTCCATGATCAGCTCTAAATAAGGTTGCTCCTCACTGGCTTCGATAATGTTGGCAATGATAGGGAGATCGACAGAAGAAATCAGGAAGTGGTTGGCATCGTAAATAAAGCTTTCCTCTCCCAATAAGACTCGCTTCCTGCCTTGCGCGATAAGACAAATACTTGGATTGTGGGTATAGCTCGTAGGCGGCGTCGTGCATATTGCGCCTGGCACTAAGCATTGGCATGGCGCAGCTAAAGACAGCTGGTTTTCACATGTAGCAATAGAAATACCCGCCGAAGGAGCAAGCAATGAGTGGTGTCAACCCGTGACGGACGAAGAGTACGCCGAGCTTGGCTAATTGAACGCTAACTTAAGGACGTCGGAGATCTGACAATGACAGGCAAGCCAAGTAAATATCAAACTTACATGAGCGTAAAGATTGCGCTCATTGGTGTCGCTTTTATGGCTCCTCAAGTCGCTTCGGCATGTGGTCAACCAACGGAAGGTTCTGACGATGATCGCAATTAAAACTTCAATTAAGTCCATATTAATTTGGGTACTGACTATGACAACGATATCCGCTGTTATGCCTGCTTTTGCAACAGATAAATTGAGTAATAAAGAACGAGCCATCGTTCCAATCGCGGCTTTCACCGCAAGCGGTGACGTAGAAAAACTTAAGATTAGCCTGAGTGATGGTTTAGAGAGCGGCTTAACGATCAATGAGATTAAAGAAGTTCTCGCTCAACTATACGCTTACGCAGGTTTTCCCCGCAGTTTGAATGGATTGGCTGCTTTTATGGAAGTAGTTGAAGTGCGCAAAAATCGTGGTATTACCGACATATCAGGGCGTGAATCGACGCTGTTGACGGCAGATAAAAGCAGCTTAGAGCTAGGCAGTCAGAACCAAACAACGCTGGTCGGTATGCAAGTCAAAGGCACGCTGTTCGACTTTTCACCTCAAATAGATCAGTACTTAAAAGCCCACTTGTTTGGTGACATTTTCGCGCGTGACCTCCTGACGTGGAAACAACGAGAAATTGCCACGATTGCAGCGCTGGCAAATATCAAAGGAGTGAACAGTCAGCTTGCGGCGCACTACAACATCAGCATGAATAATGGCGTGTCTGCCGAAGAACTGAATGATTTCATTCTGGTTTTAAAGCAGTGCTGTGATGAAAGTATTGCGAGTAATGCTCAATCTGTACTGGATTCGGTGTTAGACGCCAAAAACTGATTGTTTTGGGTTTGGGAGATGTGTTCTTGGGCATGAAACAAACGATAAATGGTCAACAGGTTGGTGACGATAAAGGTGCTCTCAACCAATGAGCCACCAATCGAGCCAAGCCATAGGTTGTGGCTCACCCAACAAAATGAGTTGAATAAAATTAAGCTGCGCAGGGCGATGCCTTGTTTGGAAAAGAGCGCCCAAGTGGCGACGGACGATCCGATTACCGTGAGTAACTCAAAAAAGTGAGTTATGTTTGGAAGGGTCATCAGCCACATAAGAGCAATGAAGAACCACATCACTTTGCGCGATTGAGTTTTGATGGAGGCGAAACTGCGAATGCCATTAATGACCACGCCAATGGCCGCCACGGTTGCGCCCAGTAAGGCGAAATGAACGCCCATGATGAAACAAAATGCCATCATCTGATAGCGAAAGCGTAGGTCATCTTTCTGCCAGAAGGCCATCACGCCAACCAGAAATGCGATGCCGCCAATGCCTTGTGCTAACCCGTTTTCCATCTAGGTTCCTTAACCATGTGAGTGAATGTGAATGCAAACGAATCAGCCCTCCACCGAGGGAGGGCTGGGCACTTTATTCAATCGCTAAAAGCGATTACTCATTTACAAGCGCAACCGCTTCGCGAGTTAGGCGTGCAAGCTCTTCCCAGTTGCCCGCTTCGATCAGTTTCTTGTCTACCATCCAGGTTCCGCCGCAGGCCAACACGCGTGGAATCGCTAAGTAATCTTTGATGTTCGCAGGGTTAATGCCACCAGTAGGCATCAGTTCGATGTCGGTGTATGGCGCGAGCAGTGATTTCACCATGTTGATGCCGCCAGAGGCTTCGGCAGGGAAGAACTTCAAGGTGGTTAATCCCATTTCCAGTGCGGCTTCAACTGTGCTTGGGTTGTTCACACCCGGTACGATATCAATGCCGATTTCTTGGCACGCTTTAACGGTATGTGGGTTAAAGCCAGGCGATACGATAAAGGTTGCGCCTGCTTCTTTTGCTGCAATTGCTTGCTCGCGGTTCAACACCGTACCTGCACCAATCAGCATGTCTGACTGGGTTTCACGCAATAGGCGAATCGCTTCTGCAGCTGCTGCTGAACGGAAGGTGATTTCAGCCGCTGGTAGTCCGTTTTCTGCCAATACTTTACCCAGTGGGATAATGTCTTCTGCTTTATCAATAGCGATAACAGGGATGACTTTCAGAGCTTTCAATTGTTCTTTGATGCTAGACATGAGTGTTCCTTAAACGACGCCAAGCGCCGGTTGTGTGAATGCTTTGGGAATGATGGCACCGCGATGTTGAATCACAGCACCTGCCAGTGCGTTGCCTCTTTGACATGAAGTCGCGAGATCGGCGCCCGCAAGGTATGCCGATAAAAAGCCACCATTGAATGAGTCGCCCGCTGATGTGGTGTCCACCACTTGAGCGACAGGTTGGGTCGGCACGGCTTGTGGAGCCAGAGCCGCGCTCGAACCCTGATTTGTTGAGTCTTGAACCAAGCAGCCATCTGCGCCAAGTTTGACGATGCATTTGCCCACGCCAAGAGAGGTAAGGCGTTCAATGGTTTGCTCTGGTGTTTCGTCACCCCAGATCAATTGCTCATCATCAAAAGTCACCAAGGCAACGTCCGTCAGTTGATACATGGCTTGGTAAACGTTTTTGACGGTTTGATTCTCGTCTTGAGGCCACAGTGCTGGGCGGAAGTTACTATCAAACGCGATTTCAACGCCTTGGGCTTTAAGCTCGACTAACAAATTAAGCAGTGAAATTCGGTCTTCTTCTGGCAAGATGGCTAGAGAGATACCGCTGAGAAACACTGCATCTACTTGAGTTAATGCTTGCTTAACCAGTCCAAAGTTTGGATGTTGAAGTTGGTAACGTGCGGCTGATTGGTTGCGCCAATACAGAAACGTACGCTCGCCTTGCTCATCAAGCTGAATCAAATACAAACCCGGCGTGCGAATCTCATCGCGCAGCACTAAGTCTGTCGAAATGCCTTCCTCTTGCCAGCGAGTCAGCATGCCTGTACTGATCGGGTCATTGCCAAGCGCCGTAACGTAAGAGACTTTAACTTCATCAGGTTTTCTATTGGCTTCGCAGCCGCGGCTCAAATAAACCGCAGCGTTGAGCGTATCCCCACCAAATGTTTGATGCATTGAGCCGAACGGTTTGCCATTCAGCTCAATCATACATTCACCGATAATGGCGATGTGCTTCATTGGTTACGCCCTCTCTTCAAAGTAGCGTTTTGCGTTACCAAAACAGATGTCTTCGACCATAGGGCCAAGCAACGATAGGTTATTTGGCACTTCGCCGTTCTCTGCCCAACGACCGACCATGTCACACAGAATACGGCGGAAGTATTCGTGGCGAGTGTAAGACAAGAAGCTGCGCGAGTCCGTTAACATGCCGACGAATTGGCTGAGCAAACCAAGTTGAGAAAGCTGTTCCATTTGGCGTTGCATGCCGTCTTTCTGGTCGTTGAACCACCAACCCGAGCCAAACTGCACTTTGCCCGCGATGCCGCCACCTTGGAAGTTACCAATCATGGTCGCCATCATTTCGTTATCACGAGGGTTCAAACAGTAAAGAATGGTGCGAGGCAGCTCGTTGGTTTGGTCCATTTCATCTAACAGGTGTGCCAGTTCAAAAGCAAATGGGCGATCGCCAATCGAGTCAAAGCCAGCGTCGGCACCTAACAGTTGGAACATGCGTGTGCTGTTGTTGCGCTGTGCGCCAATATGAAGCTGCATGACCCAGCCCAACTGCGCGTAGCGTTTGCCGAGCCAAACTTGAACCGCGGTAGAGAATTGCGCACATTCAAGCTCTGACAATACCTCGCCATTTAAACGACGAGCCAATAACGCATCTAAATCAGCTTCGCTTGGGATCGGCGCGTAACGGACGATCTCAATGCCGTGGTCTGCCGCACGACAGCCATGTGCATCGAAGTGTGCCAAACGTTTATCGAGTGCACTCAATAAATCATCAAAGCGGCGGATCTCAATGTCTGCTACTTCGCCCAGTTTGTGCATGTAATCCGCAAACACGTCCAATTCAATCTTGAACGCTTTATCCGGACGCCAGCTCGGTAGCACTTTGACGTTAAAGGTGTCGTCTTCTGCGATTGCTTTGTGGTGTTCTAGTGAATCGATAGGATCATCGGTTGTGCCCGCCATTACGACGTTCATTTGCTGCATGATGCCGCGAGCCGTAAATTCAGGTGTCGCAAGCAGCTCATTACATTGATGCCAAATTTGATCAGCAGTGTCTGGGCTAAACAGCGTATTAGTAATGCCGAATGGGCGACGCAGTTCCAAGTGCGTCCAGTGGTAAAGCGGGTTGCCCAAGGTTTGAGGAACCGTCTTCGCCCACGCCATGTATTTGTCGTAATCGCTCGCATCACCCGTAATCAGACGCTCTTCAATGCCTGCCGAGCGCATGCCACGCCATTTGTAGTGATCGCCTTCAAGCCAGATTTGACCTAAGTTATCGAACTGACGATTTTGCGCCACTTCCGCTGGATTTAGGTGGCAGTGGTAATCATAAATTGGCTGGTGGAACGCATGCTCATGGTACAAGCGGCGCGCCGTTTCGTTTGAGAGTAAAAAGTCTTCACACAAGAAATTCTTCATCGTTAACTCCTATTACAACGCAGCGACAGTGGCACGAGCACCGTTATCGATTAGCGATTGGTAAGCACTGCTCACCGCATCAATCACTTGTGGGTTTTGACCAAGCTCTGCAGGGAAGATGGCTTCAACAGCGAACAACGCAGGCACAACTGAAACGTTCAAGCCGTGTTGGTCGCAAATCTGACGTAGTGTCTCTGCCATTGGATCGCGGACATCAATGTTGTTGCCTTGCTCATCCACGCCAGAGACATAGCGCATCCAGCCTGCAATCGCGGTTGCCAACCATGAGAAGTTAGAGCCTTGAGTAAGGTGGAATCGTAAGCTGCCGCCCATGCGTTGTGGGATCTTCTGGCTGCCATCCATCGCGATTTGCCATGTTTTGTGCTTTAAGCTTGGGTTAGTGAAGCGCTCGATAAGCAGTTTAGCGTAGCCTTCTAAATCGGTGCCTTCTGGCATGGTCAGCGAAGGGGCTTGTGCTTGCATCATCATGTCGAATGCCGCTTTGCGGTAGCCTTCGTCTATCATGGTGTCAGAGATATGCGCGTAACCACCAAGGTAGCCTAGGTAGGCTAGGAACGAGTGGCTACCATTTAGCATGCGCAGCTTCATTTCTTCGTAAGGCACAACGTCGGCAACAAATTCTGCGCCAGCCACGTTCCAATCTGGACGACCAGCTACGAAGTTGTCCTCGATAACCCATTGACGGAAAGGTTCACAAGCGATGCCACATGGATCTTCACAGCCAAGCAGATCGGCGATTTCGCTCAGTGTCTCTTCTGTGGCTGCTGGCACAATGCGGTCAACCATAGTGCAAGGGAAGGTGACGTTGGTTTCAATCCAGTCGCGCAATTCAGGGTCAAGCAGTTGAGCGAATTCCAGTACCGCTGCTTTTGCTACGTGACCGTTCTCTTGCACGTTATCGCAAGACATCACGGTAAATGGCGTTAGGCCGCGTTCACGACGTATCTTCAGTGCTTGCACGATGTAACCTAGTGCCGATTTTGGCTCCGTTGGATTGGCAAGGTCAGCAATGACTAGCGGATTGTTTTTATCAAGCGTGCCCGTCGCAGGGTCGGCGCAGTAGCCTTTCTCAGTAATCGTCATTGAAACGATCGCCACTTGTGGCTCGGCCATTTTTTCGAGAACAGCTTCGATGCTGTCCAAATGTGGGTGCAGTGATTCCGTCACCGAGCCAATCACTTTGACTTCGGTCGATTGTGCACCTTTTTCTGCCACCGTGTAGAGGTGATCTTGCGCGCGCAGCGATTGAATTAACTCTTCACCGCCAAATAGGTTGATTTCGCAAATGCCCCAATCCGAGCCCGTTTTGCTCAGCATTTCATTGGTGAACAGTGCTTGGTGCGCTCGGTGGAAAGCACCGAAACCAAGGTGAATAATACGGCTTTTGAGTGTAGAACGGTCGTAATCTGGCAGCGAAACAGCAGCATTTAGGGTGGAGTTTGCAATGGTTTTCATTTTATTTCCCTTCTCCCGCAGAGTGCTCTGCGGGATGATTCATTGAAAGAGTTAGTAGCCTAGGACCAGTTTTGGTAAGAACAGACTGAGTTCAGGAATAAAGGTCACCGCCATTAGGGCCGCAATCAGTGCAACGTAGAATGGCAGAAGCGGCTTGATCACTTTGTCGATCGCAACATTCGCCACAGAACAACCGATAAACAACGCACTACCTACCGGTGGAGTACAGATGCCGATCGCCAAGTTGAAGGTCATCATGATGCCGAAGTGAACCGGGTCGATGCCCATATCCAGCGCGATTGGCAGGAAGATCGGCGTGAAGATCAGTACCGCTGGCGTCATATCCATGAAGATACCGACAATCAGCAAGATGATGTTGATGATGAGCAGAATCATCATTGGGTTGTCAGAGATCGCCAGCAGCGCATCGGCAATCATGTATGGAATGTCGGCATTCGCCATCGCCCAAGACATGCCCATAGACGCGCCAACCAACAGCAAAACAATCGATGTGGTGACGGCAGATTCCAAAATGATCTTAGGAAGATCTCGCCATTTCACTTCGCGATACACCAACACCGCTAAAACAAAGGTGTAGACCACGGCGATGGCAGAGGCTTCGGTAGCCGTAAAGATACCGCCGATGATGCCACCCATGATGACCACAATCAGAGCCAGTGAAGGCGCCGCTTTTAGAAATGTATCCCAAACCATCGCTAGCGTTGGGCGAGCAGCAATTGGGTAACCACGACGTTTGGCGATGATCCCAGCCACCACCATGATGCTCAGACCCATCAAAATGCCCGGAATGTAACCGGCAAGGAACAGCGCCGCGATAGAGGTACCACCAGAGACTAACGAGAACACGATCAGGGTGTTACTTGGCGGGATCAATAAACCCGATGGACAAGAGGTGATGTTCACCGCGGCAGAAAAGTTTTCATCGTAGCCATCTTTCTTTTGCAGTGGCGACATAGTGCCGCCAACCGCTGCGGCAGATGCGACGGCTGAGCCAGAAATTGAGCCAAACATCATGTTCGCCATCACGTTCACGTGCGCTAGGGAACCAGGAAGACGGCCACCTAACACTTTGGCAAAGTTAATCAGGCGCAGTGCGATACCACCTTGGTTCATGATGTTGCCCGCCAAGATAAAGAACGGGATCGCCAGTAGAGCAAAGTTATCAAGACCTGCTGCCATGCGCTGAGCTACAACCGCAATCGCAGGCTCTAATGGTAGGCCCATTAAAATGGTCGCCAGTGAAGAAAGACCAATGGCGAAGGAAACCGGTACACCAATTGCCAGTAATACAGCGAAGCTGCCAAATAAGGTAAGAATTAATTGCCATTCCATTGTGGAACCCTCTAAGAATCAAGTTGTGAGTCGGTGACTAGGGTTTCACCAGACATTAATTGTTTGACGCGCTCATAAGCGAAAATCACGGAATAAAAGATCATCAGTGCGCCACTGATAGGCAGGCAGAAATAGATGTAGCCCATCTCTAAGCCCAATGCTGGGGTTAGCTGGCCAGTGGCCAATGTTTTGAGTGCTAATTGTGTTCCGCCGTGGACCAACACCACATAAGAGAAGAGCGCAATGGCCACTTGGATGACGATTTCATTCACCAGTTTTTTCTTGCCTTTGAGTTTCATCGTCAAAAGGTCAATGGCGAGGTGACGTTTGAGACCTGTGGTGTAAGCGGCACCAATAAGCGCCACCCACATAAAGAGATAGCGAGCCAGTTCATCCGTGACGGTGCTTGGTTTACCGAGTACGTAGCGTGAAAGCACCTGCCAAACCACGCAGAAGACAAGAAAGGTCGAAAGAGAGACAGTAAATGCTGCCAACCCCCTGTTGATATACGTGACCAGTTTATTCATTTTCATTTCCTTAAAGTAAACACGCGGACTGCATAACAATTGGTTTACCAATGTGGGCGAGCGTATTTGTGTAGGGTCTCAAAATAGGCATGTTGTTCTGAGTGGATTATAAGTTAGGCGATTTGGTTGTCACGTGAGCAGCTTCACAAATGAATTGGTTAACCAATTTAAGGGTAATTAGTGTGATTTTGGTCAATCAATTTGCTTTTTTGTTTTGACGATAGGTTTTTCGATCGCCAATAATGACCTCGAAACAAGAAATACCGTGAAAAATTAAAACTACCCTACATATTGGATAACCAATCCAAGGAGAATAGAACAATGATGACGCGTAAGACTCTTTTAAGCGCTGTAGTAGGTGCTGCAATGACCTTCGGCGCCACTGCTTCTGCTTATGCTGCGACCACTTTGAAGCTAAGTCACAACCACCCTCGTGACCATGCAGTACATAAAGCAATGGACTTTATGGCAAAAGAAGTTCGTGAAATGACAGACGGGGAAGTTCGTATCCGTATCTACCCTGATGCGCAGTTAGGCACTCAGCGTGAATCGATGGAGCTGATGCAAAACGGTGCTCTGGATATGGTGAAGAGCAACGCGGCAGAATTGGAAGCTTTCTCCCCTGCTTACGCAGCATTCAACATGCCTTACTTGTTCCGCGATAAAGACCACTACTACAAAGTGACAGACGGGGAAGTGGGTCGTGAAATCCTGAATTCTTCAGCGGACAGCGGCTTTATTGGTGTGACTTACTACGATGCGGGCGCACGTAGCTTTTACACCAACAAACCAATCAATACGCCGGAAGATCTAAAAGGTCTGAAAGTACGTGTACAGCCGAGCCCATCTGCTATTGCGATGGTAAAAGCGTTAGGTGGTAACCCGACACCATTGGCATACGGTGAGCTATACACAGCATTACAACAAGGCGTGGTGGATGCTGCGGAAAACAACATCCCATCATTTAGCTTGAGCCGTCACAGTGAGGTATCGAAATACTTCAGCCTAGACGAGCACACCATGGTGCCAGACGTATTGGTTATTTCGACTAAAACGTACGACAAGCTAACACCTGAGCAGCAAAAAGCACTGATGAAAGCAGCAGCAGACTCATCTGAATACATGAAGAAATTGTGGGCTGAGTCAGAAGCAAAAGAGCGTACAAAAGCTGAAAAGATGGGCGTAACTTTTGTTGAACCAAATAAAGCGGCATTCGTTGAAGCGGTTCAACCAATGTACGCGGACTTAGAAAAGACAAATCCTGAATTAAATGAACTGGTTGAGAAGATCAAAGCAGTTAAGTAATTCACAAAGTAATTAGTAATAAACAATCGAAAACAAGGTGTTACCACATTCTGGTACATAGAGGTTGACCAATTGTTATTGGTCGTTATGATGGCGTGAGAAGTTAGATGGAATATAGTGATAATATCATCATGATGCCTTTTGAACCGAAAAGACCGTATCAAGAGATAGGTTTAATCCTTAGACAAGAACTTATCAATGGCCGTTACGTGGTCGGAGATAGGCTGCCGCCTGAGCGCGATATCGCAGAACGTCTCGACGTTAGCCGCACAGTAGTGCGTGAAGCGATCATCATGCTGGAGCTGGAAAACCTTGTCGAAGTGAAGAAAGGTTCTGGGGTGTATGTCATCAATATTCCATCTCAACCGAACTCCCGTGAGAACGTGATCAGCGATGATGCCGGTCCGTTTGAAATGCTCCAAGCTCGCCAGTTGCTTGAAAGTAACATTGCGGAATTTGCAGCGATGCAAGTAACGCCAGGCGACATCGTGAAAATGCGTGCAGCCCTTGAGTTAGAACGAGAAGAACTTGCCAGTGGCACCGCAGATTGCAACGGTGATGAGAAGTTTCACATGTGCATTGCAGAGGCAACTCAAAACTCTGTGCTGGTGGACATGTTGAAGCAATCTTGGGAGCGACGCGAGAGCAGCCCAATGTGGAAGAAACTTCATTCTCACATTGCTGGTCAAGACTACCGTGAAGAGTGGTTAGACGATCACGCCAAAATCCTCGCCGCATTGCAGCGTAAAGATCCTATCGCTGCAAAAAATGCCATGTGGCAACACCTTGAAAACGTTAAACAGCGCCTGTTGGAGCTGTCTGACATCGATGACCCAAATTTTGATGGTTACTTATTCAGCTCCAACCCTGTTGTTCTGCAGGGCGCTGAAAACGGTTAACCACATTGCCGGCTTCGGTCGGCTCTAGTCAGCGCAGCTGCATTATCGTGGCTGCATATTAAGAAGTCGTTGTGCACTTAGCTTGATAAATTCGAGCGGGCTGAGTGCGTCTTAAAAAAGGTGAGTGTCATGGAACAAACTTGGCGTTGGTACGGTCCGAATGACCCTGTGTCGCTAGACGATATTCGTCAAGCTGGCGCAACAGGCATTGTGAATGCCTTGCATCACATTCCAAATGGTGAAGTGTGGTCTAAAGAAGAGATTTTAAAACGTAAAGCCATCATCGAAGAGAAAGGCTTAACGTGGTCGGTGGTTGAAAGTGTTCCTGTTCACGAAGAAATCAAAACTCAGACAGGCAACTTCCAACAATGGATAGACAACTACAAGCAAACTCTGCGCAACCTTGCAGAGTGCGGTATCGACACCGTTTGCTACAACTTTATGCCCGTGCTTGATTGGACGCGCACCGACTTAGAATTTGAAATGCCAGATGGCTCTAAAGCGCTGCGTTTTGACCAAATCGCCTTTGCGGCATTTGAGCTGCACATTCTTAAACGTCCGGGCGCGGAAGCGGATTACACCGAAGCTGAACAAGCGCAGGCATTGGAATACTTCAATAACATGTCTGAAGCGCAAATCCAGCAGCTCACCAGCAACATTATTGCAGGCTTGCCGGGCGCAGAAGAAGGCTACACCTTGGAAGAGTTCCAAGCGCAACTCGACCGCTACGCGGGCATTAGCAAAGACAAACTGCGTGAGCATATGGCGTATTTCTTGTCGCAACTAATGCCTGTGTGTGAGGCGCACGGCTTGAAACTCGCGGTGCACCCAGACGATCCACCGCGCCCAATTCTTGGCTTGCCGCGTATCGTTTCAACCATCGAAGATATTGATTGGTTGACCGAAAAAGTGCCAAGCAAAATGAACGGTTTGACCATGTGTACCGGCTCTTACGGTGTGCGTGGTGACAACGACTTAGTGAAGATGATCAAAAAGCACGGCGAGCGTATTTACTTCACCCACTTGCGTTCCACCAAACGCGAAGAAAGTAACCCGATGACGTTCCACGAAGCGGCGCACCTGGATGGCGATGTGGATATGTACAACGTGGTGATGGCGATTCTGGATGAAGAACAACGTCGCGCAGAAGTGGGCGACCATCGTTTGATCCCAATGCGCCCGGATCACGGCCACCAAATGCTGGATGACCTGAAGAAGAAAACCAACCCAGGCTACTCCGCTATTGGTCGTTTGAAAGGTCTTGCAGAAGTGCGTGGTCTAGAGATGGCACTAAAACGCGCTTTCTACACTAAGTAGCGATTTACAATGTAAAACCGTTTTTAAAAGCGCAGGGTTTCGGCTCGGCGCTTTTTTGTTTTCTGAAGATTTGCATCGGCGCCGCTTGGTTTAAGCGCCTAAAATAGGATGGCTCACCTAACAGATTGTGATAAAGTCCGCGCCTGCGTTTTACCGCATCTTCATTGTTTTTATTGCTTCTTCAACCAAAAGTACAAGGTTTCGCTAATGCCATTTTCTACTCTCTCATTGAGTTCTGAGCTGATTCACGCACTGCCAAAAGACTTCAAGAAACCGACCGATATTCAAGCGTTGGCCATTCCTGAGCTGTTGGCTGGTCAAGATCTATTGGCTTTGGCAAATACAGGCAGCGGCAAAACCCTTGCTTATGGTTTGCCTTTGTTGGAAAAGCTGGGTGTCAATCCAGAGCAAAAAGCGCTGATTCTTGTGCCAACTCGTGAGCTGGCAATGCAAGTGAGTGAAGCAATTAACCAAGTTGGTCAAGTTCTTGAACTCAACGCAGTGTGTTTGTGTGGCGGCGTTGATAAAGAGCAACAACAGCAGGCGCTAGCGACAAATCCTCATATCCTTGTCGCGACGACAGGTCGTTTGGTTGATCTGGCAAAAGACGGTTTAGACTTAAGCAATATCCACTACCTAGTGCTGGATGAGGCGGATCGTTTGTTGGATATGGGCTTTTGGCCTGACGTGCAAAATATTGCGGGGCTGATTTCAAACCAGCGCCAAACCGCAATGTTCTCCGCAACGTTTTCAGATGAGTTGAAGGGTAAAGCGAAGCTGCTTATGCAGGCACCAAAGCAAGTCGCAGCGCATCAAGAAAACAGCACCAACCAAGATATTTCTGAAACGCTGTACCTCGTCAACAAAGGCAGTAAAACCAAGGCATTGATTGAACTGATTCAAAAAAACGCGTGGACTCAGGCATTAGTCTTTATTGGTGCGAAAGAGAACGCCGATGGCTTAGCGAAGAAACTGAATAAAGCGGGCATCTCAACCAATGCGCTGCATGGCAATAAGAGTCAAGATGAGCGAGAAGAAGCACTGGCGCAGTTTAAATCTGGGCAAATTCAGGTGTTGATTGCCACCGATCTACTAGCGCGCGGCATTCACATTGAGCAATTACCTGTAGTGATCAACTTTGAACTGCCAATGCATGCAGAAACTTATGTTCACCGAGTAGGACGTACCGCTCGCGCAGGCGAACAAGGTGTGGCGATGTCATTGGTATGTCATGGTGAAATGGATGCACTAAACGCGATTCGTCACCTGACTCAACGTGCATTGCCAGTGCAAGATCTGGTTGGTTTTCCAGTAACGGATAAGCCATCAACTGGCGAGAGCAAACGCGCGCCACGCGATAAAAAAGCCAACCGCCGAACTAATGCTAAGAAGAGCATTAAGCAGTTCCAAGGTAAGTCGAAACGCCCAGCCCCGAGTGCGAAGTAAACCAAAAAACACGCTCTTGACGGCATAGTCGGTTCAGAGCGTGGCTTAAAATTTTACTTTGGGGTGTTAACCCGCCGTTGGGCCAATCAAGCGCATTTCCCAATCTTCAACTTCGCCGGTTTCTAGGCGGCGCTCGACCAACTTGCCCCAAGATTCAACCAATGGCAGTTCTGCCAGTTGGCTTAGCTCTGCTTTATCCAGGCAGCCAGTGAAAACCGCGCCCATGATGCGAGCCAGTGGCCATTCTGGATAAGGTCTTTCGCACAGAATAATCTCGTCACCTGCACCGATATCGCCTTCTTCCAGCACTCGGAAATACCAGCCTGTTCGAAGCGTATCTTGCAGTCTTCTCGCCATGTCGTGTTGGTCAAAGCGTACGTTAAGTTTCCAACAAGGCATGCGACCTTGCGACACTTCCAGTAGTGTTGAGCCAATGCGAATTTTATCTTTCAAGCAAATCGTGGATTCGGTTACGCCTTCGGAGCTGATGTTTTCGCCAAAGCCGCCGGCGGATTGGAAAATGGTTCTTTCGCCTAATTCTTGTTGCCAGATTGGGTAGTGTTCGCTTGGGTAAATATGAAGCGCTTTTTGAATGCCACCATGAAAGCGCGGATCACCTTGCTCATCACTGGTAAAACCAAGCTCTGTTGCGTGCTGGCGCTCAGGCAGCACTTGTTTGTTGATTGCGCTTTGCGCTCCATGGGCATAAGGGACGGTTTTCCCTGCTAGCACAGCTTTTACGACGCCGATTTTCTTCATGTAACCTCCTTATTATTTGAATGAGAGATAAAGTGTTTACCTTCATTCACGATGCGGAGCATGATAGCCTAGAGAACTTATGTCGGAATAGGGATGAAAAGACAATCAACAATGCTAACTCGCCAAATTGATTCGAAGTCAGGCGTCATCACCTCCAATGAGATGATGGCCGCGAATCCCCATTCTCCTGTTTTGGTGAAAACCATCGACATGCCAAAAGGTTACATTGATGCGCTGCATCAACACACTTGGCATCAAATCATCTTTCCTATTAAAGGGTTATTGCAAACACAAACGGAGCATTATCAGCATTTGGTTCCGCACACTTCTGCGTTATTTGTTCCTGCGGGTGTTCAACACGAGTCGATTGCTCTAAGCAACACGATATTTGTTGGCATTTACCTCAACCCTGAGTTTGGCGCAACGTACGAGCCACAAGTGAGAACCATTGCTCTAACGCCGTTTTTAAATGAGCTTTTACAAGAGATCCGCAGACAGTGTGAAGGTGAGACAAGCCACGAAGAAGTGCTGCATTTGCTGGCGGTGTTGCATGATCAAATTTTGAAAAGCAACGTGCAGACATTTCAGTTATTGCTGCCACAAGACAGACGATTAAAACTGATTTTCGAGCAGTTGACTGACGAGCCCGCGTCGAGCTGTTCGCTAAAAGAGTGGGGGGAGAAAATTGGGGCGTCTGAGCGCACTTTATCACGGTTGTTCGCCAAGGAATTCAACACTTCATTTCTGCTTTGGCGGCAACAAATTCGGCTGATTTACTCGCTTTCTTTGTTAGATGAATCGTTGCCAATCCAAGCCATTGCAGACCTAGTGGGTTATCAAAACGACTCATCCTACATCAAAGCATTTAAAGCCTATTTTGATATGACGCCACAACAGTTTAGAGTGAACGGCGCATCGCGCAGGTAGAAATACAGATCTTCGACTTCACTTAATGCTTTTGAGAAGAAGCCAAGAAACGTCCCTTTTTAATTTCAATTACATGGTATGAATAACAATGGCACCAACGATAAATACACGAGTTAATCAATTCTGTTTTGGTCAACCCAAAACGTCGCTGTCGTTGGAAAAAGTGCCCCTAAAACCGCTTGCTCAGGGCAAGGTTCGGGTGCGACTGGAAGCCACCAATATTAACCCAAGTGACTTGCTTTCCATTCATGGTGTTGGGCAATACCGCCGCGTTCACGTACCACCTCGCGTGCCGGGATTTGAAGCGGTTGGGCGTGTGGTGGAAGTCAGTGCTGTCGGTTACACTGGCTTTCAAGTTGGGCAAAAAGTGTTGGTGGCGATGAGTGGTACTTGGCAATACTACATCGATGCTTCGCCCGAGAATCTTTTTCCGCTACCTGAAAGTTTGGATAACGGCTATGCCTGCCAGTTGTACATCAACGCGCTAACCGCGTGGGTTATCACCACTAAAGTGGTTAAGTTGAACAAAAGTGATGTGGTGATCATCAATGCGGCAGGGTCAGCGATCGGTAAGATATTTGCCCAGCTCGCTCATTCACTGGGTTTTACACTGATTGCTGTGACTTCAAAGCCAGAAGAGTATCCGTACGATACAATTCCAGTGTTGGACGCGAAGAAAGACTTACACGCGCAACTGCAAACGCGCAAACTGCCACAACCAACGGTCGCTTTGGATGCGATAGGCGGTGAGGCTGGCACAGATCTCATTCGTACCTTGAAAGAAAATGGCCAATACATCAACTACGGAACATTGTCGTTAGCGCCTTATACGCCCGTGTTTTTTGAGTCCATGAAGGCCAACAACATCGACTTTAGTACCTTCTTTTTGCGGTATTGGGAAGAATCGGTAGGCAAAGGCGGGAGAAAGACGGTATTCGCTGAAATGTTAAAACACTTTATTGCCAATGATATAAAGCTCGCAGTTGCACACTACTTACCGTTAGAAGCATTTCAAACTGCGATTGAACAAATTGAAGAAAAATCACTAGCGCGGAGTGGCAAGATTATTCTAACCATGTGAACACAAAAAGGGATGGCACTCGCCCTCCCTTTTGCGTTTTAATTGGGCTTAGCGAAACTGCGGCATGTAATCGAGGTTCGCTTGAATGGTCTCTTCCAATGCCTGCTCTAGAATCGTTCCTGTTGTGACCAGTGGGTTCAGAATCAACGCTCGGTGCGCGGCATTGCGGTTGCCAGTGACCGCGGCTTCGACAGTGAGTGATTCAAAATCCTTCATCAATTGAATCAGGCGCAGCGTATCTATTGGGAACGGCGCAACATTCAAAGCGACTGGCCCTGATTTAGTGATCATACAGCTGACTTCCACAGTGCAGTCGTCCGGCAAGCCCGCAATCGCGCCGTTGTTGCGAGTGTTCACGTGCATGATGGTGCGCTTGTCGTTGTAGATAGAGCTCATCAGCTCACAGGCTGCTTCTGAGTAATATTGGCCACCGCGCTTTTCGAGTTCTTTTGGTTTCTCGTTAAGCTCTGGGTTGCGGTAGATATCGAACAGACGTTTCTCCATCGCTTTGACCACTTCGCCGCGTGTGCCTTCGCCGTTCGCTTCTTCAATTTCCTGCTTCATGATGTCTTCGCTGGTGTAGTAGTAGCGAAGGTATGCGCATGGAATCATCCCCATATTGCGCAGCAGTTCTGTTGGCCATTTGAATGGAGGAATGTTTTGCGGAACGAGAGGATCGTTTCCCGATAAGATCGCTTCAACCACCTCTTGTAGCTTATCGTGACCTTCATGCAGGATCTGGCGCGCCCAGATAAAGTGGTTCAAACCCGCGACTTGCAATACAAAGTCTTGCTCGTCAGCCCCCAGCATTTGCGCGATGCCTTTTTGCATGATCACTGGCACGTTACACAAACCAACCGCTTTTACGTTGGTGTGCTTGAGAATCGCTTCGGTCACCATGCCCGATGGATTAGTAAAGTTCAGCAGCCAAGCGTCAGGACACAATTCTTCCATCTCTTTACAGATTTCCAACGCAATAGGAATGGTGCGACAGGCATTAGCAAAACCGCCTAAACCATTGGTCTCCTGACCGATCATGCCGTATTTAAGCGAGATGCGTTCATCGCGGATGCGACCTTCCAAACAACCTGTGCGAAATTGAGAACAGACAAAATCGGCGTCTTTTAATGCGGGTTTGCGATCCAGCGTGACGTGAACATCAATATGAGACAGGTTGTTTTTCGCCAACATACGGCGCGTTAAATCGCCAATGATGCTGACTTTTTCTTTGCCATCCTCAATATCGACCAACCACAGCTCGCCGATAGGCAGTTCATGATTGCGCTTGATGAGACCTTCGATAAGCTCAGGCGTGTAACTGGAGCCTGCGCCAATAATGGTAATTTTTAGATTCTTTTTCATCGTGCTGTTTCTCGTTATGGATAAGACAGTTTGATTTAAAAGCATCGTGATTCGCTATACAAACCAATTTAAACTTGCTATGCATTAGCCTTTCTAATTTATGTTGAGTGCCAAGATGGACAGAAAACAGCAGATGCTCTCTAACATGTACACTTTCGCCGTTGCTGGTAAGTGCCTCAGTTTTACCAAAGCCGCTGAAGAGTTGTTTATAACCCAAGGGGCAGTGAGCCAACGCATTAAGTCACTGGAAGAACAACTGGGTTTCAGCTTGTTTGTGCGTATGACTCGGCGATTAGAACTGACCAAAGAAGGTGAGCGATTACTGCACGCGCTTAACCAATCGTTTGAGGTGATTTTCTCTGAACTTGAAGACATCAAATTCAACGAGCTGCGTGGCGAGCTTTACATCGGCGTGGCCCCTACGTTTGCACAGAGCTGGTTATTGCCGCGTATGGTGGAATTTCAGCGTTTGTATCCTTCTCTCAATATCAAGCTTCGAGTAAAGGCAAGCCGATTAGATTTCTTACATGAGCCCGTTGATATTGCAATTTACTACAGTGACAGCGAGCATCCGGGTTTCCATCATCAAAGGCTTTTTGATGAAGAGTTGATGCCGGTTTGTAGCCCTGAATACAGCCAAACACATTTCTCCAATGGCGTGAGTAGTGCCAGCCAATTTGAGACCGTGACCTTTATTCATTGCACTGAATCGTTAGAAGCAAACGAGCCAAATCATGAATGGCAGAGCTGGTTAGCAAGCCAAAGCAACCCTGAGCTGAAATCGCTCAAAGTGATGGAGAAAACCTACCTTTTTAACCATGCCGATATGGCGATGATTGCCGCCAAAAACAGCATGGGCATCGCAATGGCGCGGGCGTCTTTGGTGCAAACCAGTTTGGAAAAGGGTGAACTGGTCGCGCCTTTTGAACGCGTAAATGCTGGGAGAGGGTACGATTTGATTTGTTTAAATGGCCAGCAGCACAGACCGAAAAATGCGGCGTTTATCGAATGGCTAGAAACGCAGCTACCTCCCCTTGCATCGCAATAAAAACAAAGGGAGGCATAAGCCTTAGTTTACGATGATTTCATCCATCAAGCGGTCAATGTGAATCACCACTTGCTCACTCGCCTCTTCCATCGAGTTGATGGAAGTCACCATGCCGGCCATATTTCCTGACTTCGCGCAGTTCATTGCATCACGGCCGCTATCGTGCACACCTTTGTGTGGCGCTTCGAGCTGCGCGTAGCTTCTTAGTTGGCTATATGCTTTGCCGTCACCTCGGTAGTACCACTGGCCCAATCGACATTCTGAATGGCTATTGACGGTTTCACCAAAAGAGCCACTTTGCAGCAAGCGATAGATGTTGTTTTTCCAAATGGCATGATCAAGCTTGACCGTATCGAGGAAAGAGCGGGTAGACGCAAAGTGGATCACCCGTTTCATGTGCTCTGATTTGACAACCACCTCGTTAACGATTGAGCCAATTTGCGCCGAAGAGGCGGATACTTCTTCTGCGCAGATTTGGTTTTCATCAATCGCGCTTTTGATTGAGCTGACTTGGGTTAGCACCTGATTAACCAGCGAATCAATTTGTTCGCTCGCTTCACTGGCTTTGCCTGCCAAATTTCTTACCTCGTCCGCCACCACGGCAAATCCGCGGCCTGCTTCACCAGCGCGTGCAGCCTCAATCGCTGCGTTGAGAGCCAATAAGTTCGTTTGGTCAGAAATCTCTTGGATAGTAGATACAAGGTGGGAAATAGAAGTCGCGGTGTTATCTAATATCTGCACAGATTCAATGCTTTGAGTGGCTTGTGAGCTGATTTTTACGGCTCGGTCATCCAGACGTGCGAGTGCTTGATGTGTTTGCTTGAACATATCATCAAGCAGCTTTAGCTCTTCGTTTTCATGCGCCATAGATTGAGCGCTTTCGACCATCGCTGTGCGAATGGTTTGGAGCATATCTCCGCCTTTCAAGCTGCTCGACATCAACTCGTCGCTACTTTCGTAACGCTGTTGCGCTGTATTCAGTAGTTGTTTGGCTTCTTTTAACTGACGTTCCAACGTCTCAACGTCGGTTTGGTACTTGTCTTTAAGGCTCGCTAATTCCTGCTTAAGCGCCTCATTTTCCATTTTTAATTTTTTTGATCCGAACATGTTTTTTATAAATGCAGCAAGGTTTTAAAAAATTCATGTTAAATCAGTTGGATAAGCAATGCACCATGACTTTCATATACTTGTTCATTTTTGTCACATTTTTTATGTGGGTTTTCATAAAAAGAGCGAAAGTCGCCCCTATCAATGTGAACGTGGTCAACACTGAGTGACGGATGAGTGAATCTAAATGGAAAGCTATGGAATAGAAAAGGGCGGGTGGAAGATAGGGGAAGAGGGCTCTTCCCCTTAGTATTTCGAGTGCTGAGGTTTTACTTTATGTGGAAAATTTGTTCAGTTTCAAGAGACGTCATCGCGCGAATTTGACGCCAAATGTAGTAAAAAATACCAAACATCATCAACATGCTAGGAATGGCGATCATCGGGTAGCTGTAAAGTGTCAACTTACCGAGCTCTTCATTGAAGGCCGCGGTGCCTGATGGACTGGTGACGATCCACGTAGCAAGGAAGTAGTTCATTGCAGATGAGAATGCAAAGGTGCTTGCGAACAAGTAGTTCGAAGACATTAGGCAACGTTCGAACGCATCGGTTTTACCATTTTCTCTCAAACGCTCGTTAATCAACGCGAGGTTCAAAACCGTGTCGTTCAATACCATTTTTTGCATCAATGGGTAGCGGGTAAAAGTGGAGCCCAATACCGCGATGCCAATCAGGCCGGGAATCAAGGCTTCTTTCAAGGCTAACCAGCGAGTATCAAGCTCCAACAAGCCAATGCCGCCAGTTAATAATACGCTGATAAAACCAAGTGCTGAGATAAAATTAAACTTCTTGTTGCGGATGAGATCCATACCGCCGTAAACCACAGGAAAGAGCAAAGCGACAACCAGTGCCATTGCGGTTCCTAGGTGCTCTTCGCCACTGTATTTCATCAAGATGAACGAAGGGATGAATACGTTAAAAAGGATCTCAAATAGGGGATTCGACTTTTTCGCCGTCGTGTTACTCATAATTTCCTACTGACTCTATTATGTCGGCTGCCATTGTACTTTGGGTGGAAGTGTTCATCCAGTAACGCCAGATGTAAAGCGTTAACGCACCAAGTTATGTAACGACTTATGAAATAGACCGGAGCATAGCCAGTTAGTTGACATTATTGACTACTTTTTTGTGTCTTAATCGCGCTCCCTCTGCGCAATGATCTGATTGCGTGCTCTGAATAATCGAGTCGCCACGGTGTTGTGATTAAGCTCTAATACTTGAGCAATCTCATCATGATTCAGCCCAGCCACTAGGCTCAAGAGCAATGGCTCTCGGTATTTGGGTTTGAGAATCATCATTTGTTTTTGAAGCCAATCTTGGGCCATGTCGTGGTCACTGCCGGGGTAGGTTTTTGTCTGTATTGCACACTCATCAATGTCGACAAAATCGAACTGTTTTCTATCAAAGCGCCGAGCATTCTCACGACGCAAAATAGTGATGAGCCAAGACTTCTCGGCGTTGGGATCATTCAAGTGATCAAAGAATCGCCACGCTTTCAGGAAGGTCTCTTGCGCCAAATCTTCAGCAATGTGTTGATCTTTGCACAGCCAATATGCGAGACGATAGATATCTTGGTATCGCTCTTTCGTCAGTGTTTCGTAACGTTTTTGTTTTTCCATAACATTAAGACCTGAAGTGTAGAAGTGGGCTGCAAGGTAACCTCTGAAACACCGAAGGTTACCTGCGGTTTCGTCCTTGCCCGCTTAAAATGGCTGGGTAGAAAAACGTGAGTATTGAAGGGCGTCTGCGACTTCTTGAGCTTTAGATTCTGAAGTCATGAGATGCAGCAATTTAAGGGCGGCTTGATAGCTAACTAGGCTGCCGTTTGAGGTGATGACACCCTCATCAACCACAAAATTCTGGTCGACCTGTACATCAACTGCTGGATAGTCTTTTTGTAATCCGTTTTCACCTCCTGCCCACGTCGTCGCTTTCTTACCGTTTAAAAGGCCAGCCTCGGCCAATAGATACGCACCAGAGCAATTACTTGCCATCCAATCTGCCGCCTTTGATGTGGTTTGAATAAAGTGAATGAGATCCTTGTTTTCGATTAGTGCATCCATGTCGTAGCTGGATGTTAAAACCAGCACGTCGAGTTCCGGCTGATCGCCAATCCAAGCATCCACACCAATTTTTAATCCCTCTTCAGTGGTGATGGTTTTCTGATCGGAGACGGAAATGGTGAGCACGTCATAATCACTAAACCAAGTGAGACGACTTGCGACGCCAAAGACCTCTAAAGGCGCAGTGACATCAGAGGTCAGTACACCGTCGTAAACCAAAATGCCAATGCGTTTATCCGCCGCATGTGCCGTTTGAAGCACCCCAAAGAATAGGACTAAGGTCGCTATTAGTAGTTGTAGTGCATTCTTTAATCCATTTTTACCCATCGTTTTTTCCTCGCTAACAGAGCATCAAGTTATTGAGATTCATTATATTTGGGCTGATTGGTGATTGAAGAGCCACTTTGTCTTTACTAAAGTGAATAAAGTTCACGAATGGAGTGCACGAGTTTTATGGATAAGATACGGTCTCTACGATTTTTTATTGCCACTTTAGAAGGTGGCAGTTTTGCTGCGGCCGCCAAAGCGTATGGCACAGACCCTTCTACGGTGAGTAAGGCCATCCATCGTCTTGAAAGCGACTTGGGAATACAGCTTTTCCAACGTTCTACGCGACAGATCCGTCTGACAGAAGCCGGTCGTCGATACGCAAATACCGTTAGGTTTGTACTGGACGAACTGACGGCGTGTGAGGATTCATTGAAAAGCCACAATGATGCGCTTTCAGGACTGCTTAAGATTAACGTGCCGGTCTCCTACGGTCGCCTTTACATTCGCCCTTTATTAAAAGAGTTTTGTCGCCGCTACCCCAGTATCACTATCGATATTCATTACGATGACGCCTACGTTGATATTATTGAACAAGGGATTGATGTGTCGATTAGATCTGGTGTTGTTCAGGACAGCCAGTTGATTGTGCGCCAGCTGAGTCCTATCGATTTTATTATTTGTGGCAGTCAGGATTACTTAGCGCGGCATGGTGTTCCGAGTGGCCCAGACGCATTCAATGACCATTCTTGGGTTCGTTTTCGTTTTAAACAAACGGGGAAACTGTTGCCGATTCGGATGCCAGAACAAGACGGTGCAAGTGAGTGTAACCCCGAGAGAAATTTTATTGTAAACGACGGCGAATCCATGGCAGAGCTTTGCGCAGAAGGCTTAGGGTTAACTCAGATTCCTCACTTTATCGCGAGAGATTGGCTCAAATCTGAGCGTTTAGTGCCGATATTTCCGAGTATGCGCCAAGCAGGAAATGGCGTGTATCTTCTCTATGCCAACCGGGAATATGTGCCTGCCCGAGTGAGGGTGTTCATCGATTTTATCACTCAAGCAATACAGGATATGGATGAAACGCCATTCCATACGTGGGCTGAAACGTTGCCGATTTACCAACCGAACCAAGGAGATTGAAAACTTCATGTGAGTCTTTGGTTAAAACACTCCAAGCCATATGGTGCTTTTATGGGTTTTTGTTAGGTTATTGGGCGTTATTATCGACAAGCGCAGTTTGCTCTTCGTCACTCATAAAGGAAAGACAATGCCAACTAAGATCTTAGTGCCTGCTTTGGCCCTACTTCTCAGCGCATGTGGCGGCGATGGGGAGTCGTCAGCACCTGTAGAAAACGGCTCTCAAAACACAGGTTCCACATCGTCACAAGGCACATTTGCCGAGCAAATGCTCGCAGCGGTCAACAGTGCTCGCTCTACTACACAGCAGTGTGGGGCAACCACCATGCCACCTGTTGGGGCCCTGACTTGGAGCTACGATTTGGAAAGCGCCGCTTATCGACACTCAAGCGACATGGCGAACAGCGATTTCATGAGTCATACAGGCTCTGACGGCAGCAATATGTCAGATCGAGTCAACGCAACGGGCTATGCTTGGAGCGCCATTGGTGAGAATGTCGCCGTAGGGCAAAGTTCCATCAACGCCGTCGTTAATGCTTGGTTATCGAGAGAAGGTCACTGCCTCAATATCATGAGTGCGGATTTTGATCAGATGGGCGCGTCGCTTGTCGAAAATCACTCTGCAAGCTATGGGTATTACTGGACTCAGGTTTTTGCCAAACAGCGCTAATGCGATAAATAAACCTGATAGATAAACTAAAACGCCAGCAGTCACCATCTGCTGACGTTTTGTTATTTAAGTCTTTTTAGCTTGTCAGGTTACGAAGTTTTGGATCATCCGTCAGGTATTCAACAAATTCGATCTCAAAACCTGCAGGGTCAACAAAATACACATTCTTGCGGTATGGCTCATCAGCCCCGGATTGGGCAACCGGGTAACCTGCATCGGTCAGTCTTTTGATGATGGCATCGACGTTGTTGGTCACATAAGCAAAATGCGCTAGTCCAACTTGATGGCCGCCCAACTCGCGGTTCTCCCCTTCACCGTGGTCACTCATCGCAATGTATTGGTACTCATCGCCAAAGTGCAGCCAGTTTCTATGCTTGCCGCTCCATGTACCTTCCCCCTCGTCACGCACGTACCAATGTGGAAATGCAGTTTGATAAAACTTCAGCATTTCAGGGATGTTTTTCACGACTAAATTAATATGTTCTAGTTGGATCATGATGTGCTCCTTTTTGTCATTTCCTAGCCAACGATGAACATGCTAAAACCTCAAGTTAAGTCGAGGTAAAGGGCTTTTTAAAATTTTTAGTGTTGATGTCTTTGGGTCTTGATGCATGGAGAGGTTCGGTGGGGTTGGTACTTTGAATCTGAGAGTTGGGTTATGTGCATGTAACCCTTCCTAAAACCAAAAAAGCCAGCAGTTAGTACCTGCTGGCAAAGTCTTTGGGCTTCTAGGTTTTTGCTTTTCTTTCTTGCCACTCGGTTCTACACGGTGCCCCGATTGGTTTTCAGGGGAAGAAAACACTGCACCGTGCGCTTTGTGTTCAAGAAATTTGGAGATTAACCTTGCTTACGGATTAGGTAGTCAAACGCGCCTAAGCTTGCTTTTGCACCTTCACCCATCGCAATGATGATCTGTTTGTAAGGAACCGTCGTTGCGTCACCGGCTGCGAAGACACCTTCTAGGCTGGTTTCACCACGGCTACCAACTTCAATTTCGCCGCGCTCAGAAAGCGCTACTTCTGAATCTTTTAGCCATTCTGTGTTTGGTACTAGACCTATTTGGACAAAGATACCTGACAGTTCAATCTCTTTGATTTCATCTGTGTTACGGTCTTTGTACTTCAAGCTTGTTACGCGAGTACCGTCACCTACTACTTCTGTGGTTTGCGCCATCGTGATGATGTCGATGTTTGGTAGTGAGTTCGCTTTGTCGATAAGCACTTGGTCTGCGCGAAGTACGTCTGCAAATTCAAGAACGGTTACGTGCTCAACAATACCTGCTAGGTCGATAGCCGCTTCGATGCCTGAGTTACCACCACCGATAACCGCGGTTTTCTTGCCTTTGAATAGTGGGCCGTCACAGTGTGGGCAGTACGCGACGCCTTTGTTGCGGTACTCTTGCTCACCCGGAACGTTCATTTCACGCCAGCGAGCACCAGGGCTAAGGATGACACTCTTACTTTTCAGCGTTGCGCCGCTTTCAAGTTGGATATGAATCAAGCCATCTTCTGTGTGTGCTGCGCCCATCAGTTTTTGCGCTTGTTGCTCAGTCACGACGTCTACGTCATATTCTTTTAGGTGCTCTGCTAGGTCAGTCGCCAGTTTTGGACCTTCAGTACGTTTTACCGAGATAAAGTTCTCGATTGCCATGGTGTCCATCACCTGACCACCGAAGCGTTTAGCGACAACGCCAGTGCGAATACCTTTACGCGCTGCGTATAGTGCTGCTGCACTACCACCAGGGCCACCGCCGACAACTAGTACGTCGTATGGGTCTTTTTCGCTCAGCGCTTTGGCTGCTTTCTCGCTCGCACCGTCATCCACTTTGTTTAGGATTTCAGTTAGAGACATACGGCCTTGACCGAATAGCTCTCCGTTTACGAATACGCTTGGTACTGCCATGATGTCGCGTTGTTTCACTTCATCTTGGAAGAGTGCACCGTCGATCATGGTTGCTTTCACTTTCGGGTTGATCGCCGCCATCATGTTGAATGCTTGAACCACGTCTGGACAGTTTTGGCACGATAGTGAAATGAACACTTCAACTTCCAACTCTTTATCTAGCGCTGCGATTTGTTCAATCACTTCCGGCTCTAGTTTGATTGGATGACCACCAGAGTGCAGTAATGCCAATACCAGAGAGGTAAATTCGTGACCCATTGGTAGGCCAGCAAAGCGAAGTGCTGTGCCTTTTACTGGGTTCGTAACCGTCATCACCGGTTTACGTGCGCTTGCGTTGTCGTCACGTTCAACGGTGATAAAGTCGCTCATCTCTGCGATTTGGTTCGCCAGAGACAGAATGTCATTCGATGCTTTGCTTTCATCTAGACTAACCACTAGACGAACGTCTTCTTTTACATTAGCCAGATATTGTTTGAGTTGTTGTTGGATCGCTTGGTCTAACATAGTTGTTGTTACCTTAAATAAACAAAAGAGTGGTTACTCTGGATCAAATCAGTAGGGAGAGAGCAAACCAGGCAGAAGGTCGTCAAGGTATCTAACCTGGAATGCTCTCTAAGTTAAGCGTCAATTAGCATGTCAAATTGAGCTTAAATTCAGTGGCTTAGATTTTGCCTACTAGGTCTAGAGAAGGAGCTAGCGTCTCTTCGCCTTCTTTCCATTTCGCTGGGCAAACTTCGCCTGGGTGCGCTGCTACGTACTGAGCTGCTTTCACTTTGCGTAGTAGGTCTTCTGCGTCACGACCGATACCTTCAGCAGTGATTTCCATTGCTTGGATAGTACCTTCTGGGTCGATTAGGAACGTTGCACGGTCTGCAAGACCTTGACCTTCACGCATCACACCGAAGTTGTTTGTGATGTTGCCTGTTTGGTCGCCAAGCATGTAGTACTGGATCTTGCCGATTGTTTCTGAGCTATCGTGCCAAGCTTTGTGAGTGAAGTGTGTGTCTGTTGATACTGAGTACACTTCAACGCCGCGTTTTTGTAGCTCTTCGTAGTGGTCTGCTAGGTCACCTAGTTCTGTCGGACATACGAATGTGAAGTCTGCTGGGTAGAAGAAGAATACAGCCCATTTGCCTAGAACATCTTGTTCTGTTACTTCAACGAATTCGCCGTTTTTGTATGCTGTAGCTGCAAATGGTTTGATCTTTGTATTAATCATTTTTTACTTTCCTCAGAATGTTTTAGGGTGAGCAGTTCTTGCTTTCGGAAAGTATATTCGCATCGGATTGTGTTTAAGGAAAATTGCTTGTAACTATCCTATTGATAGACAAATCCTATTTTCGCTAATAGGGAAATCCGATTATAGACGCGAGAAGTTGATAGGTTTTATTGAAGAATGGCAATAGAAAGAGTGTCTGAAAGCAATGAGATCAATAAAGCCTGCAATGGCAGGCTTTTAGCTATTGAGAAGAGTTTATAAAGGGCTTGGTGGTTAACTTAGCTTATCGAGCACTTTCTCGCAGAGCTTTTTTAGCGTCACTAATTCTTCTAGATCCAACGTGAACTTACAGGCAATGGCATCAGGGACGGATTTCGCCTGATCTTTAAGTGCTCTGCCTGCTTCAGTAAGGTTCAATACGCGTACGCGCTCGTCGGTTTCACTTCTTCCTCTGCTCACAAAGCCTTTTGCTTCTAAGCGTTTTAGCAACGGGGTGAGCGTTCCTGAATCGAGGTGAAGCTGTGAGCCCAACTCTTTTACGCTTGTGCCATCTTTTTCCCACAATACCATCATTACCAAGTACTGCGAGTAAGTGAGATCAAGTGCGTCCAACAACGGTCGGTACGCGCGAATCACAGCGTTAGCAGCGCTGTATAGCGGAAAGCAGACTTGATTCTCTAGTAACAATTTTTCGTCTGCATTCAATGTACTTGGGGAGTAACACTGGCTCATGGGCTTAATCTCGATAAAGGCGATAAAAATAAATTGTGCACAATATAGTTGCAAACTATCGTTGTTTCGATGTAAGGTTGCAAGCAATTAAATTGCGCACAACTTAAATTAAAGAGGATATTCGCATGACAACATTATACAAAACTCAAGCTACTGCTCTGGCTGGCCGTAATGGTCAAGTAAAAACCAACGATGGTCTGCTGGATCTTGAACTTGCTTACCCAAAAGAGATGGGTGGCACAGGCGCAGCAACGAACCCAGAACAACTGTTTGCAGCGGGTTACTCGGCTTGTTTCTCTAACGCGATTTTGCACGTTGCGCGTGAAGCAAAAGTAGCGCTAAAGAGCGCACCTGTGACAGCTGAAGTAGGCATTGGCCCGAATGAAAACGGTGGCTTTGCGTTGACCGTTAGCCTCGCGGCAGAGTTAGACCTACCACAAGAACAAGCACTAGAGCTGACGCGCATTGCTCACCAAGTCTGCCCATACTCAAATGCCGTTCGTGGCAACATTGACGTCGCCGTTACAGTAAATGGTGAAGCGATTTAATCGCTTTAGACACTGTTCTAATGCAAGAAAGCCTGCGAACGTGCAGGCTTTTTTCGATTTGAATGGGGCGATAAGGGTTAACGCGACTCCAACGGGTAAGAGCGATAACTCCACATACCGTAAGTACGCAGCGCATCGCGGTAAATGCCAAGTAGTTCGCTCTCGCTGGCTTTCGCTAAGTCTTTGAGGGGTTTGTCTGGGTAACTTACGGTGTCGAAAGTGATGCCCTGCGGGCCAGTTTGCCAACTAGCGATTTCAAACAAGGTTTGACCACGACGCACGTGACTTGCCGAGCTGATAATGGTCGCGTGTTTGATGTTGTGGCGCGCCAAGGCGTAGCTGCTGAACAGGGCATTGTCTACCGTGCTGGTGGCGTAGTTTTCTTCGATGATGCGGTCTTTGCTGACTCCTTTTTCAATCAACCAGTCCGCCATCAATTTACCTTCGGTTTTGTGGTTCTTTGGTACGCCGCCCGTCAAAATAATTATCGCATCTGGGTTCGCTTTCGCCATTGCTAACGTGGTTTGTAGACGTTCGACTAAGATTTGATGCATCGAACCATCGGGATTGAGCGCATAACCCAAGGTAACAATCGCGCCTTTGTCGTCCAGTTTGCCTTTATCGGCTTTCTCTTTCAGCGGCGTTGCCAAAATGCGATCTACTGTGTCGAAAATGCGGTTGATGTCTGCTGCTTTGCCGGCATTCAGTTTGGCCAGCGTTGTCATGTGTTGATCTGATTCGGCTTGATTGCCTTTAAAGCGCTGCCATACCGCAAGATAAGCGTGTAAATCTACATCGTCCGGCGCCACCGCCAAGGCTTGTTCGAACAGTTCAATCGCTCGATCGACGTTCTTGTTGTAAATCTGCGCATTTGCCGCAGAAATGAGTAGGTCGGTGCGGTATGGCTCAAGTTGGTAAGCTTCTAGCAATCGGTCGGTAACGATCTCCATATTGCTTGGCATTTTCGCGGTAAAACCAGCGTGAGAGATACGCGCCGGCGATTTAAAGGCTTCCACGGCGTCATTCAAAAGTTGGTCGACAACTTGACGTTTGGTCACCAGTTGCGAGTAGTCTGCGGAAGATTGGATTGTAGAATCGTTGGCGGCCAGTGAATAAGGGGCTGCTGTCAGCGCAATTACGCTACCAAGGGCGATAGCCAGGAGGTTCTTCTTCATGGGTGAATCCTAATTTTGTTATTTTTCGAATCAGAAAGGTGGATTTTTTCAGTCTAGGTTTGGCTCATGAATAAACTGTGAAACGAATCTCAAAGCTGCTGAGCCAAACGACCTTTATCGCCAAAACACGAAGTAGGATCACGAAAATGGTTTACTAATTATTTGTCATGTAACTGTTTGGTTTAAAAGATAAACAGTGCGAATACAACAAAACGTAGGCATTAAAAAAGCCCGAGTAAGACTCGAGCTTTTTAGATTCGACTGAACGAGATTTGCTTACACGTAGTACGCTTCAACTTCGCCTTTCAGTTTGATCAGCATTGGGTTACCGAAACGGTCTTTTGCTTTAGGAGACGCAATTTTTACCCAACCTTCACTCACGCAGTATTCTTCTACGTCAGTGCGCTCTTTACCGTTGAAACGGATACCGATTTGGTGCTCAAAACATTCTTTGATGAAGAATGGGCTGCGTGGGTTACCTGCTAGGCGATCTGGTAGAGCTGGTTTTGCTGTATCTGTCATGTTTGTGACCTAAATTCCGTAAAAAAGTGCGCTATTGTAGTCAGTGCACAGTGAGTGTTCAAGATAACCTTCAACTAATCTGCTCTCGATACAATTTGGGGCTTGCGCCGGCTTTACGTTTGAATACGCGAGAAAAGTAGAGTGGGTCGGTATAACCAACGATACGACCAATGTGATTGACCGAATAGTTGGTGGTGACCAACAATTGTTTCGCTCGGCTAATACGTTGGTCGTCACGCCATTGAGTAATGGTCATGCCTACTTCATCTCGAAATAGATGCCCTAAGCGTGAGGCGGACAGGCAGGTGAAATCAGCGATGTCTTCTAGTGTGAAATTTTGATTCAGGTTCTGCGTCATGTAGTTCATCGCTTCAATAACACGAGGATCTAACGGTTTGCTTACCACATCAGGTTGAATGGTTTTACAACGAATCAGCAGTTGTTCCAGTAAGTTAATCGCGAGATCATCTCGATAAGGCATGTCTGATTTGGAAATGTACTCAATGTCGATGAATAGGCGTTCAATCTGAGAAATCGTGCTGTTATCTAATCCTTGAGTCAGATACACACCATTTCGTTGTTCATGCCAACACAACCAGTCATTCCAAAAAGCACGAGGACGAAAATAGACCCAGCGGTGAAACCATGATGCGTTGTCTTTTTTACGATGGTAGAAGTGCGTTGCGCTTGGTGGAAACAGTAATAAATCCCCGGTTTTGACATCAAAAGCATCATTACCATGAAATATCGTTCCTTCACCTTGGCTCGTGATGTTGATGATGAACCCTTTCATCCCGTTCGGACGATCAATCACAAAATCGAGCTCGTCGCCTTCGATAATGGGGGTAAGCCCAGCCACAAGGTGTGCGTCAAAGTTGTAGCCGGGTTTTAAAGGGTCGTTGTTTTGCATATTTCAACTAATTTACTTTTTCATCAGTCTATTCTGGAGCGGAAAAACTGTCGTCGTTATTCCTCACAGTTTTCTAGAACGATCCATTGTTTGGCAGAAAAGGCTTCTCGGAAAAAGTCCGTCTTAGCGGTTTTCGATAAGAAGTCACTTGGTAATCCATCTCTTTGGTGCTGCCACTTCGCACTTCGCGCTTGCTGGTTGTCTTCGACAGGTGAATCGACAACTTGTTTGATGGTATGACGGATATCAAGGCGAGTTGGAACCGTGTTTCTCGCCAAATACTCGATCACGAGAGCATCATCAGCAAAGTAGTAGTTCATATTGATGGATAAGGTTTCTGAATGGTGCAGTTGACACCATTGTTCGAGCTTTTCTGGCTTGTGCCTAAAGCGCCAATCAGCATCGTGAACGGCAATGAGTTGTCCGTTGTTTAATACTTCCATGGTGCCGATAAAGTGCGTTTTACCATCCCGCTGTAGCTCGAAACTCGCTGGTTGCTCAGTGGAAAGGTTGAGCGTCCAGCGAGTTTTTTCCAGTTGAAAAGTGGGCACGGTTTCTACGTCTGTATCATTCACTAATTGACTCCAAAGTGCTCCCTAAGCGGGAGCACATTTGTGTGGTTTAACCGAGACGGTAATACACTCCGTTGTTACGCAATTCTTGTTTGAACTGGCGTAAGTTGGTGCTGTTGTCAATCACAACCATTTCGATGCCAAGGATTTCAGCGTAGTCGGCAAGCATCGGCAATGTGACAGCTTGGCTGTACACTGCGTGATGTGCGCCGCCAGCGTGAATCCACGCAGCTGCTGCGATATTTAAGTTGGGCTGAGGTTCCCAAAGCGCGTGAGCTACAGGCAAATGTGGCAGTGACTGTGGTGGTGTGACGGTATCAATCACGTTGACGATCATTCTAAAGCGATCGCCAAGATCAATAATCGACACGTTTAACGCTTCACCAGATTGGCCGCTGAAAATTAAGCGTGGAATATCGCAACGACAGCCAATGGTATGACGATGAACTTCCAATCTTGGTTTCGCTGCTGCGATAGTTGGACAAACTTCTAGCATGTGAGCGCCTAACACTTGCCCTTTTTCGCCGAAGTTGTAGGTATAGTCTTCCATAAAAGATGTACCGCCCGGTTTGCCTTGCCCCATGACTTTCATGATGTGCGTCATCGCTGCGGTTTTCCAATCACCCTCTCCGCCGTAACCAAAACCTTTAGCCATTAAGCGCTGTGTTGCTAGTCCTGGTAAATTTGTTAAGCCAGTTAGGTTTTCAAACGTGTTGGTGAACGCGCCTGCTCCAACAGATTTGAGGAAAGATTCCATCCCAAGCTCTAAACGTGCCTCTTGCGCCATCAGCTTTTTCAAATCAGAGTCGTTGAACAAGTCTGGAGACATCTCATACATGCATGCGTATTCATCTAGCTGGTGATTTACATCCGCATCTGATATCGAGTTGACTACGTCACTGAGCTCACCAAGACCGTACGCATTCACTTCATATCCAAACTGGATTTGCGCAGAGACTTTGTTGCCTTCTGTGACCGCGACTTGGCGCATGTTGTCGCCAAAGCGGGCGACTTTCAGGTGCTGACCTGCATTCACACCAATAGCGGCGCGACACCAATCGTCGATATCTCTATGCACTTGCGGTTCTTGCCAGTGTCCGACTACGACTTTACGTTCAATATTCAGACGGGTGCCAATGAAGCCAAACTCTCGGCAACCGTGCGCACTTTGGTTGAGGTTCATGAAATCCATGTCGATTTCATCCCATGGTAGCGCCGCGTTGAACTGGGTGTGAAGGTGTAAAAATGGCTTATTTAGCTGGGTTAGGCCGGCAATCCACATCTTGGCTGGAGAGAAAGTGTGCATCCACAGCATCAAGCCGATACAGTCAGGATCGTTATTGGCTGCGCGGCATATTGCGAGAATTTCATCCGGTGTTTTTACCGTGCCTTTGTTAGCAATAGAAACTGAAATGTCATCAGACGAATTTAATCCTGCAATGATTTCTTCGCTGTTTTGCGCAACGCTTTCCAATACTTGTGGGCCGTAAAGATGCTGAGAGCCTGTTACAAACCATACTTGTTTGTCGTTGAAAATCTTCATCATGTTTCCTTATTTTTTGCTTTGACCGTAGTAGGCGTTCGCGCCGTGCTTACGTAAATAATGTTTGTCGAGAAGCGAAGGGTTAAGAGTGTCTACCTCGGCATTGATTTGCAGTGTTTGCAAAGCCATGCCTGCGACCACTTCAACTACTACGGCGTTGTGAACCGCTTGAGCAGGGCTTTTACCCCAAGTAAAAGGTGCGTGTTCTTTGACCAAAATTCCGGGAGACGCCATAACGTTTGAATCACCGATGGTTTCGACGATGACTTTGCCAGTGTTGAGCTCGTAGTTGTGTGCGATCTCTTCGTCGCTCAAGGCGCGAGTGCACGCAATTTGTCCGTAGAAATAATCCGCATGAGTTGTGCCCAACGCGGGAATGGCCCTGCCTGCTTGTGCCCATGCCGTTGCCTGAGGAGAGTGGGTGTGAACGATACCGCCAATCTCCGGGAAATGGCGATAAAGCTCTAGATGCGTGGCCGTGTCGGAAGATGGGTTGAGTTTCCCTTCAACCACTTGGCCGTGCAGATCGACCACCACCATGTTTTCAGCATTCAGTTCGCAGTACTCAACACCGCTAGGTTTGATAACAACCAATCCAGATTCTCTATCGATGCCTGACACATTGCCCCACGTGAACGTCACAAGGTTATGGCGTTGTAAATCCATATTGGCTTGCCAGACTTGGTGACGCAGCGTTTTGATTCGTTCGACCAATGAGTCCGCATCATTCCAGACGATTTGTTCAGACATCTTCACGCTCCTGCGATTGGTGAAACTCCGCAATCTGCTCCATGTGTTGCCCAAGTTCGCGATACGTCGCGTAACGCTGTGCTCGTAATGTTTGCACTTTTGGTGTTGGTGAGTAGGTTTGACGAACAGGACTTGCCATCACGGCTTGTGCTGATTTGGTCGTCGGGTAAACGCCAGCTGCGACGGCTGCAAAAATCGCGGCCCCCAATGCGCAACATTGATCTGATTCGACCACGATGATGTCGCGACCAATCACATCGGCGCACATTTGCATCACGTAAGGGGATTTTTGCGCAATGCCACCAATGGCGATGACGCGTTCGACAGTGACATCTTGTTCTATAAAGCAATCGACGATCGCTTTTGCGCCATGCGCAGTGGATTCTACGAGTGCGGAGAAAATTGCAGGCGATGAGCTACCAAGGTTTAAGTCACATATTGCACCTTTAAGGCGCTGGTTCGCGTAAGGGGTTCGGCGGCCATTGAGCCAATCCATTGCAACCGGAGTATATTGGTCGATACCTTGCTGCTCGGCAGCTTGCGAGAGCATCGGCAAAAGTTCTGACGCAATTTCTTCGGCAGTTAAGGCAAAGTCTGGATTGTGTTCGGCATAAGCCTGTAGTGGCCACATTAAGACGTTTTTGAACCAGGCATACATGTCGCCAAAAGCGGACTGTCCGGCTTCAAGTGCTAGCAACTCGGGTATGGCACTGCCTTCGACTTGACCACAAATACCATGAATAGTGCGGTCACCGACGTTTTGTGATTCAACCATCAAAATGTCACAGGTAGAAGTGCCAATGACTTTAACTAAATCGTTGGCACCAGCACCGGCACCAACGGCGCCCATGTGGCAATCAAACTCGCCGATTGCAATCGCGATGCCTTCTGGTAAGCCTAATTTTATTGCCCATGCTTTTGATAGGTACCCGGCCGCCTGATCGGAGGTAAAGACTTCTGTGAACATACGGTTGCGAATACCGTCTAACGTCGGTGAAATTGCGCTTAAAAACGCTTGTTCAGGTAGTCCGCCCCAGCTTTCATGCCACATCGCTTTGTGTCCCGCAGCGCAGATGCCACGACGCAATTTTTGTGGATGTTGAGTATCAGCCAAAATTGCTGGGATCCAATCACACAGCTCAACCCAGCTGAAAGCACGTTTTGCAACTTGTTCATCTTGTTCGCTGACCCAAGCCGCTTTTGCCCAAAACCATTCTGAAGAGTACACACCGCCGACGTAACGCGTGTAATCGGTGAATTTTCCCGAATGGGCGAGTTCATTAATTCGATCTGCTTTGGCTACGGATGTGTGATCTTTCCAGAGGACGAACATTGCATTTGGGTTGTGCTCAAACTCAGGAAGCAGCGCCAAAACAGTGCCGTTTTCATCTATTGGAGCTGGTGTTGAGCCTGTTGTGTCGACGCCTATGCCGACAACAGAATCGGCCAGAGTCTGTGGCACTGTCGCCAGTACCTCTTGGATTGCGCTGGTCATTGCATCCAAATAATCTTGCGGGTGATGTCTGAATTGCGATTGCGCGGGTTGGCAATATAGCCCCTTCATCCATCGTGAGTAGTACACCACAGACGAGGAAACTTCCTGGCCTGTTTCGGCATTAACAATAAGCGCACGTACGGAGTCCGATCCGAAGTCCAAACCAATTACATGCTGCTGATGTGTATTTATTGTGTCCATGACAACTCCAACTTTTGGTCAGCAAACTAAATCTACTTGTTGTTATAGCCAGAGCAGGTGGGTTATCCCATAAATAGGGTTGCTAAGTTTATGGACAAAAACGTCACTGGGTGTTTTTTGTGTCCTTTTTAACACCTTTATATATTGCTCAAAAATTAAGTGTTTTCGACCATGATTAACGTTTGCTTTGGGGTTTGAGCGATATTTGAAAGTTGCTAGTCGCACAATTGAGAGCTGCTTCATAGCCTCTGTAGCTAAATGAATGGACAAAATTGCTACATTTTTCCGCTGTGATTTTTATCACTAACAAATGGTCAAGGATGCACAAATATGTACAGCGAACACTCACCTCTACCAGTGGATGGATAACAATGAAATTAAAAAAACTACTCACAATCGCTGCCCTATCTGGCATGACAATGCTCAGTGCCTCTGCTAACGCTTTTTTTGGCTCCAATGACGATAACGTCAGACTTGGTTACCTCGTGAAGCAGCCGGAAGAGCCTTGGTTTCAAACCGAGTGGTCTTTTGCGGAAAAAGCAGCGAAGCAATACGATTTTGAATTGGTCAAGATGGCCGTGCCTGATGGTGAAAAAACGCTGAATGCGATTGATACGCTTGCTGCCAGCGGGGCGAAAGGCTTTGTCATTTGTACGCCAGATCCAAAGCTTGGCCCTGCGATTATGGCCAAAGCGAAAAGCTACGATTTGAAAGTTATTACCGTTGATGATCAGTTTCTAAACGCGAAAGGCGAACCGATGAAAGAGGTGCCTTTAGTGATGATGGCGGCGAGTGAAATTGGTTACCGTCAGGGCTCAGAGCTGTTTAAGGAGATGACGAATCGTGGATGGGATGCCGCTACAACAGGTGTTATGGCCATTACTGCTGACGAACTAGATACCGCTCGTCGCCGTGTGGATGGTTCTGTAAAAGCACTTGAAGATGCTGGCTTTCCTAAATCTCAAATCTACCGTGTTCCGACCAAAACGAATGACATCCCAGGTGCGTTAGATGCCGCTAACTCACTGTTGGTTCAATATCCAAAGGTTAAGCAATGGCTGATTGTTGGTATGAACGACAACACGGTTTTAGGTGGTGTACGCGCGACTGAAGGCCAAGGTTTTGCCGCTGAAAACGTGATTGGTATTGGTATTAATGGTGTCGATGCCGTGAATGAATTGGCGAAGTCAAACGCTACGGGTTTCTTTGGCTCACTATTGCCAAGCCCTGACGTGCACGGCTTTAAGAGCATCGAATCACTATACAAATGGGTGAAAGAAGATGTGCAGCCAGAGAAGTTTGTGGAAGTCACCGATGTTGTGCTGATCACTCGCGACAACTTCCGTGAAGAGCTACAGAAAAAAGGTCTTTAAGCCTATTTGCGGCGGTGCAATGACCGCCGCTCTTTCGGGAAACGGAGAGAATGATCATGATAAATTCCCCTTCTTACCTTGAGTTTTGCAACATATCGAAGCATTTCCCAGGAGTTAAGGCATTGAGCAACATTAGTTTTCGCGCCAACAAAGGCAGCATTCATGCGCTAATGGGTGAAAACGGTGCAGGTAAATCAACGTTGCTTAAAACTCTCAGTGGCTTACACCAACCTACTGAAGGCGAGTTGGTCGTCGATGGTAAAGCTTTGGTGTTCAACTCAGCGACTGATGCGCTTGAGCAAGGTATCGCCATTATTTACCAAGAGCTGAACTTGGTACCTGAGCTTAGTGTGGCAGAAAACATCTACCTAGGTCAGTTGCCAACAAAAGGTGGCAGTGTAGATGTGGAAACATTGAACGCCCGAGCGCGAGAACAGCTAAAACGTTTGGGGGAGGATTTTGATCCTTCTCGCCCACTTAAAGAGTTTTCTATCGGCCAGTGGCAAATGGTGGAAATTGCCAAAGCACTAAGCCGCAATGCTCAGATTATCGCGTTTGATGAACCAACCAGCAGTTTGTCTCAACGCGAGATTCAAAACTTATTCAAAGTTATTCGCGAATTGCGCGATGACGGCAAAATCATTCTGTACGTTTCCCATCGTATGGAAGAGATCTTCGATTTGTGCGATGCCATTACCATCTTCAAAGATGGGACACATGTACAAACATTTGACGACATGACCGATTTAACCCATGAAAAATTGGTTGAGCTGATGGTCGGTCGTGAAATCAACGATATCTACAACTACCGTTCGCGTTCTCTAGGCGAAAGTGGCCTACGCATTGAAAACCTTGAAGGAAAAGGGTTAACCCAACCAGTCTCACTCGATATTCGTCAAGGTGAAATTCTGGGTCTGTTTGGTTTAGTTGGGGCAGGGCGAACAGAACTAACCCGTCTCATTTTCGGCGCGGAAAAAGCGCAAGCTGGACAAATTTACATTCATGGGCAGCCCATCAGTGTCAGAAGTCCACAAGATGCGATTCGCGCAGGCATTACGTTATGCCCTGAAGACCGTAAAGCGGACGCTATCGTTCCTATTCTCTCGGTGGAAGAGAACACCAACATCAGTGCTCGTCCATGGAATTTGAAATTGGGCGGTTTGATCGATTTCAAATGGGAAAGAGACAACGCAGAGCAGCAACGTAAGGCTTTGAACGTTAAAACCGCCTCACTACAACAGGCTATAGGGCAGTTGTCTGGTGGTAACCAACAAAAAGTGATTTTAGGTCGCTGGCTCTCCACCGATATGAGTGTGATTTTGTTGGACGAGCCAACACGAGGTATTGACGTTGGTGCGAAATCAGAGATCTACGAACTGATTTTCAATCTTGCTGAGCGCGGTGTCACTGTGCTGGTGGTGTCGAGTGATTTGCCAGAAGTTCTTGGTATATCCGATCGCGTAATGGTGATGAAAGAAGGTGCGGTAACAGGTGAACTACAGCGCCATGAGTTTAAAGAACAAACTGCTTTGAGTTTAGCCATGCTAGGCAACAACCAAGCTGCTGCATAATAAAGGAATATCCTATGTCTGTAACAAGCTCTACGAAAATACTAGAACAACAGGACGCGAAGCGTTCATGGAATTTTGCTGGGATTTGGGACCGATTCGGCATGCTGATGGTGTTCGCTGGTCTGTTTTTATTGTGTGCTTTCTTTGTGCCTTACTTTGCGACGTTCATCAATATGAAAGGTCTGGGTTTGGCGATCTCTATGAGTGGCATGGTGGCGTGTGCCATGCTGTTTTGCTTGGCGTGCGGTGATCTGGATTTGTCGGTCGCGTCCATCATTGCTTGCTCAGGTGTGGTTACCGCCGTCGCGATCAACGCAACTAGCAGCGTGGTACTTGGTGTGGGCGCAGGTCTGCTTTCTGGCGTTGCCTTTGGCCTGTTAAACGGTTTTGTCATTGCTAAGTTGCAAATCAACGCACTGATCACCACTTTGGCGACCATGCAGATAGCACGAGGCTTGGGCTACATCATCTCAGATGGTAAAGCGGTGGGCATCACAGAAGAGAGCTTCTTTGCACTGGGTAACTCATCATTTATTGGTATCCCAACGCCTATTTGGTTGACGATCATTACCTTTGGAGTTTTTGCTTTCTTGCTGAATCGCACTGTTTATGGTCGTAACACGCTCGCGATTGGGGGCAACGAAGAAGCGGCTCGCTTAGCGGGTGTGAATGTAGTGAAAACTAAGATGATTATCTTCACCGTGTCTGGTTTTATCTCGGCATTGGCGGGGGTTATTTTGGCGGCGCGTATGACCAGTGGTCAGCCTATGACGTCTGTGGGCTTTGAATTGGTGGTTATCTCTGCCTGTGTCCTTGGTGGTGTGTCGCTAAAAGGTGGTATCGGTAAAGTCTCTTACGTGATTGCTGGCGTGCTGATTTTGGGTACAGTCGAAAATGCAATGAACCTTCTTAACATGTCACCATTCGCGCAATACGTCGTTCGCGGTGCAATATTACTTGCTGCTGTTATTTTTGACCGCTACAAACAAACCAGCCGCGCATAATGCTCTTTCTACTTGGTATCCTTCCAAGTGAACACAGGCCCCAAAACAGCCATGATTGCATGGCTGTTTTGGGTTTAGCTCTCGAATCAAACCCTACAACCCCTTCAAATACTGCGCGTTGGCTGTTGGTTGAATCATGGCATTCAGCGTTTGGACGGTTTGTTCGCTGTGTTCTTCAAGTAGAGCTAAGAACGCGTCAATCAACTCAGGTTTGCTTGCTGAGACTTTCGTTTCGGTCTGGATATCACGCAGGTCGATCAACACATCGGTAAACAACTGCGGCAGATCGTGCAGCACTTGCAGGTTTAAGACGTTGTGCTCGCTGTAGATTGAATTGTGGCTGCCTTTCTGTTTTTGCACCACGTAAGGATTGTCTTTTAAGTTGATGATAGACGTGCGTTTATCACAGCGTTTCAAACAACCTTTATTGACCTTCACCTTACGGCATCCTTCGGTTTGTTGGAACAAACATTGGCGGCTCGTGAGTAGGGTATTTGGATGATAAATGCTGTAGAAGCTGCGCATGTTTTTCGGACGCTTGATATGGCGCATCTGCTTCATATTCAGCTCGTTAGAAACAAACGCGCCACTTGCCGCGAACTCGTCTTGAAGGCATTTAAACGCGTATGAGTTCACCGTGTTCATTTGTGGGCCTGCCACCCAGCCTAAGCCGAGCTCTTTTGCGATCATGCCGACGCCTGAGTTGTTGGTGATCAACAATTCAGGTTGGATGGTTTCCAAAAATACACGAGCGGCTTGGTAGTCTTCGCCAATCAAAATGGCAGGGAACCAAGGTTTGAGCATTGGGTTAGCTTGGAACAATTCAATCATCGCGCTCAGTTCACCAGACAATCCCATTGGCAATTGATAGTAAACATCAATGTCTTGGTATTCGCACAGCATGGCTTCTTGTTCTGACGAGATCAGAACCGATAATTTTGGCGCACCTTGGCGAGTTTCTGGTTGAGGTAACGCTGGCAGAGTTGGCACATCAATCGACCCTTTCAAGCTGCTGCCGGATACTTCTGTCGAAGCGACATCGAACGACTTAGTTTGCTCTGCCACTTTCTCAATGATCGCGGTTTTGTCGTCGTAGAGTTTCTTTTTCACCGCTTGCACATCATCAGCAGACTGGCATTGATAAACCTTCGAAAAATGCTTTACAGCGTGGTCGCGCGGGTTGTCGATGTACATCGCCTTGCCGAAATCACCTTGCAAAAATGCGTTGGAGAAATCGCGGTTGAACACCGTGTATAACTCGGTGGTGTCTTCAGAGAGTTCCAAACCCTCGCACAAGCGATCGATTTGCTGACGCCAATTATCGACCACTGTATAGACGTAGTGCGATTTCTTGATTCGTCCTTCCACTTTTAATGAATACACGCCAGCATCGGCAAGCGCTTTCAAGTCCCCAAAGGCGGAGTTGTCTTTCATATTGAGTGGGTAGTTGTTGCCTGTTTTGGTCGTTTCGTACTGTTCGCGACAAGGTTGGCTGCAGCGTCCACGGTTACCTGATGCACCATTGCGAGCGGAACTTATGTAGCAAATTCCGGAGAATCCGATGCAGTATGAGCCGTGGACAAACACTTCCATCATTACGTTGTGCTCGCGACCAAATTGCGCCAGATGTTTTATTTCATCGATGTTAAGTTCGCGAGATAAGTTTACTCGGCTTGCGGTGAGCTGGTTGAGAAAGAGGATCTGGCCTTCGTTATGCGTGTTCAGTTGCGTTGAAGCGTGCACATCCAAATCGGGAAAGTGATGTTTGAGAATGTAGGCCAGACCGAGATCTTGCACGATCACGCCATCGATTTTGGTGGTGTTCAGTTGGCTGAGTAAGCGAACAATCGCCGGAATTTCACTTTCTAAAATCAGCACATTCAACGTTAGGAAAATCTTACAGCTGTGCTGATGGGCTAACGTTAACACGCCATTTAAGTTATCTAAGGTGAGGTTGGTCGCTCGGTTACGAGCATTGAAGCGGTCGAGCCCACAGTAAATTGCATCGGCGCCAGCGGCAATGGCGGCTTTGATGGAATCTAAATCACCACCGGGTGCTAATAACTCAAATTGATCGCGTGTCACTACTTTTCTCTTTCTTACTAAAATAGGCTGCAAATGTTACGTATTTCACGCTTTTGATGCTCAGCTAGTTAACGCTTTATTAATCTGAATCAATTAATCCGTGTTACACGGTCGACTCTTGAGTGGGTAGAGTGCAATTCGCGATAGCGGAATCTGACTTCTATAGTTTTCCTACACTTGGTTTTTCTATATCTAGTTTTCGACTCAGAGAGAGGAAGGGACGACAAATGAAAAAAGTAATCATCGGGTTGGTCGTGGCGTTGACGTCATTGAGTGCGTTGGCTGGTGAGGGTGTGGTAACCGTTGCGAGCACGCATTCAGCAAAAGATACGGCGGATAAATTTGTCGCTATCGCGCAAGAAAAAGGGTTGAACGTCTTTGCGCGCATTAACCATCAAGAGAACGCCACGAAAGTCGATATGACGTTGCGACCAACCGAAGTTATCGTGTTTGGAAACCCTAAAGTGGGCACACCACTGATGATCTGTGCGCAGCAAGTGGCGCTCGATTTACCCCAAAAAGTGTTGGTGTATGAAGATGCTGAAGGCAAAACGTGGTTAGCTTACAACGATCCTATGTATTTAAAGCAGCGCCATCATATTGAAGGCTGCGACGAGGTATTGAACAAAATCAGCGGCGTGCTGGGCAATTTAACCAACGCGGCGGCGAAGTAGGGCTGGTTGTTGGCTTCGCTTTTTTTACCCCAAAAACGAAAAAGCCAACCTCACAAGGAGGTTGGCAAATCTTACCTAGATTGGGGGAGGTAAGATCAGGAGGTGGCGAGTACGCTGTGCACTTCTGACTTAATTGAGTCAGACTGCGTGCCGAAAATCGCTTGTAAACTGTCGCCAATCACTAACACATCTCGCGCGCCAAGTGCTTTTAGCTTAGCAACATCAACGTTAGCGATGTCTTTCACCGAGACACGTAGACGAGTGATACACGCATCGACTGACTTGATGTTGGCTTTGCCGCCCAATGCTGCTACTACATCCACCGCAATTTCATCAGGCTGTCCGGCAATCTTCACTTCTGCAATGTCGGTTTCACGACCTGGCGTTTTCAGATCCAACTTCACAATTAGGAAGCGGAACAAGCCATAGTACAGCGTCGCCCAGATTGGACCGATGATGATGAACATCCACGCGTTGCTCGACATTGGGTAGTAAAGGAAGAACTGGATCGCGCCGTGCGCAAAATCAGTACTGTGTTTGATTTCCAAAAATGCGGTGATCGCAAACGCAATACCAGTTAGGAAAATATGGATCACGTACAGCACTGGGGCGACGAATAAGAAGGTAAATTCGATTGGCTCTGTGATACCGGTTAACCAAGAGGTCAACGCCGCAGACATCATCAAACCGCCGACGATTTTCTTACGCTCAGGAGACGCGCAGTGGTAAATCGCCAGTGCCGCTGCTGGTAGTGCCCACATGGAGTACATAAAGCCACCAGACAGATAACCTGCGGTTTTATCGCCCGCGAAGAAGCGAGTGAGCTCACCAGTAAACTCTTTGCCGGTTTCTGGGTCTACATAGCTGCCAACTTCAAAGAAGAACGGCGCATTCCAGATGTGGTGCAAACCAACCGGGAGTAAAGAACGTTCGCCTGCGCCGTAAACCGCCCACGCAAGTACAGGGTTTTGGTACGCTGCCCAATGAGAGAATGCATCAAGAAGTTGTCCGACAGGTGGCCATGCAAACGCGAGAATCGCACCAACGACGATCGCCGATAAACCCGTGACAATGGGCACAAATCGCTTACCCGCGAAGAAGCCCAAATACTCCGGCAGTTTGATGTTGTAGAAGCGGTTGTACATGATTGCCGCGACCGCACCGATAAAGATGCCGCCAAACACCCCGGTTTGCAGCGTCTCAACGCCCATGATGGTGGCGTCAGTTTCTAGGCCGCGCAGACCAGTCACGATACCGAGCGATGCGTTCATAATAATTAGGCCAACTAAGCCAGCGAGCGCAGCGGCACCGTCATTGCCTTTTGATAACCCGAGCGCCACACCGACCGCAAACATCAACTGCATGTTGCCGAACACGCCTTCACCGGCGGCGAGCATCACTTTGTTGACCGCGTCTGGAATAAACGCAAAGCCCGCGTTACCAATACCCAGCATCAAGCCGGCCACTGGTAACACCGCCACAGGCAGCATCAACGACCGCCCTATTTTTTGTAGTTGTCCAAATATACTTGCAAACATGGTTTCCTCCTGACGAATGCCAGTGTTGTAGGACCTGATTCCTTCAGGTCATGTTGTTTCACGTAAGGTCAGGATGATCATAGCGAGCAAGGCGGCGCCTAAGGTTACAAAAGGCAATCAGTTTGTAAGTGGCCGCTTACAAATCTCTTACACCGAGAAGTGAAAATTGTAATCGGCTCGATTGTGCATGGGCGTTTAAGAATGCATCATATTGGCCAGCGCCAAACTCAGGGGCAGGCACAGGGACGGACACAGGGAAAGTAGGATGGAAAACAAGCAGATACTGGTCGTCGATGACAACCTCGACCTTCGCGAAGCGTTGTCAGATTACCTTGGCCGCGCAGGGTTTGAAGTGCTTTGCGCGGAAAACGGCGGCGTGATGTGGCAACTGCTCAACGATCACCATCCTGATTTGATCATCCTCGATATTATGATGCCCGGTGAAGACGGCTTTACCCTGTGCCAGAAACTGCGCAAAAACTCCGATATCCCGATCATCATGCTGACCGCCGTCACTGAAGAAGCCGACCGAGTCGCAGGGCTAGAAATGGGCGCTGACGACTACATCACCAAATCATTCAGCCCGCGAGAACTGCTCGCGCGCATCAAAACGATTCTGAGACGCAGCCAAACGACCGCCAATAGCAAACTGACGCGTAAAGTGCGTTTTGACGATTGGTTGTTAGATACCGTAACCCGCCAGTTGACCCACACAGCCAGCCGTGAGGTCAAACAACTCAGTGGTGCTGACTTGTCACTGCTCGGCTTGTTCGTCAACCACGCGCAATCAATATTGTCTCGCGATGACATTGCGCGCGAGATCTGGGGACGCGATGCCGACCCGTTTGAACGCGGCATTGACGTGCAAATAAGCCGCTTGCGTCATCACCTTGAAGATAAAGACCGCTCACTGATCCTCACCGTACGCAACAAAGGCTACATGCTGACCACGGACGTGCATTATGAGAATTAAACGTTGGACGGGGTCACTGGTGGTTCGCACCAGCCTTTTCTTACTGTTGGTGATCATTCTGGCGCAGGTTTTGTCGGGGATTATCTGGTATCAACACGCCAGCGAGCGAGACAAAGAAGGCCTCAGCACCACGGTCAAAAGCCTCGCGCTAAGCGCCTCTTCCACCATCGCCTTCTTTCAAACCCTGCCTTCTGAATATCGCCACTTGGTGCTCAATCAACTACGCAACATGGGCGGCACACGCTTTTTCGTCTCACTCAACAATCACCAGATTGATGTCGACCCGCTACCGGAAAGCGAACGCAAAACCCTAGTCATCAACCAAGTTCGCGAGGTATTGGAAAGCGAGCTGAGCGGCATTCCTAACATCGAGGTAGAGTTCACCCAGCGCGACAAACTCAAGGTATTCAACAACGAGCTACCTATCGACGAATTGCCGCTACTGTGGGCACATTACTCACTATCGTTTGGCGACCTCAATCCACCTATTCTGGTGATGCAGGTCGAAGTGGCACAAAACGAGTGGTTCTATCTCGCAGCAGTCCTGCCCGCGCCTTACATCAACCTAGAAACCAACTATTTTGAGCTGCGCCAATGGCTGACGCTATTATTGTCCGCGCTGCTACTGTTGCTGTGTACTTGGTTTATCGTCCGAAAAGAAATTCAGCCAGTTCGCGAACTAGCGAAAGCCGCGACGCTGATGTCGAGCCGCTTAGACGTACCCGAAGTGTCTGAGCGAGGCAGTAACGAACTGAAAGCAGCGGTACGCGCGTTTAACAAAATGAATAGGCGCATCGACAGCCACATTAAAGACCGCGAGATGCTATTCAGCGCGATTTCGCATGACCTTAAAACTCCGATTGCCTGTTTGAAACTGCGAGCGGAAATGTTGGACAACGACATCGACCGAGAGCGTTTTACTCGACTGAGTAACGACCTAGATTTGATGGTCAAAGGTGCATTGCAATGCATTAAAGAGACCGATATCCACGAGGAAATCGAATCGATCAACTTTACTCAACTGATCCAGCACATCTCCTCCAACATCGCCGATGCGCCGGACACTATTCGTATCCACGGTGAAATCCGCACCCATTTTGCCGGTAAACCATTGGCGATTAAGCGCTGCATTCAGAATCTGCTCGATAACGCACTCAAATATGGCCATCAGGCAGACATTACTCTGAGTGAAAACTCGGAATCGATCCAGATTCAGATTGAAGACCACGGCAATGGCGTTGACGACCTGTTATTAGAAAAGCTCTGCCAACCTTACTTTCGCGCTAGCAACGATAAAGAAGGCAGTGGGTTGGGTTTAACCATTTCACAGAGCATTGCAAAGGCTCACGGCGGCAGTTTGTCGCTTGGCCATTCTCAGTTTGGCGGCCTCTGCGCCACACTGACTTTCCCGAGAGACTGACTATGAACAAACTGGCATTCTTGTTCCCACTACTGCTTGCTCCTTGCATCGCTCACGCTGAGCCGCCACAAGGGGTAGAGTTTTTACATTGGTGGACTTCTGACGGCGAGCGACAAGCACTGCAAACACTTAAAGAGCAGCTAAAACAACACGATATTGAGCTACTGCAAAGCCCGGTGCTCGGCGGCGGTGGCGACAGCTCCATGACGGTACTGCAAGCTCGCGCACTGGCGGGCAATCCTCCCAGCTTCGCGCAAATCGAGGGACCAAGTATTAAGGCGTGGGATGCCATCGGTATTTTGCACAACGTCAACGCGATTGCCGATGGGCAGCGCTGGGACGAGGTGCTCTATCCGCTGTCTATCGAAATCAACAAAACACAAAACGGTTATATTGCCCTGCCGTTGACGCTGCACCGTTTGAACTGGCTGTGGGTCAACCACAAACTGCTTAAACAACTGAACTTATCTGCACCGAAAAACTGGCAAGAGATGTTCGCTGCGATGGAGCTCGCCAAGCAAAATGACATCGTGCCGATCGCGGTCGGTGAGCAACCATGGCAAGTCGCACAACTGTTCGAGAATTTAGTGATTTCCACTGGTGGTGTTGAGTTCTACACCAATGCGATGGTTAAACTTGAGCGAGACAGCATCGACAGCGACACTCTGCGTCAAGCGCTGACGCAATTTCGCCGCCTGAGCTTGTTGATCGACAACCAATTACCCGACAGCAAGTGGGATACGGCGACCCAAGCACTAGCCGACGGCCAAGCGCTGTTTCAAATCGGCGGTGATTGGATTTTGGGTGAGCTGCTCGCCAATCAAGTCTCAGTTCCGCAAGAGGTCGGCTGTTACCCAACGCCTGACAGCGATGGTGTATTCCTCTACAACATGGACAGCTTGGTGTTTATGTCGAGCAAGTCGTTTTCTTCCGAGGCTGCTCAGCAAACCGCAAGCGCGCTGGCAGACGTCGAGTTTCAAGCCAAGTTCAATAAGGTAAAAGGCTCGATTCCGGTACGCACCGATATCGACATCAGCGATTTTAATCCGTGTCAGGTCCAGTCATATCAAGACTTTCACTACGGCGTTAAACACAACCTCGCTGTGCCGAGTATGATTGATTCGATGGCGGTCAATCCGGTTGCTCAGCAAGCGATAAACTCGGAAATCTTCCGTTTTTACCGCAATCCCAAAATGGAACCCGACGAGCTGATAAAACGCATTATTGCTATTTCGCAAAGCGGTTAATGGTAATGAATCTGTGCCGAGTGGAATAAAAAAGCCCCAATGATTGGGGCTTGAGTAAAGCGAAGTATGCCGTTTAGAAATAGTGGAAGATCGGCGGTTCATGCATCAAGAAGTTTTGATGGGAGATGTTCCACGCATAGGCGCCCGCTAAGGTAAACACAACATAATCACCAATATCGACGTGGGCGACGTGTTGGTTGCGTGCCAGCACATCTTTGGGCGTACAAAGCTGGCCGACAAAAGTTGCTTGTGCATGCTGAATTGGATGAGAAATCTCATGGTGTTGCTCGCTTTTCAGGATGACGAATGGATGATCATGGCTCTGCGCTGCTGGCGTGCGGAAATGGTGGGTCCCCCCGCGTGCGATGACAAAGTTTTCGCCAAGATTTTGCTTAATATCCAGCACTTCCATCACGTAATAACCACATGCTGCCGTGATGAAACGTCCGCATTCAAAACGCAGTGTCCAGTCTTGCACTTGCTCTTTGGCGATGAGGAATTCCAACTTGTCGCAAAACTCCATCCACGGAAAGTGTTGCTCAGGGTTTTGGTAGTTAATCCCCATGCCTCCACCCAAGTTGATCATCAGCTCACCGAGTTCAAACTCTTGTTGCCACGCCTTCACGACTTGGAAATAGCGCTGCATTAACGCTAAGTGACGTTCAACATCGAGCTGATGCGACATCAAGTGAAAATGGAAACCTTTCAGTGACACTTGCGGGAAATCGCGCAGCAACATCAAAGCATTACTCAGTTCGGACTCGTCCAAACCAAAAGGAGTCGGCTTGCCGCCCATCGCCAACTTGCTGAGCGTGATGTCGCCAATATCAATGTTCATACGCAAAAAGATCGAAGCAGGGCGGTTGAGGCGCTCGGTTAGTGCTCCAATGCGTTGCAGCTCGGTGAGGCTTTCGACATGAATTGCATCAACATCCAGCTCAATCGCTTGTTGCAATTCACTTGGCATTTTTCCTGGGCCACCGAAGATCAATGGCTTATCGAGTTGTTGCTGGTGGAGGTGTGTCAACTCCCCGCCAGATGCCGCTTCAAAACCATCGACATACGGCGCGAGCGTGTTGAGAATCGGGCCCGACGGATTGGCTTTGGCTGCGTAAAATAGCTCGACATTTTTCGGCAAAACGTGACGCAGTTGTTTGATGTGTTCTTCTAAGGCTTTTAGGTCATACAAGTACGCGCACAAGGGTTGATTTTGCTGCTGTGCGAGCGTGTGAACTTGCTGGCTAACGCGTGTCGGTAGGGAGAGGGAATTAGACATGTTGCGCTCCTTTTTCGTGTTGCTGCCAAGGCGCGGCGACTTGGGTATAGCCCGACTCCTTATCGGCTTTTTGCATCAAACGCGTGGTGAAATTATTTTTGCTTGGGAAGTGACCGCCATTCAGTAACGCTTCTAGTTCCGGCTGTTTTCCATTCACTGATTGCCAACGCACAATGGCACTTTGCACCGCATTCCACAGCGTTTGCTCTAGTGGCTCATCACCTTCTGCGATGAAGAAAATCGCTTCGCTGATGTTGTTGATAAAGGTGCAGTATCCGATGCGATTCCAGCCTTGTTCGCGACTATAGTAAACCGATTGTCGCGCGCGTTCAGACAAGTCAGTTAATGTTTCTGCTGGCCAGAACTCTGGCAGTAATTTAGTGCCTTCCAAATCACGAATCCAAACACAACACGGCATCTCTTGCTCAAAGCCAATCAAGGAGTTTTGCAAATGCGGCTCAAACGCCACCCCGTGTTTGAAGTAGTAGTTAAACACACCCGGAATTAGGCAATGCAAATAGCGTTCAAACCACAATGTCGCGATGTCGGAATAGCGATTTTGCGTTGTACGCGCTTTGTGTTTAAGGCGTTGAGCAATGCAACTGTTGCCGTTTTTGTCGTAAGCAAACAGAGCGCCTGCGAGGGTGGGTTTTAAGATGTCGACTTCGCTCAGCGAGAAATTTTCGCGATACAAAATCCCAAACGATTCGCGCGCTTTGGTGTTGTCGTCCCACTTACGCTCAGCGACACTTTCAAGATTCAATGTGGTGGCGTAAGGCTCTGTCATCACTTTAAATACGGGGTTGTGCAGTTGTTCGTTTTCTCGAATTGGTTTGAGAATCGACGTGAGTTGCACGGCGCTGTCGAGTTCGTACCACGCGTTTTTGCGCACGCAATTAGTTAATCGTACGTTGATGGAGAATTTCGCAAACCAGTCCATGTCTGGGTGGTAGAGGGTACGAACTGAAGAGGTCGGCTGCATCTCTTCACCACCTAAACCTAGTGGCGTGATCTTGCCTTGTTCAATGGCACGCTTCACGCTTGGGTTGCTCAAAATGGTGTAGCTTTCCCAAGGATGGCAAGGGTAGAGTGTCTTCCCATAGCTGGTGGTGTGTTGTGGCGCGAGCTGTTGTAGCATGCGCTGCGCAGGGTTAGCTTCTCCGTCGGAACTCAGCACATCAAGTAACGACGTATCCACTTCAAACCAGTACAGCGGGACTTGCGCGCCGACTTCTGGAGAAAACGCTAAGAGATCATCCATGGTGACGCCCGAACGACTTTTTGGGGTCGGATGGAAAGTATGCCCCCAAATCAGAGATTGTTCTGAAGCGATAAACTCGTTGTGATGCGATTTGGGCGCGACGTTGAGAAACTGCTCGGTAACCAGCACGCTATTTTCCAGTTGTTCGATCAGCTCATGGTTAAATGGGATCGCCAACACCTGCTTGAGATAGTTAAGCAAAAGCGTAAGAGTTTGCGTGGCATCCAATTTCGCCCAACCAGAGCCCGGCATTTTCGCCCAAGGCAGTTCTGCCAATTTGATTTTGCCCAGTTTGCTCGCGTAGTGAATCGGCAAAACCAGCACGCCATTTTGTTGAGAAAGATGAACGGCTACCCGCTGCTTGGCGGAATAGTTGCGTTTTAACGTTTGGGGTAGCGATGTCGATTGGTAGTGCCATTCCACTTGTTGATTCGGTAACGCAAATTCCCGTAAGTAACAATTAAGAACACCCATTATCGTGTTGAGTTGGGCTTTCTCACGATTGAGCTGCACATCATGCGCGCGCAACTCGCTAGTCTGAGAGGATTGAGTTTGTAACATGTTGATTTCCAAATTTTGAGTGGAGAACCAGCGCGATCAAGGTGATTACGCTGACTATCGCAGAAAGTAGGAAAGGAACCTCAAGTAGCCCCAAGCTAGAAATGAAAGAAGCGCAAAATCCCGCCGCCACGCCACCCCATTTGGACATGGCATCAAAGCGAGAAAATACTTTGCCACTGAGTTTGCGATCCAGATTGCTCGCAAGATGCTGATGCAATCCGTGATAGCAACACACCATCGCGATGCCGAAGATAATTCTCGCAGCAATGAGTGCGGTTTCGGACGCAATCAAATGCAAAGCAGAGCTCACGGCCAGCAATGCAAACCCGAGCCACAACGTGCGCAGCGGTTGATGGCGATTCAGCCCATCTGACAACACGTGGATTTTGCCTGCCAGCAACAGATAGACGCCATGCGGCAGTGCGTACAAAAAACCGATCCATGCGTGGTTAGTGATGCCATATTGCTGCACAAACGGCGAGAAATAAGGAAAGGTCACCACCATAGAAAACGCAAACCCGAACTGAGCAAAGAAGATCCAACGAATGGCATGCATTGCGTTTTTCTTTGCAACAGGTTGTTCTTGCTGAGATTCTGAGTTTGGCTTTTCGAGGTTTTGTTCGGCGGGTTTATCCGCTGGCAGTGTTAGCGTGATGCCCATCGCAATTAAAGGCAAAACGCATAACCACAGGTACGCGTTGAGCGGGTTGGTTTCGGACAAGCTCCAGCCGAGCCCAATGGGCGCAACGATCAGCGCCAAGCGAGCAGATAGTTGGGTTTTATTGAGTGACTTGCCGAGTGTTTTGGCTTCTTTAATTTGACTAGATAAGTAGCTGTTCGAGGCGGCCATGGTGCCGCCAAAGGTTCCTTGAACAATAAGACCAAACACAAACATAGCGAGGTTGTCTGCCAAGCCGCACAGCGCAAACCCTGCTGCAAGGCCAAGTTGTGCACGCAAGAGTGAGCGGCGGCGGCCGTAGCGATCGGCAAAGTTGCCCCAAAATCGCGCCGCCAACGCAGTACAAAACGTGGGTAGGATAAACAATACCCCTGCCCAGTCCGCATCAATGCTTGCGCCTAACGTTGGCAATACGACGGGTAGAAATAGCGGCATACCTAACGCTGCAAACGCAGCGATAAAGTGGCACAACAACACACTGTAGATGAGTTTGGTCATAATCGTTTAACGTACGCTTTTTTTGATGGCTTCTATATAGGCGCGTTGCGCTTCTTCGCTAGAAAGCAGCAAGAAGTTCGGAGCCGACAAACCATAGAACTTATTGATGTCGCTCGCGCCAGAGGCTTCTTTCGATAGCAAACTGCCAGAGCTCAACAAGTACTTGGCGTACAAATCAGGTGCTTCTTGCAGTAACTCGCGTGCCAGTTTTGTCTCTAACCCTTCGCCTTCTAATCGGTTGAGTTGTTCTGCAATGCTTTTGGCCACGATGGCGTAAAGCAATGCTGAAGAGGCAATGCCCTTCGCAGCCATGGCTTCTACAATCGCTGCAATATCCAGTTGTAATGTGATGGTGGTAAACATCTGACCGAGCGCCAATTCATTGTCGACTTTGATGCGTTGGTCGAGCAGTTCATCACAATCCACGGGATTTGTTCCTGCGCCGTGTTTTTGGGCAGCATGCTCTGTTGCAAAGTGGAAGCGCTCTGGCCAAATTCGCGCCGCGTCGTTGTCTTTCATCGCGAGCGTCATTTTGCCCTGTTGATCAAATGCAACGATGGCGTTTTGCTGGTTGGACTCCAATGCGATGCCATAACGAAGCCACAAGGTGAGGTGCACTTGGCATAATAGGTCGACGTAATCTTTGAACCACGCCAGCGTATCTTGTTGATAGTACTGCTCCGCCAAATGTTCTAAAAACAAGCGACCGTCAGGCATTGGGCTTGCCAGTGCGGCAACCGGAACTAACGCTTTGTCTTCGCAATGGGTAAGTGGGTACTCACGTACGATGTACGCGAAGGTTTTATCCTCACCGACGTGTCCACCGTGTTTTTCGTTGCAATGGAACAAGCGACTGTTTAAGTCGGCGTCCGTTTGTTCAAGGTGGCTGAGTAGGCGTTCAAACCAGTGGCCGTCATACAGTGTTGAAGGCTTGATTAAGCGAATATTTTTCGTGCCTAGCGAGCGCATGATCAGCGGAACTTTGATGTGAATATGCGGCGCGTCGTTGACTACCACAGTACGAACGGAAAGCGTTGGCGTCACGTCTAGGTACGTAAACGGCGCTTCTATCATGCCTTCGGGTAAGGCTTCTAAAGAGCGAAGAGTGAGCGGATGCGCAGGGAACAGTACGTGGCTCAGTGCAAAATCAGCAGGAAGCCCCACTTGCTCCATCGTCGGCCAGCAATCAGGTTGTTCGCTGGTTAATGTCACCAGTGATTTTTCAATCGCAATCCAATGCAGAGCAAAGCGTTGTGCGAACTCGGGCGCGTACTTAGCAAGGTCTTCATCGCTCAGACCAAACTTCGCCCGCGCAGTTGGATAGTACGGGTGGTCGAGGTAAGAAGCAATCTGGTCGGCAAGCAGTAGCTTTTTATGCCAAGAACCAAGCTCGGATATTGGTTGAGAAATGTGGTCGGCGTGGTGACGAAACGCTTGGTCACACAGTGCTTTGTGTTTCTCTGCGCATTCCAGTTCTTGAAGATATCCCGCTAATAATTCGTGAGAGCTCTCATGCGCCAGTGTCGTTAGTAGCGCAATCCACTCTTGATAATGCTGCTGATGCTCGACTTGGCCATTCCTCTCCACCCACCAACCTAGCGGCGCTTCGCCATTGGCTTGGCCGTAACACCAATGCTGCATGTAATACGTTGGCACAACAGGTAAATAGAGCGTGAAATCCGGATTATCAAAGGTTAGCCAGACTTGCTCGCGTTGAGGAACAATTACCCCTTTTGGTGCGGCGTTACTGAACTTGGCGTTCGATAAAATGCCAAACATGTCTTCGCGCAAGCAAGTATCGATCAATCGTTGGGTGAGATATAAAGCGTTGTGATTCATGCTGCCACCTCGCGAGTCGGAGCTAGATTGAAATTGCTAAGCGCGTTCTGCAGCGCTTGGTCGAGGTTTCGCCCCGATGGCGAGACAATCGAAATTCGGGCGAGATAATCCTTGTTGGAATAACTCTGTTGGAAGAGTTCTCCTGCGGTTTTTAGTACCTGTTGCTGGGTGATGACATCGTCATCGTGTTGGATGAAGGATGTCGAATCTCCATCAATCACACCACTGTGCTCCGCAACCACATAGTGCACGTGTGCTGAGCCATGAATTTGGTAATCGCCATCCAATCTTCGGCCCAAATGCAGACCCAAAATTGTGCTAAACCAACCGAAGTGAGCGAGATTGTTGAGCAAGAATTCGCGACCATCCCCAATGCTGCGGTAGTTAATTTCCACCAGAACTGGGCCGTTTTCCGTGATGATAAATTCGCTGTGGCAAACTCCAAAACCAACGCCGAACGCTTTCAGTTGAGCCAAGCAAGCTTCTCGGTGAGCAATGCCGTTTGGCCCGTTCCAGTCTGCGGCCGTTTCGATAAAGTAAGGCGGCTCAGAGAGCGACACATCAAAACCGCCGACGGCGATAAGGCGCTCACCATCTCCTAAAGTTTCTAGCGTAACCAAAGGCCCTTGAAGGAATTGCTCCACCAGAATGGCGGCGTTTGGGTGTTTTTGCCAAAACGCATCGCAGTAAGCATCGAGCTCGCTTTGGGTGTCACAGCGCTGCACATCTAAACTCGCCACGCCTTCTTTGGGTTTTGCTACGACAGGGAAGGCCATGCCTAATGCCACATTCGAATGGCGGTGCAGCAAACAGCTTTGTGTGTTGGGTAGGGCTTTTTCATTCAATACTTGTCGAGTTAAGTGTTTGTTTTTGGCCTTTAACGTGACAGACCAATCTTTGGCCGGTAGACCAAAAAATTGTGCGCAGATGGCGGTGGAAGTTTGTAAGTGATCACTATTGCTGAAAATAGCGTCAGGTTTTAACTCATTCTCAGTGATGGTTTCGATGATCTCCAAGGGATTGAAGACATCGCACTCTAGAATGGCATCCGGATTAAAGTGACTATCACGACTTGCCAGCTCTAAATGGCTGAGCTTGTGATCGGTGATAAGAACGACGTGGAGGTCCATCGCTTTAGCTGCAGGCACGAAGCCGTGAGTGACTGCATCATTAACGACATGACTTACGATAATTATCTTAGATTTCATGAGCTTTCCTAATTTTCTAACATTTCCTAACGTTGATACTGTCTGCTCACAGTCGGCTTCCAATGTGCCTCTCGCGAGGCTACGGGGCAGAAGGTTTGGTCTTTATTGTTATTGTGTTTGATTTTTTGTTGTTGCTTGTGTTTTTAGGGTAAATAAATATAGAGCATAAAATTAATATTGCAAATGTAAATAATATTTGTTCTTATTTCTATCTGTTGGCTTTATAACAACTAAACGGAATTATGGAATGAATAAATTATTGACCCTGACCCCTTTGGCGGTCGCGATTGGTTCTTCACTAGTGGTACCAAGCGCAGTGGCTTCAGAAGAGACAAACTCAACCCCATCAGCAACCGAAACCATTCAAGTCTACGGACACCAGTACGAAGGCTACGCTGAACACATGCCTCAATCGGGCACCAAAACGGACGTCGAGTGGCTTGATGTGCCGCAAGCGGTCTCGGTGGTGACCAAAACAGAAATGCAAGATCGCGGCGCGGTGCGCTTAGTGGATGCGTTAGATGGGGTGGCTGGGGTCAATAATACCTTGGGTGAAGGCAGCCGCGATCAGTTCATGATCCGTGGTTTTGATTCACTCAATGATATGTACCGTGACGGCATGCGAGACGACGGTACGCTGCAGTCTTACCGCAGTTTGGCGAACGTTGAGCGCGTTGAAATTGTGAAAGGCCCGGCAGGCGCGCTGTATGGCCGTGGCTCGGCAGGTGGCATCATCAACTTGGTGACGAAGCGCGCAAACGGCGATAACTTCACCCACGTAAAAGGCAGTGTGGGCAGCAACAGCCAATATGTTGGTCAAGTCGACAGCTCAATGGCATTTTCTGACAAGGTCAACGGACGTATTAACTTGGAATACCGTCAGGCCGATTCTTACGTCGATCATGTTGATTCGAACGATTTCTTCATCGCGCCGACCATTCGCGTGTTGCCAGCGGACGGTCACACCATTGATATTGACGTGGAATACGCCCATCAAGAATTAGTGCCATATCGTGGTGTGCCATCAAAAAATGGCAAGCCAGTTGATTTGCCAGTGAGTACTTACTTTGGTGGCACGAACGATTATCAGGAGTCGGACAGTCTTCGCGTTGCAGTGGACTACGAATGGCGTTTGAACGATCAATGGGTATGGAACAACCGAGCGGCGTTCAACCATATCGAACTTGAGCAAAAAGGCACGCGTCAGGGCAAAGTGACGGGCAATGAAGTGTCTCAAACCGTGAACAATTTTGGTTACGATCCTCGTACTACAACCACTTTGCAATCTGAGCTGATTTGGGAAACCAACGACAACCAATTGATGTTGGGCGCGGATTTCAACCAAATTGATATCGACCTGACGTTGGCAAGTGACAAAACGCTTCCTCCGCAAAATATCTACAACCCAGTTGTGGGCCCAACACCCGATCCGGGCTTCAAACCATTCCGTGACAATACCACCACAACCACGGGTGTGTACGTACAAGATGTGTACACATGGGGCGACCTTTCTGTGATCGGTAATGTGCGTTACGACTCGATGGATCTCGAACAACAAAAAGCGGGCGCAGGAAAGGAAAAATTGGACGATGACAAAGTCAGCTACCGCACTGGTTTGGTATACCGCATCAATTACGACACCTCCGTTTACGCCAGTTTAGCGCGCTCTTGGCAGTTGCCGTACGCAGGCATCTACATCAATCCAAAGTTGGCGGAATTCTTCCATACAGACCTAAAAGAAGTGGGGGCGAAAGCGTACCTGCTGGATAACGCATTAATGTTGAATGCGGCACTGTTCCAGATCGACCAAGAGCAGCCACAAACCAACGTAGACGGCGATGTCATCGACAAAATTGAAGTACGTCACCAAGGCATTGAGCTAGAAGCTCGCGGTCAAATCACCAAACAGTGGGACATCTCTGTGGGTTACAGCTACTTGGACGCAGAAGACAAAGCCACAGGCAAAAAGCCGAACGATGTATCAGACCACTTGTTCTCTCTTTGGAGCACTTACCAATTGGATGACAACTGGCGTTTGGGTGGCGGCGTGAAATACGTGGGCGACCGTTATGCAGGTAACGACGAAGCCGTCGCACTTGGCGATTACACCACGGTGGATTTGATGGCGGCGTACACCACTGGTCGTCACAAGATCCAAGCGAACGCTTACAACATTTTGGATGAGAAATACATTCTTGGCGCAACAAACGGCACGTCTGGCCTAAACCAGATTGGCTACGGCGCACCAGCCGAGTTCATGCTTAGCTACGGATACCAGTTCTAGGCTCGTTGTGCGTAGTTGGCGCACGTTAGCCGATTTTTGCCTCTTATTGAGGATGTTTTAGCCCCGAGAGCCTACGGGAAATGTTTTGCCCGAGGCTCAATTTCTCGTAAAGGAGACCTTAATGTCTTACCAGAATTTGGACGGTAAAGTGCGTGTACGTGCTGGTTTGTCTACCACTTACAGTGTGCTCGCGATTGCTATCGCTTCTGCCACCTCCATGAGCGCAGTTGCCGCTCCTGCTGAAAAAAACGAAACCACCGTGATGGAAACGGTGGTTGTCACTGGCAGCGTGATTGGCAACTCTGACATTGAAGACGTCAAAGAGTACCCAGGTGCTCGTACCGTCATTACCCGTGATCAAATTGAGAAAACCGCAGCGGGTTCGATTGATAATGCGTTACAGCGCGTGCCGGGTATTAAAGTTCAGGATGAAAGCGGAACGGGCGTATTGCCTAACATTTCCGTACGTGGTTTGAAAGCAAGCCGCAGTGGTCATGCTCAGTTCTTGATGGATGGTGTGCCGCTAACGCTCGCGCCTTACGGTCATACTGGTCAGTCTATCTTCCCAGCAACGCTGTCGATGCTTGATCGTATTGACATTGTACGCGGTGGTGCCGCAGTGCAGTACGGCCCAAACAACGTCGGTGGTGTGATCAACCTAGTGACCAAACCGATTCCACACACTTGGCAAACTGAAATCAGCAACCGCCTTACCGTGTTTGACGGTGGTGATGCGCCGCTGAATGATTTTTACCTACGCACGGGTGGCTGGTTAAGCGACACATTCGCGCTGCAGTTGGAAGGTAACTTTCTAAAAGGCGAAAGCTTCCGTGAACATTCCGATACGGACGTGAAGAACTTTCAAGCTAAAGCACAGTGGCTACTGAGTGATACTCAAGAGATTCAAGCATTCCTGCAACGTTACGATGCTGAAACGCAAATGCCGGGCGCACTTTCGCCACAAGATTACGAGCAAGATCGTCATCAATCGAAACGTCCTTACGATGATTATGAAGGTAAGTCGACGCGCTGGAGTGTTAAGTACATCCACGATTTGCCATTTGCCGACAGTGCCGAGCTAGAAGTGCTCACGTTTGGTCACAAATCAGAGCGTCTTTTCAAGTGGGGCTTTAACAGTGCGGGTGGCCATTGGGCGGATCCGGCTCTGCCTGCGACGGACGTTCGTACCTCTCCACGTGAATTTACCGTGTACGGCATAGAGCCGAAAATGGCGATGTATTTTGGTGAAGGAAAATCCGTTACCCAAAACTGGATCGTGGGTACTCGTTATGTTAACGAAGACATTGACTACAAACTCACTCAGACTCCAATCGCTGGTGGCGCAACCAAAGTGCCGCGTGATTGGCATTTAGATACGGATGCGTTTGCTGGTTACGTCAGTAACGAGATTGGCTTGTTCAACGATACGTTGAAGGTAACGCCAGGGCTGCGTGTTGAATCGGTTCGCATGACTTTTACCGATCGCGGTAAAAAGCAAACGGCAGACAACAAGGTGACCGAATGGCTACCGGGTTTGACGGTGGCATACAACGTGACCGATCAGTGGGTAACGTATGCGAACGCGCAAAAATCACTTCGTGCGCCACAAATTGCCTACATCCGAGGCTTGGGTGAAGAAGGCAGCGAACTGGCTTGGAACTACGAAGTTGGCGCGCGTTACACCCAAGATGCGACCAGTTTTAACGCTGCACTTTATCGCATCGATTTTGAAGACCAACTGCAATGGCAAAGCTCAACGCAGACCTTCGATAACATCGGAAAAACACTTCACCAAGGTTTAGAACTTTCTGCTCGTTACGTGCCGGAAGTTCTACCTGTTCTGAGCTTGGGCGCAAGTTACAACTACCTCGATGCCACGCTTGAAGAAGAAGGTGCGAATAAAGGTAACCAGCTGCCTTACACCTCTAAACATCAACTTGGTTGGGATGCGACCTACGCGTTTTACGGCATGGACACCACACTATCGGGCTTCTACTTCAGTGATTCGTATACCGATAACGCCAACACCAGTGCCGAAGACGCAACAGGTGCAACTGGCAAAGTGCCGTCTTACATGGTGTGGAACTTCAACTTAGGTACGGATTTATACAAAGACGACAAAGGCAAGTTACGCATGAATGTTGCAATAAACAACTTGTTTGACGAGGAGTATTACTTCCGTGGGATTGATACAAGCCCAGTTGGTCGGTACCCAGCTCCAGGACGCTCTTACACGCTGGATCTGAACTATCAGTTTTAAGCGTTTCGTTCACCGAGTTTGAAAAGAAAAGTCGCCAATTTACCTTGGCGACTTTGCCGATCTTAGGTAATGGAAAACTCTTAGCACTGGAAAAAGCAAGATGAAAAATAAAAAACAATTTACGATCAAACACTTTTCAACCGTTTTGTTGATGCTGTTGAGCTCAGCTTTGATGTCATTTAGCGCATTTTCTCAGGCGCGCAGCGTGCAAGATGAGCAAGGCACTTTTGAGCTAGAAGCGATACCTCAACGTATTGTGGTTTTGGAGTTTTCGTTTGTGGACGCTCTGGCGGCCGTCGATGTCTCACCGGTAGGCGTTGCCGATGACAACGATGCCACACGAGTCATCCCTGCTGTTCGTGACAAGATTGAGCCTTGGCAATCGGTCGGCATGCGCTCACAACCGAGTTTAGAGGCGATCGCGGTGCTCAAGCCGGATTTGATCATTGCCGATGCCGAACGTCATCGCGCGATTTATCAAGATTTGCAGCGAATTGCGCCAACTTTGCTGCTAAAAAGCCGTGGTGAGACGTATCAAGAAAACCTCGAATCTGCACAGAAAATCGGGGCGGCGATTGGCAAGCAAGCGCAAATGACGCAACGCATTGAGCAGCACAAACAGACCATGGCGGAGTTCAAACAGCGTTTTGCGACACAAGAAACCATTCAGTTTGGGGTGGTTTCCGACAAAGGGATGTGGCTGCATAGTCCGGTTTCTTACGCTGGTGGCGTTTTGAGTACACTAGGCATCCAAAGCCCGCTGGCTCCCTCTGAGCACAATGCGTATATCCCAACCAGCTTCGAACTTTTATTAAAAACCAACCCTGATTGGTTGCTGGTTGGACTTTACTCTCAACCGAATATTGTGGATGAATGGCAAAAAAATCCTTTATTTAAGCTGCTAACTGCGGCGAAAAAGCAGCAACTGGTCGAAGTCTCTCCTGAATTGTGGTCGTTAAATCGCGGCATGTTGGCGGCGGAAGAAATTGCCCGCAACCTTGAAGCGTTATTGGGGCGCTCATGAGTGCGTCGATAATTTCACAAAGCCCCTCTTCGGTTAACAAACCGTATTGGAAAGCGAGCTTGTTTGTCAGTGCTATGGCGTTGTGTACGCTGTCAGGCTATGTTGTCTCGATGCTTGGTTGGTCCAACTTTTCCTTGAGCCTCAGTGACCTTACAAGCTATTGGTTTGCGTTTGATGAGGGCAATATGCTGCATCAAATTCTTGCGACGTTGCGCGCGCCTCGCGCCTATGCGGGGTTATTAATTGGTGCTTCGCTTGCGGTTTCCGGCGTGTTGATGCAAGGGTTAACTCGCAATCCTTTGGCGTCGCCGTCCATTCTCGGCATTAATGCTGGTGCGGCGTGTTTTATGGCCTTGGCCTCCATAGGTGTGCCGTTTTTTAGTCAATTGAACCCAATCATTAATGCGGTATTCGGCGCGCTACTGAGTGGTGGTGCGGTCATGTTGTTGGGTGGTTTTTTCTCTGCGCGTTCTCACCCGTTGCGTTTGGTGTTGGCGGGCATTGCCATCAGTGCGCTGCTGATAGGGTTAACTCGTGCATCGGTAATTTTGGCGGACGACATGGCTTACAGCGTGTTGCATTGGTTAACGGGTTCACTCTCTGCGGTGGACTCTCAGCAGTGGCAGCAACTGTGGCCTTTTGCGACGTTAGGTTTGGTGCTCGCCATGGGATTGGCGCGAAACTTAAATTTACTCGCGTTGGGGGACGAAGTTGCTGTCGGGTTGGGGGGGAACATTCGTCTTACCCGTTTAATCAGTGGCTTAGCGGTTGTGTTGTTGGCGGGTACTAGCGTGGCGATTGCTGGGCCAATTGGCTTTGTCGGGTTGCTAGTGCCGCACTTGGTACGCCCGATTGTTGGTCACAACTATCACATTCTCATTCCGGTTTCCGCTTTGTGTGGTGCGGCACTGGTGACGTGGTCAGATGCTTTGTCACGTGCGATTGCCTTTCCGGCCGAAACGCCGGTAGGCGTGATTACCGCACTGTTAGGCACACCTTGCTTTATCGCGATTGCAATGAGGAAATCATCATGATGAATCAAACTAAACTGATTGCACTGCTTGGGTTGTTGCTGGTTGCGTCGTCCCTCACGCTGTTTGTTGGCGCGGCGAATTTGTCGGCTCAACAGGTTTTTGCATTGCTGTTTTCTTTCTCTGATTCGGACTTTGTGATTCACCACTATCGACTGCCGAGAATGTTGCTCGCCATTGGCGTGGGCGCCGGATTAGGGCTATCAGGCGTCTTAGTGCAAGGCGTTATTCGTAATCCACTTGCCTCCCCAGATTTGATGGGGATAAGCGCAGGGGCAGGGCTGGCGGCTACCGCTTGCTTGGTGTTGTATCCGAATGCGCCAGTGGCACTGTTGCCGATGGTCGCTATGGCGGGAGGCTTGCTTGCCGCAGGCTTTATTGCTGGGCTGGCTTATTGCTCGAAGCCAACACCAGCGCGTTTGGCGCTGATTGGTGTTGCTGTCAGCGCATTTTTAGCCAGCGGTATCGACTTTCTTCTGATTGTGCACCCTATCGAAATCAACACGGCGATGGTATGGCTAACGGGCAGTTTGTGGGGACGAAACTGGCAACAAGTGCCGTTTATTTGGAGTGCCTTATTGCTACTGCTGCCATTGGCGTTTTTGCTCGCATGGCGGCTAGATGTGATGGGGCTGGGAGAAGAGAGTGCCACTACACTTGGCACGAAACCAAGACAGATCCAAATTCTTGCGTTGATTGCTGCCGTGCTATTGGCGAGCATCAGCGTGTCTGTGGCAGGCACGATCAGTTTTGTTGGTCTGCTTGCGCCGCATCTTGCGCGTTTGCTGTTTGGTCACAACCACAAGTTGTTGATTCCTGCTGCGGCAACCCTTGGCGCGTTGTTGGTGATTTGCGCCGATGGCTTGGCGAGAGGCTTACAGCCGCCGATTGAGCTGCCTGCGGGTGTGCTGACGTCTGTTATTGGCGCGCCATATTTCATTTTTCTTTTGTATCGTTATCGAGGTTGGTAAGCATGTTACGAACGCAGAACTTATCCGTCGCGTACGGCAAACAGACCATCATTCCAGATCTCTCTTTGTCGATTCCTCAAGGTAAAATCACCGCGCTAGTTGGCCCAAATGGTTGCGGTAAGTCGACACTATTAAAAACCTTGGTACGCATCAATAAACCAGCTTCCGGCCAAGTGTTGTATGACGACAAACCGTTAAGTAGCTACGGCGATAAACGCTTGGCGCGCTCGCTATCATTGCTGCCGCAAATCCTTGTCAGCCCAGAGGGCATTACAGTGAGAAAACTGGTCGAGTATGGCCGCTCGCCTTATCTCTCTCATTGGGGCAGGTTAGGTCAGCAAGACAAAGCCTTGGTCGAGCAAGCAATGCAAGATACTGGCGTGATTGAGTTTGCTGACAAGCCGGTTGAATCGCTGTCTGGCGGCCAAAGACAAAGGGCGTGGATTGCGATGGTGATGGCGCAAGATACTGATGTGGTGATGCTGGACGAGCCAACCACGTACTTGGACCTCTCTCACCAAGTGGAGCTGATGAAGCTGATGAGGCAGATGAACGACAAAGGCAAAACCGTGGTGGTAGTGCTGCACGATCTAAACCAAGCGTGCCGTTACTGCGATCATTTGGTGGTGCTGGAAAAAGGTCAGTTGGTCACGCAGGGAACGCCACAAGAGGTATTGACAGAAGGCATGTTGGCGTCGGTGTTCGATTTACAAGCGAGAGTGTTTAACGACCCAATATCTGGCACGCCGATGTGTGTGGCGGTGTAGGTTTACGTCTTACGAATACTTTCGGTGATAAAAACGCCGAGCCATAAAAATAAATCCCGCTAGTTATACATTGGCTAGCGGGGTTTGTTGTTTTTAAGTGTGTTCCTAATGTGGCGTTTAAGCCAGTTTAAACGTCGCCACTTTCGAGTTGAGATCTTCGGCTTGCGATTTCAACTCGGCAGATTGATTCATCGATTCTTCTGCGCCAACCACCAAGTGGTCGGTCACATCTTTAATGGACGTGACGTTTTGCGTGATTTCGTTGGTTACGTGCGTTTGCTCTTCGGCTGCGGTCGCGATTTGCGTTGCCATATCGCTGATCAGCGCAACGGCCGCGTTGATTTCATCCAGAGCCAGTGCTGCGCGATCTGCGTCTTCCACTGAACCTTGCGCGAGCTGAGAGCTTTTATCCATGATAGTTACAGCGCGTTGTGTGGTTTGCTGCAAAGTCTCGATCGTCGAGCGAATCTCTTCGGTTGAGGTGTGTGTGCGTTGTGATAGCACTCGAACCTCGTCTGCAACAACGGCAAAGCCGCGACCTTGTTCACCTGCACGCGCCGCTTCAATCGCCGCATTCAGAGCCAGTAAGTTGGTTTGCTCTGCGATGTCTCGAATCGTTGATAGTACGGTTGAGATGTCTTGCGCGTGCTGGTTGAGCTCGCCGATGACAACGCTCGCCTGGTTGACTTCAGAAGACAAATTATTGATGGACGATTTGGAATTGATCACCAACTCATGACCGTTTTGTGTGCTTGCTGAAGAGTCTTGAGCGGCTTTAGCCGTCTGCTCTGCATGTGCTGCAATCTCTTGCGTTGCCGATGCCATTTCAGTCACAGCGGTCGCCACCATAGTGATTTCTTGTTGCTGATGGTTCAGATCAGAAACAGACTGATTCGCGCGAGTCGTGCTCAGCTCTGATTGTTGGCTGAGTTCTTCCGCTTGGTGACGAATGTGACCAATAAGCTGCTGTAAACTTTCAACAAACTGGTTGAAGTTTTCAGCCAACTCACCAACTTCGTCACGGTTTTCTACTTTGATGCGTTGAGTTAAATCACCGCTACCGTTGGCGATTTGCGAAAGCGCATTCGAAACGTTGTAGAGTGGGCGGAACAAGATGTTACATAGCAGGTTAAACAGCGCCACACAGATGATCACCACGATAGCCGTCGCGATAATTTGATCCCAAACGGCATCGTAAAGTGGTGCAACCAACGAGTTGTGATCCAACACCGTTACCGTCGTGAGCTTGGTGCCCTCAATTGGACGCGCATAAATCACATAATCGGTGCCGCTGATCGACACGCGACGTTCAGTGCCTGAGCGTGCAGCGTTGGTGATGTCGTTGTTGTTTAAGCCCAGTTTGCTAACTGGTTGGTTTAGGAGCTTGCTGTCGTTATGGGTGAAAATATTGCCCTGATCGTTGGCAATAAACATGTAGCCTTCACCCGGTAGGATCACTTGGTTGAGGCTGTTTAAAATATCTCCAATTTCGACATCTGCACCCAGTACAGTTGTTTGGCCGTGCAGTTGTAACGCCTTACCGAGCGACACCACATTCGCACCAGTTGCAGCAGCAACGGTCGGGTTATCCATAAAGACTTTCGATGGATTGGCAATGGCGTTGGTGTACCAGCCCCACTTGCGAGGGTCATTATTGCCTGGCGGTAAAATCACCCCATTGGCGTTGTTTTGTGAGCCGTCTGGGTAAGCGAGGAAGACGTTATCGAACGCGCCGGAATCTCGTACCTGCTTCAAGTGCGTCACGATGGCTCGTTTTTCTGACTCATCAGAAAGGGAGGTGAGTGCTCGCTCTTTAGAGAGTAGCCAGTCACTTACGTACTGGTTGTATGACGCGCTGGTGCTTTCCAGACGCTGGGCAACTTCCGCATCCAACCGTTGTAACGAATCTCGAAAAGACAAGCCTTCGACTAACACGCCCCCAAGGATGATGGCAGCACTGGCCGAGATAGCCAGTTTATTCTTCAGTGATAAATTTTTGAACATAGCAGCGATTATTAGATTTTTTGTACCCAAGCGGCGTTAAGTGTCGGGCTTAATACCCATTTACCTAAAAGCGCGGGGTAGTTTGTTATTGGTTATTTTCATTCGTATATGATTCGGCGTCGTCGCTGAAAAGCGTTTTTGACGCCGAAATCATCGATTGATTATATTTTACTGCTCAAAATAAATACTGGCGCTATGTCGCGAATTTGAGCTTTATAAGAAATAAGAACCTAATACGAGAGCGGCTTGTTTTATGTATTTGTAAAGTAAGGATTTGTCGTGTTTTGTAAATGATAATTGATTTCATTAAAAGGTGATGTAGATCATGCTTGAGCGGTAAATAATCCATTAAAAATGTGAAGGTCATGGAACGAGGATTATATTGATCGGCTTAATCATAGTTATGGGCAATAGTTATGCGCAGTATATTGTTAGTCCCCGCGTTATTGTTGTCAGGGTGTGCTCTGACACAACAATCCACGCCGATTCAGCCTGATGCCAACTGGCACGTTAATCAGCTATCCAATGGAATGAAATACCACATCTATCCAACTCAAGACCAAGAAGTTTCGGTTCGTTTGGTGATGCACATTGGTTCGTTCCAAGAAGAAGCCAATCAAAAAGGCTACGCTCACTTCGTTGAGCACATGGCATTTAATGGCAGCACACACTTTACCGGCAACGACGTTGTTAAGCTTTTTGAGCAATCTGGCGGCAGTTTTGGCGCAGATATCAACGCGTTTACCACCTATCAGCAAACGTCCTATAAGCTTGACTTGGCCAATAACGATAAGCTTGAAGATGCCCTGACTTGGATGCGAGACATTGGCGACGGTTTAGAGTTCGCTCCTGCTCAAGTTGAAAAAGAGAAAGGTGTTGTCTTGGGTGAATGGCGACGCGCCAATCCAGATGATAAGTCGTTTTCAATGCACGCGTATGAGGCTTCGATTGAAGGAACGCCTTACGCCGAGCATGATCCAATCGGTACTCGTGATGCAATTGAGAACGCGACGTCAAATGGGCTGAAAAACTTCTACGAGAAGTGGTATCAGCCGCAGTATGCCGAGCTGATCGTCACGGGCAATGTGGACGCTAAGTCGCTTGCTAACATCATCAAGAACAAGTTCTCGAACTGGGAAAGTACCTCAGATATCGTCATCGAAAAGCGTCGTGACATTCGACTCAATACTCAAGACGAAATTCTGCCAAGCAACTCGATGGAGTCACCAAGCTTGCATTTGGTGATTGAACGCGGCGATCTTCGTCGCGAAACGGTCGAGCAGCAACACGCAGAATGGCGAGACGAAGTGGCCATTCAACTGATTCAACAGCGTTTGATCAGCCTTCTCAATGATGCCGCCGAGCCTTACCAATACGTTTATGCGCAGCCTTACTACTCGAACTACCAACGCCTGATGTCGGCGGGTATCTCATTTTCGCCTGACCGCCGTGAACAAATGCACCAAATTTTCATCAGTGCTTTGACGTCACTTCGCGATTACGGCGTGACACAAGCTGAGCTAGAGAGCATCACATCTAACTGGTATGGCGAACTGGCAAATCTTGATTCTGATTGGAGCAAACGCAAGCCAAATAGTTACGCGGAAGCGCGTATTTTCCAATTGGAGCAAGCCAGCGTAAGCCAATCGAAAGAGAGCTATGCGCAAAGCTTGGCAGCTTTTTTGGATAAAACGACGCTAGAGAGCGTAAACGCGCAGTTAAAAGAACTGTTGTCTAATCAACCAAGCTTTGTGATTGGCATGGGCAAAAGTGAAACGCAAGCGCAATTTGCTGATGTATTCACTGCGCTTAACAGCGCCTACCTACAAGCTGGTGAAAAGCCTTCGGGCATGAACGCCAAAGCAGAAGGCTTCCTGCAACCAGCAGAGGAAGGCAGCATCGTTAGTATGCGTCAAGCTCCGGGTGGTTTTCAGGTTTACACCTTATCAAACGGTGTGGATGTTTGGTTCCAAAAAGACGCAAAAGCCGGTGGCCGCGCTTACATCTACTTCACTAGCCAAGGGGGTAAAGCGGCCCTAGATAAATCGCTTTATCCAGCCTACGAACTGGCTGCCATGACCGCCGTTCGCAGTGGATTAGGAGAGTTTTCTGGCTCAGAGCTGGATGCCTACTTACGTACGAACAACATCGCTTTTGGTCCAATACTCGAGCCAACAGTGCATGGCGTTCAGGTTACGACGCAAAAAAATCGTCTAGTTGAAGCTTTGAATGGCTTGTACAACCTTTCGACCGAAATCAAGGTTGATGAGCGTCAGCTTGCCGCGGTGAAACAAGAGTTTAAGCAAGAGCGCAGCGCTTTCTTGGAATCGCCTATGGGTACGCTTATCCAAGTAGCGAACACCAGCGCTTATACGCCGGATAGTCGTCATCGTTTACTGAGCAGTGATGGTGCCGATACCGTCACGCCAGAGCAGATTCTTGCGGTGCATGATCAACTATTTAAAACTGATCACGGTTACAAAATGGTGATTGTTGCGGACGTTGAGCCTGAGCAAATTACGCCACTTCTACGCAAATACGTGGCATCAATTAAGATGAAGCCGGGTAAAGCTGTAGATTATCGTGTGTCATTTAATGATGAGCTGCCAGCGCGCTCGGTCGTCACTGATGGTCACGAGCCTTCATCGTTTTACCTGCTGCGTTTTACTAACACCGATAAGTACAACCGTACGGCAAAAGACACGGTGACAGAAGACATTCTGGAGCGCATCAGTGCCGCACGAGTGCTGGAGACGTTCCGTGAAGAATCAAGCTTAGATTACAGCCCTAGCATTTATACGATGACGCAAGATGGTGAGCCGATTTCGGACTGGTTGTTTGAATCGCAGGTGGATCCAAAAGATGTGGGTTTGATGGATAAACTGTTGGATAAGGTTTTCGACGATCTCGCGATCAACATTACCCAGAAAGAAGTCGACACCGCGGCCAAGCAGCTTGCTGTCGCGATGCAAGGATTGGGTGACAACCCTGGTTCTCGCGCTTGGGTTTACAGCCGCTACCTCGCGCACGACTACGGATTGGATGTTGTGCTGGATGTGGAGAAAGCCGCTAAGAGCGTAACACTAGAAGAAGTGAAAGCACGTGCGGCATCGGCGTTTGGTCCGAATGCCAAGCGTTCTGCGCTGATTCTCAACCCGATGTGAAACCAGACATTGGATGCAAACAGTAAAACGAAAAAGACGGCTTAATCGCCGTCTTTTTTATGCGCTTTTGCGCGCGAGTCGCTTTTCAGTGTTGGCGCTGTTGTCTTTCGCCGTTGCGCTTTCTTGCGCTTTGCCTTTCAGGCTAACCACTTCTTTTTCTGGCAATTCTGCTGCTTCACCGAAGAACTTACCGCCCGGTTCAATGCTCAGATTGTTGCTCCAGATTTTGCCACTGACACGGCCTTTAGTGAGTACTTGAATGTGCTCTGCGTGACAGTTTCCGTCCAGAATACCATTGATGATCAGCTGCTTGGCATACACATCGCCAGTGACTCTACCGCTTTCTGCAACGACTAACGTGCCTTCGACATTCAGTTGACCATCGACGATGCCGTCAATCTGGACGTCGTTTTCTACTTTGAGTTCTCCGCTAACAGTACAGCCTTTGGCGATGAGAGTTGAAGCTGCTGAGCTACTCGTTGTTCCACGGTTTTTATCAAAGATTCCCATCGTATTTTTCGCTCCTTAGTAAAGATATCTTCAAAATTATTAAGGCTCCAATCAACAAACGGTTTTGGGTTCAATGCTCGTCCGACAAAGCGCACTTCGTAGTGCAGATGTGGGCCAGAAGAGAGCCCACTGTTGCCAGAAATCCCAATCAAATCGCCTTTTCTTACGAATTGGCCGCTTTGCACTTTGAATTTCTTTAAGTGCGAGTAAGAACTGGTAAAACCGAAAGAGTGCTGTAGCCTCAGAAAGTTGCCAGAGCCGGTATTGCTGCGACGAGTGACTTCCACCACGCCATCGGCAGGGGCATAAATTTTTGTTCCGATGTTCACCGCGAAATCTAATCCGCGGTGCATTTTCGCTACCTTGGTGACAGGATGAATACGTTTGCCAAAACCGGATGAAAGTCGAACTTTACCCACAGGCGAACCGTTTGGAATTTGATTGAGCATCAGCGTTCGCACATTCGAAGTGATCGCTGCTGAATCCAGTCGAGTATCCAAATCTTCATTTGTGGCGTGATTGTCCACGCCAAGCACTTTTTCTAGCTCGCCTAAGCGTTCGGAAACCAACTGAACCCGCTCCTCTCGCTCTGAAAGGTCGTTTTCTAGTTCAGACTTCAACGCCTTTAATGTACTGAGCTCTTCGCCCATGCTGCGTGAGTGCTCGGTGAGCTGCGCTTGTTTCATCGCTGCGCTATCGACCCGCGCGTAGAGATGGTTTATGAGAATGGCGGTAGCTGCCAAAGTCAGTACAAATAGCCCTAAAAAGGTTTTTAGGTTGCGTTGCATCCGTTTACTGAAATACCAATGCTTGGAGCCATTGATGGTTGATATCGAGATCGTCAGTTGGTCTTTCATCATGTCGTAATGATCGTATTCTGGTATAAGCCTCGTCACTGAGTGAGCTCGACTGTAAGGAAAACCACAGGGGACTGCCAGAGGCAAATTGGAAAGAAGTGTCAGGTCGTGAGCCGTTTTCCGATATTTGATAAAAGACTCAGTGCGGATTTAATGTTGGGTTAATTTTGGTCGGTGTTGCATGTTTGGCACTTTAGAGTGACGAAATTACCAATAGTATGAATGTGCAATTCAACATACTTCACGGTTTATCCTATAAATTGCGGATATTTTAAGAAATTAATATTCATTAAATTGATAACTGGCGACGGATCTTTATGATGACGGTTGATATGCCGATAGAGCACTCATTAGCCAGTGTTTGGCGGTGTAGGAGAACTGTAATTCGTCTCTACAGAACTCGATTTATTAAGGCTTAAAACTCGAATGCAAAACGCATTTACGAACCGATATAACTAACAACGGAGTTGGTCGTGAAAAAACTATTATTGGCTACAGCAGTGGTCGCAGCAGCGGGGGCCGCTGGGTACCTGTACCAAAATAACCTTCCTCAGAGCGGTTCAAGCTCACTATTGGCGCAAATCCCAGCCGATTCGCTCGTAGTTACTTTCCAAACAGAACCTTTCAAACACTACGAATATGTGAACGCGTTTGGCTCTGCCAACCAAATGACCATGTCTGATATGTTTGTTGGTGAGCAGCTATCACCAAAAGAGCAGTTTGCGATCGATCTGTTTGACGGATACTTAAAAAGTGCTGCGTCGCCAGAAACTTTGAAAGCGTACTTAGGTACAGGCGATGAGATCAACCCAGTGCTTTACACGCTCGGTATGGTGCCAGTTTACAAACTGCCAATCGAGAATCCAGAGGCGCTTTGGAAAACGTTGGATCACGAAGAGCAAATGAGCGGCGTGACACACGAAAAAGTGAAGCTGGGTACGGTGGAGTACCGTCGTTATGAAATGACGGATGCAGTAGATCCGCAGGATGGCATTGGCTTAGTTGTAGCGGTTATCGACAACGTGCTAACCGTGACGGTGGATATCGCGGAGTTGGGTGATCTTAACCCGTTGAAAATGGCGCTGGGTCTTGAGTCTCCAACCCAATCATTAGCGGATAGCGGTCGTGCTGAAGCCATCCAAACTCAGTATGGTAAAAACAACAACTCTTTTGGCTACATCGACCATCGTGAAATCATCAAAGGTTTAACCACTGTTGATGGCAACATGTTTGCTCGTCAATTAACTCGTCTTAATGTCGATCCAAACATTACGGAAATGCGCACACCAGTTTGTCATAACGAGTTTACGCAAATTGCAGAAAACTGGCCTCAATCGGTGGCGTTTGCGGAGTACAAGCTAAACGGTGAGCAAGCGTCAATCAAAGGCGGCTTTGTTGTTGAGTCGAAGAATAAAGTGATCGTCGATGCGCTTAAATCGATTCGTGGTGTGTTAACCGAGTCTAACAGCGATAAGAGCTTCTTTAGTTTGGCGCTAGGCATCGACATCAACACGCTTGCGCCATCGATTGGTCAAATTTGGACAGAGATAACTCAGCCACAATACCAATGTGCGCTGCTGAGCCAAATGCAAAAAGACATGGGCGGACAAAACCCGGCGGCAGCGGTGAGCATGGGCTCTGGCATGCTGAATGGGTTGAAAGGGTTGAGCATGCAACTGTTCGATCTGAACATCAATCCTGATGCACAGTTTGGCGAAGTGTTTAGCCAAATGGATGGCATGTTTACTCTGTCTGCAAAAGATCCAAACATGTTGATTCAAACTGCGCAAATGCTAGTTCCTGAATTGGCGCAGCTTCAACTGCAACCAGACAACCAACCTGTGAACGTAAGTGACTTGTTAGAGATGCATACTGGCATGAAGATGGACGTGTTTGCACGCTTAAATGGCAGCCACCTAACGCTATACAGCGGCGAGTACGCGGCAGAAGCAAGCAAGGACGTGATGGCTCAAGAGTTGAAGCCAAACGGTTTGTTGAGCTTTAGCATGGACTCAGAGCGTATTCTGGAAGTGTTAGAAAAAGCATCAATGGCGACAGGCCAGCCTCTTCCTGAAGACGTGCTAGTGAGCTTCCAAAACGAGCTAACGGGTGGCATGAAGATGGACGTTACTGACAAAGGCATCGGTTTTGAGTTTGATTACCGCAGCTCGGCCAAAAAGGTGAGTGTTGCCCAGCAGTAAACGCAACAATACTTGAAACCCTACGAAAACGCCCACGAAATACAGTGGGCGTTTTTCTTTCTTCAATTAAGTCGGTGACATTAGCTGGCTTTCTCTGCCACCTCTCGGTGTTGCTGCGCTTCTTCAGTGTTGAACCCACGTAGAATATTGGTCAAGGTGATGGCGGTAAACAGCACTACAACCAACGACAAATGCCACGCTTCACTTAATCCAAGTTGCACCAGCGTCATACTCACCAAGGAAGAGACCACCATTTGACCGCCGCCAGACATGGCTGCTGCCGCGCCCGCATGCTCTTTGTATGGTTGCATCACAAGTGCTTGTGCACAAGGCAACGCAATGCCATTGCCAAGAATCATCAATAATTGTCCAATCATCAAATACAAGGGTTCTACCGGGCAGAAAAACAACCACAGTGCCGCACTGATATGCAAAACAGGCGTGCAAAGCAGCATTTTCTTATTTCCGATGACGGGGCGTATGCGGTTACAAATGGTTGTGCCGCCGAGCATACCTAACGCGGGGATCAGTGCCCACATGGCGTATTCGTCCGATGTCATCCCGATTTGGTCTTGCATGATAAAAGGCATCACGGAGACGGTCGTGATCATCAAGCTGAAGTTGAGCCAACTGATGCTCGCAAAGCTCATAAAATATCGAGACGAGAGCAAATCACGATACTGCACCAACATTTTGGCTGGAGAGGGGATTGCGGAGCGTCGTGTGATGGTCTCTTTGAATCGAAACGCAATGATGATCCAAGCGAGCGACACGTAACCCAACAATGAAATGAACACCATACTCCAGCCAAAGTGGAAGTTAATGAACCCACCAATCACAGGAGCAATCAACGGCGTGATGGACGCTGCCATAGCAATGTAAGACATCGCGACGGGAAGCTCATTCCCACTAAATTGGTCGCGAGTAGAAGCTCGAGCCAGCACCGCGCAGCAACCCGTCCCCAAGCCTTGCAAAAAGCGGCCTAAGACCATGCCAGTAAACGTATGGCTCCAGAAAATGATCATCAGCAAGCCGGACATTGCGATCAGCAAACCAGCGAGTAGCACTTTCTTGCGCCCTAATGCATCGGACATTGGGCCATAGATGAACTGGGAAGGGCCAAATCCAAGTAGATAAATACTCACGAGGAGCTGCGCTTGATCGAGTGAAACCGAGAAGTCTTTGGCGATCCAAGGTAGAGAAGGCATCACTAAACCCATGCTCAGTTGGCCAACACTGATGATCAAACATGCCAATAGAATCGTGCGGAAATTGATGGGACGGTTCATGATGATTCACCATCAGCGAATCCGGCATTTTTTCGCGTTCTTAGAGCGCCATCTTCATCAAACTCGCTCAATTTTGCTTTGACTCGTTTAACCGTCGACAAGCTGACATCGCATTGATCTGCCACGCTCAACAGCGTGTTCCCTTCTAATAGTAACGCCGCGATGAGTCGATGTTTTTCCCGGTCAGCAGGGCGGCCACGGAACTTCTGTTTCCACAAATCCGGTTGATCTTTAATGGCTTGGCGGCCTTGCTCCGCCGCGAACAACCGATGCTGAATTTGCACCTTTCCATAACCTGATAGCAAAGCGAGTAACGTTTTCGTCTGTTCTGAGTCGGGTTCAAACGTCAATGGTTCACACACGGTTTTTAGTGTGACGCCTTTTTCAAGCAAGGCTCGAATGGCGTTGAGAGCCTGACTAAAATCGCGACCAAATGCTGTCAGCCACCACATCACGATGGTGTCGCCAGATTGAATCGTATTGCTAAGTTTTTGAAACGCTTCTCTTTCTGAAGGGGGAACGCAGCCACGAATTTTATCTTCAAAATGCAGCGCATCAGGAGCGGCCTCGCGCAACGCAGCAAGGTGATCACTGTGGGCTTTATTTTTTGGAGAGTAGCGCGTGTAGATATAAGTCGTCATGACCGCATTCCTCATTGGGTTGGTTCATATACTGTAATGGTCCATAAATATACAAGGGTTCATTAATGCTTACAACACTAAATGAGCCATTTAAGTTTTCTTAGAGCATATCCCAATTATCTAGGTGATGAGTTTTATGGCTGATTGGTGTTTAAAGATGTATGTTGGGGTATCTGTCTGTAAGCAATGAAAAAAGCCGATACAGATGTTTGTATCGGCTTTTTATTTTAGGTGTTGTATTGGCTAGCTTTGCAATGGCTCACCTTGTGGCGAATTTGGCTTTGGCTGGTAATGCAAAATCACCATCGAGGTCGGTGACAGTAAGACTTCGCCTTCTGCGTGCCCAGGATTGAGGTTGCGCACATTGGTATCACAAATCGTTACCCATTCTTGATTACGCTCGTTTGGCAGCTTAAATCGCGCAGTGGCGTTCGTTTGGTTGATGAGGTAAACCAACTCTTGTCCGTCTTTACCTATGCCTAAGTGAAGCGCTACGGAGCTTAATCGGTTCCAGTCGTCATGTTCCATTAATCGGCCATCGGTTCGACGCCAGAAAATGCGGTTGTTGTTGCGATTTTCGCCGCTGAAAGCACGGATGAAAGGCACCATGTATTGGTGACGGTTTGCGACCATTTGCGCCATCCAAGTTTTGAAGTGCGCTTTGCGCTCCGTCTCGCTCCAGTTGATCCAACTGGTTTTATTGTCTTGGCAGTAGGCGTTATTGTTGCCACCTTGCGAGTGTGACAATACATCGGCGGTCAAAATGTGCGGAATACCAAACGCAAAGAGCAAGCTCGCAATCAGGTTGCGTTTTTGCTTCTCACGCGTGGCGATGATCATGATGTTTTCCGTCTCGCCTTCTACGCCGTAGTTTTCTGAGCGGTTGTCACCGTGGCCATCGCGGTTCTCTTCGCCATTGGCTTCGTTATGTTTGTGCTTGTAAGAGACTAAATCTTGCAGCGTGAAGCCATCGTGGTAAGTGATGTAATTTACCGTGAGTTTGTATGGCCAGTTGGCGGCGCTGTAAATATCGCGAGAGCCCATAAGGCGAGTGGCGAATTCTTTCAAATAGCCTTGATCACCACGCCAAAAACTGCGGGAAATATCGCGCAGCTTGTCGTTACATTCGTTCCAACCAAATGGGAAGTTACCAACTTGATAGCCATTAGGGCCAATATCCCACGGCTCGGCAATCAATTTGGTTTCACGCAAAATCGGGTCTTGAGCGACGGCTTTGAAAAATGCCGCTTCAGGGTTGTAATCATCCCCTTGACGTCCCAAAGTGGCGGCCAAATCAAAACGGAAACCGTCGATTTTGAATTCGCTAACCCAGTAACGCAGCGTGTCCATAACCAGGTTTAATGCTGGTTGATAGGTGAGATCGACCGTGTTGCCACAACCAGTGTAGTTGGCAAAGTGATTGCCGTGCTTAATGTAAAAGCGAGAATCGAGCGCTTTGAGGTTAAACACCGTCGCGCCTTCGCCTCCTTCTGCTGTGTGGTTATAAACCACATCCAGAATCACTTCGATCCCATGCTTGTGCAGCTCACGAATGGTGGTTTTGAGCTCGGTTACCGCGTCTTTTTCTGCGTAACGAGGATCGGGCACCATAAACAAATAAGGGTTGTAACCCCAATAATTGACTTTGCCCATCTCCAATAAATGTGGTTCATGCATGCACGCGGCGATAGGTAGCAATTGCAACGTGTTGATGTTTTGCTGTTTGTAGAACGCCAGCATCTGAGGTGAAGCAAGGCCAAGGTACCGCCCTTTGGTGGTTGCACTGACTTCTGGATGTAATTGGGTAAGCCCTTTGACGTGCGTTTCAAACAGCACCATGTCCTCTCTCGGGATACGAGGATGATCCGTCTCCTGCCAGTCGAAAGTGTCTTCAATCACGACGCATTTCGGCATATCAAAACTTTTGGCTGGAGTATAAGGAGGATGGTAGTGAAGGGCTTTATCTAAAGATTTGGCGTAAGGATCGGAGATGAGTAATGGTTCATCTCTATGTGTGACAACGTAACCATATTTTTGCCCCGGTTTGATATCGGGAATAAAGGTATGACGTATACCCGAATATTCATTGGGTAAGTCATGCAAACTATAGCTGCCATCGCTTGCAAACAATGCCAGCTGGATATCTTTTACACCCGGAGCATGAATAGAGAAGTTACAGCCTTCTTTATTTAACGTTGCGCCTAGGGGGTAGGGGCGAGAGAAAAGTCGTGTCATCGGAGATACTTTATTTATTATTTATTGCTACCTTTAGGAAACTATAAGTTAAAAACTTTGTCTTACTAAGGTCAACCACCTTAAATAGAAAAATATTCGTGTAATTTAATTACTTTAGATGACGACTTCGGGTCAAAAATATGAATTAGCTATCACTTTGTAGCGGCTCAAAACCGAAGAAACTTACTAATTCCTCCCTAGATTGGTGATCTGACTCGAAAAAACACCATGCGGTAATTTCTCTACTCCCTTCTCATCCCCCCTAAATTAGTTTGGGGCGGAGGAAGTCATCCTTGTACCCCTCGGGTAGTCTTATAACTGTTGAAACAAACGGGGATTCGTTCCCATCTTACCTCTCTTTCTTTAGGTGCGTTTTTACTGCCTATATTCACCTGAGGGCGAGCAGGGAAGACAGAATTATAAATACCCTTAATGGAGTTAAGAATGAAAAAAGTAAGTGTAATTGCAGCTGCTGTTGCTGCAACTTTAGCTGCTGGTTCTGCTTTCGCAGTGGACTTCCACGGTTACATGCGTGCTGGCGTTGGCGTGAACGCTGACGGTGGTCAACAACTAACATTCGAAAAGAACAAGGTTGGTCGTCTAGGTAACGAGAGTGATATTTACGGCGAGATTCAACTAGGTAAAGAAGTTTACAACAACAACGGTAAAACGTTCTACGTAGACTCTATGATCGCAATGACTTCTAACGGTTCAAACGACTGGGAAAGTACTTCAACTAACTGTGGCATGGACGGAAGCAACGTGAAATGTGTAGACGATGCACAATTCGCTCTACGTCAGTTTAACGTTCAAGCTAAAGGCCTACTAAACTTTGCTCCAGAAGCGACACTTTGGGCTGGTAAGCGTTACTACCAACGTCATGACATCCATATCTCTGACTTCTACTACTGGAACATCTCTGGCGCGGGCGCTGGTGTTGAAGGTATCGAAGCAGGTCCAGGTAAAGTTTCTTTCGCTTGGGTTCGTAACGACCGTGGCGATATCGTAGATACAGGCAACGACGGCGGCGCAACAAACGTTAACACTTTAGACGTACGTTACGCAGGTCTTCCTCTATGGGATAACGGTTCTCTAGAAATGGGCTTGAACTACGCGATTCTTAACGAAACTGACGCTGCGCCAAACAGCACTAAAGATGCGAAAAACGGCGTAATGTTCACAGCAGAGTTGACTCAAGGTCTAGACTCTGGTTTCAACAAAACTGTATTCCAGTACGGTACTGAAGGCTACTCAAAAACAATGGCGTTCTACGGCGACGGTAGCTGGTACGGTGCAGAAGCTGATAATGGTGCATCTGGTTACCGCCTAATCAACTGGGGTGTAATCGGCATGGGCGACAGCTGGGAAATGGGTCACCAACTAGTATACGGTGTTGGTGAAGACATGTGGGCTGGCCAAGACAAGTGGGAAACAATGTCTGTTGTTGTTCGTCCAATGTACAAATGGGATGACAACCACAAAACTATCTTCGAAGCTGGCTACGCTATCGACGATAACGACGGCGAAGAAAACAAATACGGTAAGCTAACTGTTGCACAAGCATGGTCTGCTGGCTCTAGCTTCTGGGCTCGTCCTGAAATCCGTGTTTACGCTTCTTACCTAACGGCTGACAAAGAAGACAACTCAAACACATTTGATAACGGTCGTTCAGACGATACGTTCCAATTCGGTGTACAAGCTGAAGCTTGGTGGTAATCATCTAACCACTAAGTCCTAAATTGTCCTAGAATGATACAGCCAGAACCTATCTGGCTGTATTTATTTCAAAAACAATAATGAGTCGAGGTAGACAGTAATGAGAAAATGGCTTGCTCCCGTACTGCTGGGCATGTTGGCTACTGGTTGTGCGTCCGTAGAACAAGTAGAGATGAGTCCAAAAGGTCAGCAACAAGTAATCACTCAATCGGGTGATATTCAATGGGTACCGCTTAATGTGCCTGTGGTTACTGAGTTCGCTTTGACTGATAAAAGCCAAATGCTGTTGGATGGCAACAGTGCTGGCGCAATTGCAGCGTTCGCTCTTCCGGGCAATCGTGGCAGTCTCGATATCAAATTAGAGACATTCGTAAGTAAAGAACTTCAATTTTATGCTCCAAATGTCGCAGTGATGAACTCGGCAGGAGAAACCATTTACCAAGCCGATTTCTCAAAGTTTAAGTACGAACCAGCAAAACTGTTGGACAACGATAAATTCGTACTTGATCTCAATGTGATTCCAGACATGACAGGTAATGATCTTCATGTATTGGTTTACACGACTTCCGCCGATCTAAAAGGAAGTACACAAGTTCTACACCCTGCAAAAGCCTTCGCCATGGCGCGCCATACTCAGCCGCCAGATATTGCAGACCCTCTCGCGAAACATAGCCCATTGGGTCAGTTCCGCTTTTCGGTATCCGCGAATGATATCGTGAATACCAAGATTGTTGCGAAAAACGACAACATTCCTCAAGGTTCGGATCTCACTAGCTACTACCACAGCTCTATTGAAGCGGCAGTCGCAGCGAACGATATTCCGAAAGCACTCACCTTGCTTGATGAAGCAAAAGAGCTAGGTATTGAAGGCGCACAAGAAGTGTTTGTGAAAGCCGTAAATAAAAAATAATCGAATATAAAAGGTCAGCGAAATGCTGGCCTTTTTTCATAGAAAATAAACCAATAAAAATACCCCTACATAGAGTTACCTTATTCACATAATTATTTTTATTGCTTTGTTTTTTATATTGGTTAGATCAATAATTAATGACAGTTCCTAACTTATATTTTTAGCTTAGGAAATAAATAAAACTCTCGAAGTGATTTAAATTCTCAAGCCGACGATATTTAGCGTTCGATATTTCCATTTTAATAACGATTAATATTTATTTTAGTCGTTGAGTTTATTTTGCTTTGGATATACTAAAAAGGAATTACGTGAAATGAACATGATGAAGACCTCTCTTGCTGCTGTCCTGCTTGTTGCCTTAGTAGGTTGTCAATCGACGGCAGAACCTGAAGCGGCCGCAGAGCCAGTTGTTAATATGTCTCAAGACGAAGTGGTTGCTTTCATGAAAGCGTGTGACAACCCAGATAGCACGGCGAAAGGACCAATTTCTAAACCACTATTTGTGGTGGGTACGTTTGCGGATTCCGATTGGAAACACGTGCCTCAGCGTCAATACACTTACAAAGGGAATAACTTCTACCAAGCGGTGGTTCAAGAAAAAGTAGGCTCCTACAAAATGCAGTATGCGACCGAGCTGTGGTTCCCACAATTTACTGCAAAAGGAAATAGAATGAACGTTGGTGAATTAACACCATTAACGTTTGGTGGTTACGGTACTGATACGGTTGTGGATATTAAAGAAGATGGTAAATATGTCTGGAGTCTTCAGTTTGAAGGAAAAGGCAAACCTGTTCATGTCATGGTAAATAAGTGCCAATAATATTCCATTAAGTTATTTAAAAATTAGTTTTTATTTATTAGCCCCTACATGGAAAACATGTTGGGGTTAATTTTATTACTCAAATGTTTGTAGGTTATTTGAGTAAATTAGGGAGAGTAAAATGCGTAATGTTCTACGTAACCATCGCCTGTATCGATCGTTGCTTGCGTTAAGTGTGATGGGTGCTTTATCTGCGTGTAATTCTTCTGGTGGCGACAGTAATAGCAGCACGCCACTACCGGATACGAGTTATGCTTGCCAAGCCAATGTCATGGCGCAAAGTAACCAACTTCGTACTTATCAAATCATGGTAGAGAGTTTTGTTGATGGTGATGCAAGCATTGGTCACGGTACAGGTTATGGCACCAGCCATCACAATGGTGATTTGCAAGGGGTGATTGATTCACTCGATTACATCCAAGACTTAGGGATGAATGCGATTTGGTTGACGCCAGTTTTTGAGTCAGAAGCGATAGCAGGACAAGATCATTGGGCGGATCGTTTGGACGCTACCGGCTATTTTGCAACAGATTACTTTAAAATCGACCCCAAATTTGGTGACTTAGCGACCGCGAAAACTCTAGTCGAAGAAGCACACAAACGCGGTTTGTACGTATTTTTTGATGGCGTATTTGGCCACCATAAGAATGGTTTGATCAAACCCTCGCCTTCCGGCTTGTTGCCTTCAGGCTCAAGCAATCCCGTTGATTACCCAGCCAGTCTCGATTTCTACAAAGAGGTGGCGACGTATTGGATCAAAGAACTCAAGATTGATGGCTGGCGTTTAGATCAAGCCTATCAAGTTCCGACAGACGCTTGGACACAACTTCGTAAAGCTGTCGATGAAGCCTCGCAAGGCGTGACGTACACCAATAGCAAAGGCGAACAAGTGAATCCGTTGGGTTACATGGTGGCAGAGATTTGGAAAGGGGAGTCTGAGATTGCGAATGAGGCGTATGGATCGAACAGCGATCCAGCATTGTGCTCTGCGTTTGACTTCTCTATGCGCTATCGCATCGTTGAAACTTTGGCTGTGAATGAGAGTGGCGTGGGTGGTCGCGGTGTGGATTGGCTAGACAACGGCTACAGCACACACAACCAATATCCAACACATGCGCAGCCGAATTTGATGATCGGCAACCACGATTTAGTGCGCTTTGGTGACTTGTTGCAGCGCGGAAACTTGGCGGATGTGAATGATGCAGAATATTGGTTACGCCATAAAGCCGCGTTTGCCTTCCAAGCTGCCTACACTGGGCCAATCACGCTGTACTACGGCGATGAAATCGGGGATCAAGTGGATGGTTTTGCCGCAAAAGAAGACAACAACACCTGTGCTATTCAAGGTTTGTGCGATGATCACGTTGCGCGTAGCAGCGCGAAAATTGAAGGCGTGACGGCGACGCTTGATGCAAACCAAGCCGATCTCAAAGCTTATGTGACATCGCTGATGACAATGCGCGATACGCATCCCGCACTTTATCAGGGGTCACGCACGAATTTAGTTGCGAGTAACGGCAGTTATGTGGACTTGAAACAATCTGGTTCGGACAAAGTCTTGTTTGCGCTAAATACCTTAGAGAGTGCGAGAACCGTCATTCTTGCTCAGGAGAGTGTTGGCACAGGTGAGCTGGTGGATTTACTCACGAATGAAAAAATTGCTCCGAGCAATGGTCAATATCAACTTCCGATGTCGCCATTACAAGGGCGATTCTTTGCGGTAATTCCCTAAGGAATTATCCAGCATTGCCGCTCATCGGTTGAGCTGCACAGAACTTTTCTAATACACAAGCCAAGTGTTGTTGCTGACCCCCATAGGTGCACACTTGGCTTTTTTCGCTCTACTGCTCTCCTTTTTTCTCAACTTCTCAATGGTTTTTACCAAGGTGCGGATAACTGGCTACCTCGCGTTTTGTACAGGTATTTTGCTGTTAATCCGTACGATATTTGTGAGATAAGCTGCACATTAAAAAGCAAATTAACACTCGTGCAACGTAAAAGTGTGACTTACGGGTTATTTATGCCTAACTAATATGTTTATCGTGTGTGGGATTTACATAACTAATGGAAAAGTATAATGAAATCCATCACAGCTCCTCTTTGTCTCCTTGCTGCCGTTAGCTCTCCGCTCGCGTATAGCCAAATTCTTAATGGTGACTTTGAACAGTGGAATGGCAATGCACCTACGCAGTGGTCAGTGATTGACGCTGGCATCGCGGTGTCGCCAAGCAGCGAACAAATCAAATCGGGCGGCTTGGCTGCTCAAGTCGTCGTGAACACGGGTACCCAGAGCAACACCGACTTTTTGCAAACCATTAATGTGGAGCAAGGGAAAACCTATGCGTTCTCAGTCTCGGTGTATCACACTGAAGGGCATGTAAAAGCTCGATTGGTGGCAGACGGTTATCACGGCTACTCCAATCCGCAGCAAACGAATCAGTGGCAAGAACTCACACTCAATTACACCGCGACGACCACGAAAACCATCGATGTGGGATTGCGTTTTTATGATGAAGCGGGCTTTGACGGCTCAGAAGTGGTTTATGTCGATAACTTCCAACCGACCGAGACAAGCACGCAGCCTCCCGTAGAGAGCTGTAGTGATCACCAAGTGGTCTTGACTCTCACGACCGACAACTACGGCTCTGAAACCACTTGGACGCTGAAAAACAGCCAAGCCGAAGTACTGTTCTCTGGTCAGGGTTATGAGTCGGCAACCACCGTTGAAAAAAGCATGTGTTTAGCCGACGGTGACTACCAGTTCACCATTCAAGATGAGTATGGTGACGGCATTTGTTGTGGAAGTGGCGCGGGTTCGTACACGTTGATGGAAGGAGCCAAGACCCTTGCTTCTGGCGCTGAGTTCGCCAAAAGCGAAACCACTGATTTTACGTTAGGTGACACCACCACGACTCCACCAGTGGTTGATGGGTATTATCAAGCCGCGTCTGGCAAGACAGGCTACGCACTCAAAACGGCGTTGTTTAACATCATCAATAATCACTCCAGCCGTGGCTATTCAGCGATTTGGACTTTGGTAAAAGACGCAGATTTGGATAACTACTACGAGAAAGATGGCTCCATTCTTGATATGTATTCAGAGAAGCCTGCGGGCAACGATGCAGTGAGTTTCACGAAAGTAACCGACCAATGCGGTCAATACAGTCAAGAAGGGGATTGCTACAACCGTGAACACTCGTTCCCGAAAAGCTGGTTTGGTGGCAAAGTTGAACCAATGAACTCAGACGGTCACCATTTGTTTGCCACCGATGGTTATGTAAACGCCAAACGTAGCAACTGGCCATTTGGCGAAGTGGGCACCTCGACTTATGTTTCCAGCAATGGTTCTAAGCTAGGTCAAGCGAGCACAGCACTGGGTTATTCAGGCACCGTGTTTGAGCCGATTGATGAGTTTAAAGGCGATTTTGCGCGCGCGTATTTTTACATGGCAACCCGTTACGAGAACGTGATTGGCAATTGGGAGAACAACACTAGCAACTCTGACGCGGTGTTGGATGGTACCAGTACGAACGTATTTGAACCTTGGATGCTAAACATGCTGAAACGTTGGCACAAAAATGATCCTGTTAGCGCGAAAGAAATTCGTCGCAATGACTGGGTGTTTGAGTTCCAAGGGAACCGCAACCCGTTTATCGATCATCCTGAATTTGTTGAGCAAATTTGGGGAAATTAACGCGCAATTGGTTTCAACATTGCGAGTTAATCTCACGGCAGACCATTGAGAATAGGAAAGGGGAAGCATAATGCTTCCCCTTGTATTTACGGATGTTGTGAAAACTGGAGAACTCAGTTCTTCGTGACGGTTACGATTGGCGCTGACTTGTCAGCTGCATTGAAGTGGAAGTTGTAATTTCCTGCTTCTGCAATCGCAATTTTTAGGTTTGCACTACCGCCACCGACTTCCATCGTCAGTGCTTTACCAAGCTCAACACTGCCTTCGCCGCCGAAGTTGGTGTCTGCTGCCCAGTCTGCACTTGCAATCTTCATCTCGTAGCTACCCGCAGCTAGGTCAATGTCGAGCGAGTAAACATCATTGGCGACGTAGCTGAACTTCGCTGCTGAATCTTGCGCCGGAGTGTCCCAACTTGTGATGGTGCCACGTAGGTACAGTGCTGTTTCACCAAACGTTGGTGCATCCGCAGATTTGGTTACGGAAACCACAGGTTTTTCCACTTTCTCATCTTGAACGTATAGCGCGTTCAGTGTGAAGTTGTACTTGCCTGTTTCTGCGACGGTGAGTTTACAGTTTTCGTCTGCGCCTAGCTCCAGAGAGCCGCTGCCCACTGTTGCCACAGAACAACCGATGTTAGGATTTGCCCAACCTGTGTCTGCAAATTTGAACTCGTGGCTGCCTGCTTCAAGTACGCCTGTTACTGAGTACATGCCGTTGCCAATGAAAGTCATTGCCCAGTCGCTGTTGTCTGACCAATTGTTCATTGTGCCTTTCACGTAAACCACGGTTTCACCGAAAGGAGGAATGCTCGATACGTCTTTGTTGTCCGTATTGACTGGCAGCCCCGCACCTTGCGCGCCGTCTTGTGGCTGTACGAATACCGCAGTAGTCAGTGCTGGTACTGTAAAGGTTTCATTGGCGAAGCTTGCACCTTTCACGATGCCATCTGCAGAGTTTTGTTGAACTTCATGCAGCTCGAAACCTGTCGCGCCTTTCACGACAAATGATTTCTCTGTTGATGTTGAGTTCACCACAGCAACGATCGCATCGTATTTCGAATCCAAATCGGCACCTGCTGATTTACCATCGTCGATAGACATAACGATCAAGCCTTCCACTTGGTCTTTACCAACGTTGCGGAAGTCAACACGGTTCATGACTTCTTGAGCGGTATCTAAGCGGAACAGTTCACTTGAACTACGGATTTTTAGTAGTTCTAGGAATTGTTGTTTGGTTAGCTCAATGTCGGTTGCATCTGGCTTAGCTGTCGTGTCAGAAACGATCTTCTTGATCAGCTCCCAGTTTGCGCCGTCTTTGTCTTCACGAGGCAGACCTACGTTCCAGTTGTTGTCACTGCCGTCGAAGAAGACGCGGTTGAACCAGTCACCAGAATCGTAAGAGTCACGCTGCATCGATTTAGAACGCAGAAGCTCAGAACCCATGTGGATGAATGGGATACCTTGGCCAAGCATTACTGTTGATAGCGAGACAGATTGCATGCGTGCACGATCTGCAGAAGGAGTCGCAGTCGCAATCTTGTACGCGTTGTTATCCCACAGAGTTTGGTTATCGTGCTTAGACACGTACGAGATGTTTTCTGATGGCACTTTTGTGTAGCCTGCTGGCGCACCATTGTAATCAACGTACTTACCTAATTTTGTGTCGCCTTTGTAGTCTAGAAGAACGAAGTCAGCCAAGTTACCCGCCATGCCTAGACGAACCAAATCTTGGTTGTGTAGACGACCATTCACCGATTCTGCGTCCACTTTGGTTTCTTCATTCGCGTAAGCCGCGTTACCAAAACCTTGGTTGAAGCGAAGTGGGTGCTTACCTTCTGAATCGACACCGCCATCAAATGGGCTACCGCCACGAACAGCGTCACGCAGACGATCCGAGAACGTACCGATTTCAGTGCCAGCCATGTTTAGCTGAGTGGCTTGATCAAAACGAGCGTTGTTAGACACTTCACCGAAGTCCCAACCTTCACCGTAGAACAAGGTGTTTTCGTCAATCTTGCGGATTTGCTCAAGTGCGTAGACCATCACATCTTTTGGCTGGTGGCCCATTAAGTCGAAACGGAAACCGTCAACTTTGTAGTCGTCCGCCCACACTTTCAATGAGTCAACCATCAGTTTACCCATCATCAAGTTTTCTGTTGCAGTGTTGTCACAACAGGTTGAGTTTTCTACGCCGCCAGTGTTGACGTTAAGACGGTGGTAGTATCCTGGGACGATTTTATCTAGAACGGATTTGTCGTTAATGCCAGAGGCATTGGTGTGGTTGTACACCACGTCCATGATCAGCTTCAGCTTCATTTTGTGTGTTGCTTGCACCATTTCACGGAACTCAAGAATACGTTTTGAGCCGTTTGGATCGGTCGCGTAGCTGCCTTCTGGCACCGTGTAATGGAATGGGTCGTAACCCCAGTTGAAGCTGTCTAGCATGCGCAAATCGTTCATCAGTGCTTGCGCAGAACCGGTGGCTGGATCGTAGCTGTTCAGCACATCTTCAATCACTTTCCCGCCATCAACTTCGTCACAGACAGACGCTTCTGGTTTGATGCCACACAATTTACCTACGGTGTCAGTAATATCGACGCGGTTCGCCGCTTCTTCATCAACCGTAGCAATATCGAACGCTGGCAGGATGTGAAGCGTTGTTAAACCTGCGTCTTTTAGTGCTTGCAAGTGAGAGACCGATTCGCGGTCTGCTTCTGTGAGTGCTAAGTACTTACCGTTGTATTCTTTGGTGCCTTTTGTATCGTTAAAGCTGAAGTCACGAAGGTGTGATTCGTACAGTACGTGGTCTTCATCTTTTTTAACGGTTGGGCGTTCGTAGTCGCTCCAGCCTTGTGGCATCAAGCTTGGATCATCCAAATCGATCACTTGAGAGTACATCGAATTTTTCGACAAGCTCAGAGAGTATGGATCTGTGACCAAGCGAGTTTCGATGACGCCCGTTGTTGGGTGGTAAACTTTAACTTGGTAACGGTAGTATTTGTTGACGACGTTGCTTTGCGCTTCAGAAACCCAGATACCAGTTGCTGAATCTTCTTTCATCGCAACGGTTGTTTCTTCTTTCAGATTCTCGTCATAGATGATCAGAGCAACGTCTTGTGCTGTTGGCGCCCAAAGTTTGAAGGTTGCTGCGCCGCCTTCCACAATCGCACCGAGTTCTTGGCTAATTGCGTTACCTGCCTTGGAGTCGGCAAACACCGCATCCAAAACGCCCGGCTTTTGCACTTCAGTTGCAGAAATAACGTCGCCATTTGCGTTGTAAGCCACCATGACGATTTGTGATTTCAGAATCGTACGTAGGGTTGCATCGTCCACATCAATGCCAGCGGCTTGAAGGCTTGCAAGGTGGCGGAAACGAGATTTAAGACCGTCAGACAAATCGCCCGCTTTGGTCAGCTCAACAGCTGTACCGCCAGAGATTTGCTTGTCTTCATCCATTTTGATGTCGTTGGTCAAGCTGTAGAACAGCTTCATTGAATCAGCATTGGCTGCCGCTTCCCATGCGATAGTGTTGGCATCTAACCAATGCGCTTTTTGACCATCAATATCGACTGGACGTTCTTCGATTGGCTCGTAGTAAAGCTCGCTGCTGCCGTGGAAGCCAAATAGACCTTTAGATTCGCCAATTTTGGTCAGCTCCACTTTTGAGTTCGAGCTACCGAAGGCTTTCTCATCGCCTTTGTGCAGAATGAAGTTCATACATTCGTGCGGATCAGACGCATCTGGGTTCACTTTCAGTACGTAGTAAGCGCCGTAGGTGTCGTTGATGCCGTCGAATGGACGCGGTGCAGACCAGTCCGTACCTGTGCCGGCAATGCCCATGGCTTCTAAGTCGGTGCTGGTACAGCCTTCGCCGTTCCACAAGTGCAAGCCCCAACCTTCGTAGTCGCTTGCCGTTGATGCGGATGCAATATCGCGCTTGTAGTAAATGACAACCTCGTTCTCTCCCGCAGGGTATAGGCCAGAGCCTGGGTTCGTGGTGTCGTCGCTTGTGCTATCGCTGCCACAACCGCTGATGACCGCGATGGAAATCAAAGGCAGTACGGTTTTGGCAATCGTTGATAATTTGAATGTTTTATTGTCCACGTTTACAAATCCATTGTTATTGAATTGATATAACGGACGTGCGGTATTTCGTGGCTCTAAAGCTCGAAGCGCTACACGCCCTATTTGGGGCAAGATGCCGAAAAGGAAATGTTCAACTAGATGCTAATACACTGAATCATCAGCAAAATGTGAGAGCAGGCTGTTAAGTTTTTTACAAGTAAAAATTTTCTGTCACAGTTGATTTTGTTCACAAAATAAATAATAAAACGGTCGCATAGTGAGATATTCCGCACACCATCAAAATGTAAATTTTTATAGGAGGAGTAAGGGGGGATGATAGGGGAGGAGAATGTCTCAGCCCCAAAACTGTGATTAACTTCTATAAAAAATGGGGTGATATTTCGCCTTTAAAAATAAGTTACGCTGATATTGAATAAAATAACGCCAACAGACACTTAGAAGCTTCAGATTTTGCGGTAATGGTCGTTATATAATAAAGGCTGTCGATATTGGTCGGCATGTGATTTTCAAGACTCCCCGGTAGGGAGTTCATTTGGGCCCTGACTAAAAAAGAGGCTATCTATGAGTAGTATGGGCATTGCCATTGCGGCAACTGGCCTTTCACTCGTCCTGATATTTGTTTGGATGATCTCATTGTCGATGCGAAGGCAACGGCTGGAGACCGAGAGGAAAGCGCGTGAAGCTGCGTATCGCAAAGCGATGCAAAAGGCGCGCGAGCAAGAACGCAAAGAGCGTGAGTTTAAAGCAGAAACTGGCCACATCCCGACGATTTTGTTTTTAGCGAAAGAAGCTGAGCGGGACAACGTTCGACAAGCGCTGTATTGGTACGACAAAGCGGCGAAGTTGGATAACGTGACAGGCATGTACGGCATTGTGCGCCTGAGTGAGCGAATGCGAGAAGATGTGATCTTAAAAGAGCAAGCGAACTTCTGGCGAACTGCCATCGCGGGCATGGAAGGTGATATTGAAGCGAAGTTCACGACAGGTAAAGCACTGGTGTTTGGTCGAGGGGTAGAGAAGAACATCCCGAAAGGCCATCAACTCATCGAGACGGCGGCCGAAGAAGGTTGCGTTGCTGCGATGCTTTACATGGGAGAGTGGCAGCTCTCGCCTGAAAATACTTCAGGCCATAAAGCCGATGCGCTTTACTGGTTTATGAAAGCGGCAGAAAAAGACAGTGCAGAAGGCAAAATTCAAGTCGGCTTGTGTTATCTAAACGGCATTGGTGCAGACAAGAGCATGGTGAAAGGTTGCTATTGGCTGGAACGTGCTGCTGAGGGCGGCAGCGCAGAAGCGATGTACCATGCAGGCGAAGCATGGAAAGACAGAGGAAAAACAGGCAATGCGATTGCGTATGTTTGGTTGTTTCTTTCTGCCAATATGGGTTATCAACCAGCTCGCGTCCTTCGTGATGAAGTCGCGGCGAACATAGGTGTGGATGTGGTGGTTGGACTTCAATCCATTGCGAAGCCTCTGCAAAGAAAGCTCGCATCTGGCATGGTGAAAAAGCACTCGATCATTCGTGCGCTGAACAAGGTGTACAAACGTGACGTATATTTCCCTGGCGAAGAAGAGCTTAACGAAGTGTTAAGTGACGAGCACAAATCTGGGGCGAATACGTGGGAAGAGACGACGGAGCTAAACTTCGAACCGGATATGACAACGGTCACAACAGAAGATCAATCAGCGAAACCGCCTGAGCAGAAAACGCCTTCCAAAGATGTGCTCGATTTTACGCAGAATTTTTTACAACCTTAATCTTCGAAGAGCCTCAGTAATGAGGCTTTTTTATTGCCTGATAACAGCTACTGGCAAGCGCCTCTAGGCGATGCCACCCTCTCTCTTCCCATCCCTGTTTTTACAAGAATCTCTATATAGAGACGAGTACACCGTTTTTAAGACATTTGCGTGTTTTCTCTTCGCATCGAGTCCTGAATCCCGATGTTCGCTTCTATATGTACCAACGTTGCAAACATGGCCAAGCTGTCATGGTTGAGTGTTGCGAAGATCTTAATTTATTCATTTGCATATTATTTATTCGATTTCTCAACAGATTTTGTACGTTTAGTTCAGACTTTCTAGTGAAACCTAAAAATGGAGGGGAATCCCCCCTGTTTCAGAGATGGTTATTAAGCTCAAATCAAACATTTCCAATATCTAATTAACTAGAATTGGAAATTAATTTCGTGGCTATAAATAAAAGGCTAAAAAATACACTCATTACTTTATCTAATAATATTAATTAAAATTTGTACCTCTAAATCTAAATTTCTATTTTTGGTTTAAGATTTGATTTGTTGATTTTATTCTTAATTAGGCGCAAGATAATAAGCAAATAAAAATAGCGCATACTATGCGTATAAAAACATTCGGAAGTAACTTTTTCATTACATGTTTCAACAGAAAATGGAGCATATTCCATTTGCTCTGTTTTATTTCTATTAGAGATTTGTGTATGTTGAGAATCATTAGTGCAGATAAGTTCATCTCTTCAAGGTTCATCTTGGAATACAGCAAAGCGGAGTTTGCGTCTTTGTTGGGAGTTTCCGTAGCTAAGATAACCAATATTGAAAGTGGCAAATCTTCGATTCCCCCGGTGTACGACTACGCCATCAATCATTTACTCAGTGAGCATCCGTTCAAGGAAAGCGCAGTGGAAGCCCTTTGCTCTCATGAGACTCTTAACTTTGCCCGACGCATAGATGTGAACTCTAAGGTGCAACGCTTGTCCTGTAAGCGTTGCGATAGCCGTAGACTGCACGTTATGGCAGGAATGAGTGGGCTGTACTTTGTCGAGTGCATGGATTGTAAGCATACCATGTACTCGTCTGGTATTGCGGTAAAACGCTATCAACAATGGTCCAACAATGGCGTAAAGCTAGATAGTCATTTATTTAATTGAATTGTGTTTCCTTTGCACCTAAAGTAAAAAGCCATCAATACATGTGTTGATGGCTTTTTTATTATGTGTTTAAATTTGGTTAAAATTAAAATATTTATTATCCCTAATAATATAGTCCTAATAATTATATAGTGATAGAAATCTCAAAAATTTATTTTCTTGATATTTTATTTCTAACAACAATGGCTGTGGTCACACAATTTTTAATTATTTTTCCTTTTAAGCCTGGTTTCAATATCATTGGGCTATCAATTGGAAAGTGATGAAGATCGCGAAATTTTAATTCGAGAAAATAAGACTTTTAAATATGAAAATTTAATCACGAAATTTGTTTTTTGAATTTTAAATATCGTTTTCGTTTGTAATATCTGTACCTGTCAATTTTAAAGAACAAAAAAGAGATATTCCAAATGAAACGTTTAATTATAGGTGTTAGTAATTACATGCCAGAAGACTTCAGTTTATTAGCTGAATCTTTAGATGAACAATTTAATCGTCATTTACAACCTTTAGAGCAAGTTGAATTAACCGACGTTGGTGCGGCTATTATTACTTCAGCAGACATTAAAGCAGGTCTGCATAAAATGATTTCTGAAACGGGTTACGGTATTCCAGTTTTCTTAGTAACGGATGAAAACCCAGTTTCGGCAGAAGATTACGTTTGGCTAACTGGCGTTATCGATTTAGAAAGACAATCTATTGAGTACTACTGTCGTCAAATCAACGAAGCAGTAACCAAGTACGAATGTCGTCTGCTTCCTCCTTTCTTCAAGCAATTAACGCACTATGTTGAGATGGGTAACTCAGCGTTTGACTGTCCGGGACACCAAGGTGGTCAGTTCTTCAAAAAACACCCAGCTGGTAAACAATTCTACGATTTCTTCGGCGAAAACCTGTTCCGTAGTGACTTGTGTAACGCGGACGTGGATTTAGGTGACTTGCTGATCCACGAAGGTTCTGCACACCAAGCGCAAGCGCACGCTGCAAAAGTATTTAACGCGGACAAAACTTACTTCGTACTCAACGGTACTTCTGCTTCAAACAAAGTGGTGTGTAACGCGCTAGTAACTGAAGGTGATTTGGTACTGTTCGACCGTAACAACCACAAATCGAACCACCACGGTGCGTTAATCCAAGCGGGTGGTATGCCAGTTTACTTAGAAACGGCGCGTAACCCTTGGGGCTTCATCGGTGGTATGGATGAGCACTGTTTCGATGAAGAATACATTCGTGCTCAAATCGCGAAAGTGGATCCAGAACGTGCACGTGATGAACGTCCTTTCCGTCTTGCTATCATCCAGCTTGGTACTTACGACGGTACTATCTACAATGCTCGCTACGTGATGGATAAGATCGGTCATCTTTGTGACTACATCCTGTTTGACTCTGCGTGGGTTGGTTATGAGCAGTTCATCCCTATGATGAAAGACTGTTCACCACTGCTGCTGGATTTGAAACCAGAAGACGCAGGTGTGATCGTGACTCAATCTGTTCACAAACAACAAGCTGGCTTCTCTCAAACATCGCAAATCCACAAAAAAGACCGCCATATCAAAGGTCAAGCTCGTTACTGTAACCACAAACGCTTTAACAACGCGTTTATGATGCACGCATCGACTTCACCATTCTACGCACTGTTCTCTGCGCTTGATGTGAACGCGAAGATCCACGATGGCGAAGCAGGTCTGCGTTTATGGCGCGATGCGGTTAAGACTGGTATCGAAGCGCGTAAAGAAATCCTTAAGAGTTGTGAATTGATTCGTCCGTTCATTCCAGACGAAGTTGAAGGTCAACCTTGGGGCAGCTACGACACTGACGTGATCGCAACGAACAAGAAATTCTTCATGTTTGAGCCAAACGCAAGCTGGCACAAATTTGAAGGTTACGGTGAAGGTCAATACTTCGTTGACCCATGTAAATTGTTGCTAACTACTGCGGGTATTGCAGAAGATGGCAGCTACGCAGATTTCGGTATTCCTGCAACGCTATTGGCGAACTTCCTTCGTGAAAACGGCATCATCCCTGAGAAGTGTGACTTGAACTCTATCTTGTTCCTACTCACCCCTGCGGAAGATATGGGTAAGATCCGTCACCTTGTGGCTCAAATTAACCGATTCGAAAAATTCATCCGTGATGATGCGCCTCTAAGTATCGTACTTCCAAGCGTCTACGAAGCGAATAAAGAACGCTACCGTGGCTACACCATCCGTCAGCTATGTCAGGAAATGCATGACATGTACAAAGAGCTGAACGTGAAACAGCTACAAAAAGCGATGTTCCGCAGTGAGTACTTCCCACAAATGGTTCACAAACCAGACGTGGCAACACGCAAATACTTCCGTGGTGAATGCGATTACCTACCACTTAAAGAGGCCGTTGGTCGCGTAGCCGCTGAGGGTGCACTTCCTTACCCTCCAGGCATCATCTGTGTGATCACTGGTGAAATCTGGACCCCACACGTGGTGGATTACTTCCTATCTCTAGAAGAAGGTATTAACCGCTTCCCAGGCTTCGCGCCAGAAATTCAAGGTGTGTACCTTGAAGATGTTAACGGTCGCACTACCGCACATTGTTATGTCCTAAAAGATTAATCTACCCGTTCGCACCACGCTCCGGCGTCGGTGCGAACCGCTTATTCGTGGAGAATAATTTATGAGTACTGAAACTAAAAAAATGTCGGTGGTGCAGTTAACCATTCTGACATTCATCAACATGGCTGGCTCCGGTATCATCATGCTGCCAAGTAAACTGGCGCAAGTGGGCACCATTTCTGTGTTGTCTTGGCTGATCACGGCGGCGGGCTCTTTGGCGTTGGCTTACGTGTTCGCAAAATGTGGTCGCTTTAGTAAACGTGACGGCGGTATGAACGGTTACGCGTCTTATGCATTCGGTAAATCGGGTGCATTTATGGCGGGCTGGACTTACGGTTTGTCGCTCCTTATTGCGAACATTGCGATCGCGATTACTTGTGTGGGTTACGGCTCCGCATTCTTTGAAGTGACCCTATCTCCGGTCGAAACCTGTTTGTACACTATCGCCATTCTTTGGATTTGTACTTTCGCTAACTTCGGTGGCGCGAAAATCACAGGTCAAATTGGTACATTCACCGTGTGGGGTGTAATCCTACCAGTGTGTTCATTGGGTATTGTTGGTTGGTTCTGGTTTAACCCAACCATGTACATTGAAGCTTGGAACCCACACAGCTTGCCATTTGGTGAGGCAGTGAGTGCTTCTATTGCGATGACGCTATGGGCATTCCTTGGTCTTGAATCAGCTTGTGCGAACTCTGAAGCGGTAGAAAACCCAGAGAAGAACGTACCAATCGCAGTGCTAGGCGGTACGCTAATCGCGGCTGTGGTTTACATTGTATCGACAAACATCTGTTCTGGTATCGTTGCAAACTCTGAGCTTGCTGCATCTACAGCGCCATTCTCAACCGTATGGACAGTGATGCTAGGTTCAGCCGCTGGTAAAGTGGTTGCGGGTATGGCGGTATTGGCTTGTGCGGGCTCTCTATTGGGTTGGCAATTCACTATCGCTTCAGTGTTCAAATCGTCTTCTGATGCTGGCTTCTTCCCTAAATTGTTCTCTCAAGTGGACAAACGTGGTACGCCAATCAAAGGTATGATCGCGATTACTATTATCCAATCTGTATTGTCTCTAATGACGATCTCTCCAACGCTGAACGAGCAGTTCGAAGCGCTGGTTAACCTAGCGGTAGTAACAAACGTTATTCCTTACATTCTATGTATGGGCGCAATCTTTATCATGCAGCAAGTGGCGCACGTACCGGAGCGCGAGATGAAAACCACCAACGTTATTGCTCTGATTGGTTCTCTATACAGCTTCTACGCGCTATACGGCTCCGGCTACGAAGCGATGATGTGGGGCTCTATCGTAACCTTCCTAGGCTGGAGTGCTTACGGTCTGATTGCTGCGAAGCATGAGCCTTTAGCAAATTAAAAAATAATACTGAAAGAGCCTTCCCAAACGCGGTGTGGAAGGCTCTTTGTTTTTAGGCATTTACGCCAAATCCAAGTCAGCTCAATGTATTTGAGGCTAGACATCCAATGACGTGAAAACTCATTTTCGACATTTGGAGGACGAAAGATGATAAGTCAACCTGTTAAAATCGGTGACGATACCGCCGTAGTCATTCCAAGCGCAATCCTGGCTCAGCTCGGGATAAGGGAAGGAGATACCCTAGAAATCGCACTGAATAAAGACAAAATGGAAATTAAGAAAATGGTGTTGAAAACCAGCACTCCAACTTACTCTGAAGATATTGAGGAGAATTGAGTTAGAGAATCTTGGTTTGTCGGATACACTACTGGTTTCGCAAAACTGGCGCTTGCCGCTGTCTTTGAACTATCGATAACAACAATAAGAGGTAAGGTACTATGCAAGGTATCCTCTCTATACAATCTCATGTTTCTTTTGGTCATGCTGGTAACAGCAGTGCCGTTTTCCCAATGCAACGCATGGGTTTCGAAGTATGGCCGATTCATACCGTTCAATTTTCTAACCACACTCAGTATCAAGAAGGTTGGACTGGGCGAGCGTTTGCGGCTGAAGACATCAGCGAGTTAGTTCGTGGTCTTGGAAACATCGGTGCATTGGAAAAATGCCAAGCGGTGTTGACCGGCTACCAAGGCAGCGCAGAGCAGTGCCTTGCTGTTGAAGATACTGTGACGAAAGTGAAACAAGCGAATCCGAACGCACTTTATGTTTGCGACCCTGTGATGGGCGCGCCAGACAAAGGCTGCATTGTGGCTCCGGGTATTGCTGAAAATCTTCTGACTCGTTTGATGCCAATGGCGGACGTGATCGTTCCGAACCAATTCGAGCTGAGTCAATTTGCTGAGATGGAAATCCACTCACTAGACGATGCGATCACCGCATGCCAACGTGCGCTAGCGAAAGGTCCAAAAGTTGTGCTAGTTAAGCATCTTTACTGCCTAGAAAATGGCAGCTTTAACATGCTACTGGCTACGCAAGAAGGCATTTACCTTGCGAAGCGTCCTCAATTTGAGTTTGCTAAACAACCTGTTGGCGTGGGTGACCTTATCTCGGCGATCTTCACTTCAGGATTGCTGAAAGGTTGGTCTCCTAAACAAGCTTTCCAACATTGTCACGACGCGTGTTACGGGGTGTTAAGCGCCACTTACCATGCAGGCGAATGGGAACTGCAAACCATCGCAGCGCAGCAAGAGTTTGTTGAACCAAGCAAACACTTCCCAATTGAAGAAGTGGAACTAGAAATGGCGTAACGCTATTTTCGAACACAAAAAGGAGCCCGGCGGCTCCTTTTTTGATCGCTAACATTGGGACGTATCGACTTTAAAACTGTGTCCGTCTTTTCCTGCGCCTTCCAACCGGTAATAGGCGTAGCATTTGCCTTGCATCAAAGCTTCTGGCGAGTCACTAGGGCCGTAGCCGACTATCGAATAAGTGTTGTTTTCAATGAACACCAAGTTCGCTTGCTTCATTTCGTCTGAGATCGTCATGTTGTCGAAAAAGCCAAGGTGTTCGCCACATTCGCTTTGCGTTTCTGGGTAGCCGTTGTAAAACTCTTGATAGCCCACAGCCGTCAGGACACATTGGTTTGCGCCATTCTCTTGGTTGAACGCTTTCGCATTGGCGTTGAGAATGGAGACGTAGTACTGCATGTCGGCAAACAAAACTTGAATGGCAGCAGAGCGGGCGTCGGACGTGCGCTGATTCGAATGGTGGAGTGCATAAGCAGAGATTCCGCTTAGTAAAACAGCAGCGAACAACCACTCTTTCAATGAGAAACTAGACAACCATCTCATTCGTTTGCCCTTAAATTAAATCGACCATTCATACAATGGGGTGGCATTTTACGCATCGAATCTCGAAAGTTTAAGGGTAAATCCCGTGTTTCAGAAAAAACCGACAGAAAGTTTATTGGTGATCAATAAGTGACACCGAATGCATATTCTGTCGACAATAAATTATCGACAACGAAAAAGGGGAGCCAACAGGCTCCCCTTTCTATTATTCAATGTTTATCTTACTGGCTTTTTTGCTGTTCTGAACGGCAAACAGCAGCGGTAAAGATAACGTCTGTTGAACTGTTTAGCGCTGTTTCAGCAGAGTCTTGAATCACACCGATGATGAAACCAACCGCTACCACCTGCATTGCTACGTCGTTTGAGATGCCAAACAAACCACACGCTAGAGGGATAAGCAGTAGAGAACCGCCCGCAACACCAGAAGCGCCACATGCAGAAACCGCCGCGACAACACTTAGAAGTAGCGCTGTCATCAGGTCAACTTCAATACCCATTGTGTGCACTGCAGCCAGCGTTAGCGTTGTAATAGTGATTGCTGCACCAGCCATGTTGATGGTTGCACCCAGAGGGATAGATACTGAGTAAGTGTCTTCGTCTAAGTCTAACTTCTCACATAGCGCCATGTTTACTGGGATGTTCGCTGCACTTGAGCGAGTGAAGAATGCTGTTACGCCACTTTCACGTAGACATTGGAATACCAATGGGTACGGGTTTTGTTTGGTTTTGAAGAATACGATCGCTGGGTTTACTACTAGCGCGATAATCATCATTGCGCCAAGTAGAACCGCAAGAAGGTGAGCGTAGCTTGCTAGCGCGCTGAAACCCGTTGTCGCGAAAGTTGAAGCAACCAGACCAAAGATACCAAATGGTGCAAGACGGATGATGAAGCGAACAATGTGAGAAACACTGTGGCTTAGGTCTTCAAATACCGCTTTCGTTGTTGCTGATGCGTGGTGAAGTGCAAGGCCAAGACCCACACCCCAAGCAAGAATACCGATGTAGTTCGCTTCTACAAGTGCGTTTACTGGGTTATCAACCAGTTTAAACAGCAAGGTACGTAGGATTTCTGCAATACCTTGAGGAGGCGTTGCACCTTCAGCGCCGGTTACAAGCGTTAGATGGGTCGGGAAAAGGAAGCTTAGAACCACGGCTGCAAGCGCTGCGAAGAACGTACCCATTAGGTACAAAACAACGATTGGGCGCATGTAAGTGTGTTGGTTTTTCTTTTGGTTCGCGATTGAAGCGGCAACCAAAATAAACACTAGGATCGGTGCGATGGCTTTAAGAGCGCCTACAAAAAGGCTACCAATCAGTCCAACGCTTTCAGCATGGCTTGGTGAAACTGTTGCGAGCAAAATACCAAAGACAATACCGACAAGGATCTGGAGAACGAGGTTACCGCGAGCATATCGGGCAACGAGGCTGTTGTGTTGCATACGTCATTCCTGCAATTTTATGTCAGAGCGGCAGGGCAATAGCCAAACATTACACGGCGATAATGCCCTTGATGAACAAGGAATGAGCATTGCTTCTGTGCGCTAAGAACATGATTATCAATTATCCTGTTTTTATAAATTCAGCCATTTTCTTGCTGAATATCACATATCTTAGCTTGGTAATATTTTGTGTCTAGTTTTAGTTTGTTTTTGGATTAAATGTTTGCTCAATGTTATCTAAACGAGATTTTTATGTTGAAAAATCTCGTTGGTTATGAGTAATGGTTTTTAATAAAGTTATTAAAAAGGAGACGAAAGTCTCCTTTGAATTTATTGACAACTCAAATCTAACAACTCAGTAACTTTGCTGACGTTTGCGTTTATCACTCATCACATTGCGAGTGAGTTTGCCAAATTGTCGGCTCTGAGCTCGTTGCTCTGCTAAGGTCGCGCCATTAAAGGCTTGTTCTCGCAGCAGCTTTTGATAATTGTTGAAACGGCGAACTTCAAGAGAGCCATTTTCAATGGCCGCTTGAACGGCACAACCTGGCTCGGTTTGGTGTTTACAGTCACCAAATCGACAATGCTCGGCAAGCGCTTCAACGTCAGCAAAGGCTTCGCTGACACCAGCTTCGCAATCGACGAGTTGGATTTCTCGCATTCCTGGAGTATCGATCAAAATCCCGCCCGCAGGTAATAGGTGAATCGAGCGCGAGGTCGTTGTATGGCGTCCTTTGCTGTCGTCTTCACGGATATACCCTGTCGATTGTTCTTGTTGACCAAGTAACGCGTTGACCAGCGTTGACTTACCCACCCCTGATGAACCGATAAAAGCAACGGTTTGCCCCTCATTACACCAGCTCATGAGCTTAGAGGTACTTTCTGCATCTAAGCCGTTGACCGTCTCAATGACTAGCAGAGGGTCTAGCTTCTGTACTAGGCTTTTGAGTTCATCGACGTCGTCGCACAAATCGGCTTTGGAAAGCACGATAACGGGCTCGACGTCAGCTTCGTGAACTAAGGCTAAGTAACGTTCAATACGGCTTAAGTTGAAATCGTGATTGAGTGAGCAGACGATAAACACCGTATCGACATTGGCCGCGATGAGTTGCTCTGCCACTTTGCTGCCCGCCGCTTTGCGGCTAAAGAGGCTCAAGCGATCCAGTAAGCGAACAAATTGCTGATCTTCATTTAAGATCACCCAGTCTCCGACGGTCATATTGGGCAGAGAGTGGTGGACATTAAGGTGAACTTGCCCTGCTTCTGTTGCCAATAAATAACCACTTCGGTGATGCGCGATCACGCGTGCAAAGATCGTATTGTCGTAGTCGTCTAGTGTCAGTTGTTGCTGAAAAAATGGTTTCCAACCCAATCGTTTTAATGGGTTTGAAGTAGAAATTAATGTGTCACAAAAAGTATGTGTTTGATTCATTGTTGAATTATCCCAGACGCAACAAAGCGCCTTAATACAAATCGCATTAGGGTCTAATTCGGATAGAGTTGACCCCGGTGAAGACCGGGCAGAGAAGGGGAGTTGTGGCTATGCCACAGAGTTGGTGCGGTTAGGTTTACCCTTGCGATGCCCAGTTAGTGCTATTCAATACAATCATCATGTGTCCTCTTTGTTAGTTGATACGTTGGTGAGTTCATTCTTTGGTTAATGAAACGAGGAGAGTATAGCTGCCCTTTTTATTTGTGGGTAGCAAAATCACCGCTTAGTTTGCTAGGAGAGTTGCTACGAGCGCCTAGCTTGTCATTCGTTCTTCCATGATCTGCGAATACGTGTTGGCTTTCAAACCGTATATGATTTGGATATGACGTTCATCCAACACAACAACACCATGAGCGCCATGTTTCTTTAAAGCCTCTTTATCTACGACAGCAGTAGAGCGCAGCGTGAGTCTTAGCCGCGTTGCACACGCCCCGGTTTCCACCACGTTATCGAGGCCACCAATTGCGGCAATAATGGTGTCCACGTCTTGCTCGACATTTGGATTGGTTTGAGTCAAAAAACTGAAAACGCGTTTGAGAGCTTGAAACATAAAAAGTTATCTCGGGAACAGGGTTAGATGCGGAAACAAGGAAATAGAGTTATAGCGAAGAGGGAGGTGTGTTGTATGGGGCATAAAGCACAGATTTACATTTTTAAATAAAATCGCCATTGCGCTGCGAGAGAGCGAATAAAACAAAGGCTCCTAATGAGGAGCCTAATTCGATTTTAGTGGGCTGTATGTTTCATCCCTGCCATCACTTTTTTCACTGGCGCGTTAAAGCTCTGCTTTTGGCCGTTATCGTAAGTCACGGTTACTTCGATTTCATCCCCTTCATTGAGCGGCGTTTTCAAATCAAACAGCATGATGTGTAAGCTGCCTGGTTTTAGCTCGGTGGTCTCTTTTGCGCCTAGCGTGATGCGGTCGATTTGGCGCATTTTCATCACATCGCCGTCTTTAATGACATCGTGCAATTCAACCTTGCCCGCTGCTGGCGTTTCTGCGGCAACGATATTGATGTCGTCTTGGCTGCGGTTGGCAAAGGTTGCGAAGACGGCGCTGGTGGTTGCACCCGGAGCCATAGCACGCGCATACGGTTCGTGTGCCATGACATCGAGCTTAGCCTGAGCTAAAGGGCTGAGCAGTAATGCCCCCAAAGCCAATGTTTTAAACAGTTGATTAGCCTTCATTCGAGCCTTCCTTAGTGGTGAGTTTTGAAATTGCTTCAACAATCGGCGCAGGCGTTAGCGTGTGTGGCACTTTGGTGATCAACGTGCCGTCCGGTTTGAGGAAGTAGAAGTAAGAGCTGTGGTCAAGGGTGTACTTCAGCTCCGAGCCTTCTAATTCGGTTTTACGGAAAATAACGCCGTAGCGGTGAGCAAGTGGTGTCGTGATGTCCAACGGCGCAGATAGACCTTCAATCATAGGGTGGAAGTAGTGCGCATATTTTGCGGACGCGTCTGCTTCATCACGTTCTGGATCGAGAGAGATAAACATCGGGCGCAGCTGCGCTTTTTGCTCATCGCTGATTTGATTTAGTGCACCTGCCAGCATCGCGAGCGATGTTGGGCAGACATCAGGGCAACGAGTAAAACCGAAATACACAATACGAATACGAGGGTCGTTCACATCAAAGACGTTGACTGGTTGATTGTTTTCGCCAAACAACACGCTTTGTTCTGATGAGGCTGTTTTTGAAACGTCTGCGGGTTTATCTAGGCTGTCTAAATAGGTTTTAGTACCGAAACCCAGTACGAATGCGACTACGAGAAAGAGAGACCAATTGCGGCTCATAATGATTCCTTATCTTTGCATTTTGATGGCGGGATAGATGGTGGACTGTCCGTCGGTCAGTTCTCCGACCCACGTCATCGATTCTTGAGTGCAAACGGGCAACACGACTTCGCCAGAGTATTTTCCAGGTGCTATTTTCTTGAGGAGAAACTTCGGCTCGCCCATTTCCATTTCTCTTCCTGAAAGGCTCAGAACCAATTGCTCTGCGTCACTTTTGTTCCACTCGACATCGAATTTAGCAGGAATAAGGGGCTGAGCATTATCGACATTGAGTGTCATAGTGGCACCTTGTTGGACACATGCCGTTGTCGAGAGCAGGCAGTACTCATCAAGTGGTTTGACTATCGAGGAAGAAGAGAAACTCTTGAGCAGCGTCGGGGCGTAGAATCCCGCAACGAGTGCGACCGCAATGGCGGCAATTTTTAACACTTTCATTAAAGTTCAGCATTTATCACTTAACATTAACCGCATCGTAGCACATATGTGTAACTCGCCAAGGCGTCTCCTCGACAATTTGTGCGTTATACCTAAATGATTTTGAGATGAATGAGTTAACGACTCATTGTGAGTCGGACTTGGGTTGAGAGCGTGTGCCGAACCACCGGATTGTCGGCTTTTTCTACACCCTAAAACAAAAACGGAGCCAATGGCTCCGTTTTCTATGAATGTGCTGCGCGGTTTATTTGTCAGAGTCTGCGAACTTTTCGAGACCTAAAACTAACGCGATAGCAACCAGCATCATTACGACTGCAATCACTAACTGCGATGGTTGAGAGGTAATGTGTTCGAATTCAAATGGAGACAAGTTGTGTTGTAGTAACGGTACTTGTTCGCCTTTCGAGTTCGTACGCCATGTTAGGGTTTCTTTCCAAGGCCAGATTTTAGGTAGTGTACCGATCATCAAACCAGTTAAGAACATCAGCGTGAAGTCGCGGAACTTGCGCAGTAACCACGAGAGCAGATGAGAGAAAGAAAGTAGGCCAATCACGCAGCCCGATAAAAATAGCGCCAACGTATCCACTTGGAAGCCTTTTACGGCCGCAAGTACCGGAGTATACATACCGATCAGTAGCAGGATGAAGCTGCCTGAGATACCAGGGAGGATCATCGCACAAATCGCGATCGCACCTGCAATCAGCGTATTAATAGCGGTAGGTTCAAGATGCAGTGGTTTCAGCACCGTAATGCTATACGCAAAGCCGACGCCCAGTAGAAGAGTCACGAAACGAATCGCATCGCGTTTCTCTACCTGACGGAGGATGTGATACACAGAGACCAAAATGAGGCCGAAGAAGAACGACCAAATAGGGATCGGATGAGTGTCTAGCAGCCATGTGATCAACTTCGCTAAGGTTGCAATGCTCGACAAGATGCCAGCAAACAGAGCAATAAGGAAAAAGCCGTTAATATGATTGAATGCGGCTTTAAAACCGTCTTTTCGCCAGATAGAGAAAAGAGACGGGTTAATACGACGAATGCTTTCAAGCAGTGTATCGTAAATGCCAGTTATGAATGCGATAGTACCGCCCGACACGCCAGGGACAACGTCGGCTGCACCCATGGCTATTCCTTTGAAGAAAGTAATTAGATAGTTCATTTCTTTAGTGCTAAGTCATGTAGTTGGCACAGAGTATACAAAGATTGTTGCGAAAAAAGTATGAAATAGTGTCGTAGTTAATATTTGAGTGGTTGCTTATGAATCAATCCCAGGAAAAGGCGAGAACAGCGAACTTTCAACTCGTTAACATTTTATTTTCATTTACATTTTGACTAACTCAATTGTTAACAAATCACCTAAATTGCATTTTGAAATTGCATAATGCAATTGGGTTTTGTTTTTTGCAAAAATTTATATAGGCAATATCAGTTTATATGAGATCTTGTGCCCAAAAATAAAGCTTTGAAAATTGGCATGATTAATGCATAATACTTCTCGACCCTTCTTAAGCCGAGGGTCACCTAGCCAACTGACGTTGTTAGTGAATATAGATTGTTCACAATAAATATGAGCCAATCGCGATTATTGCGGTTGGCTATTTTTTTGCCTGTCGTATATGAACAACGTTACTTACGTGCTTTGCAAATTGCACTTCCCTCACTGGCGGCTTATAAAAAAAGGGCTGACGCATAACGCCAACCCATTTTTGTTTTCAATTAAAAGCCCATTGTTTTACTAAGGTTATTTGATTTAGTAACCCATCAATTGCAGTAAATTCTCCGCAGTTACAATGGCTTCTTTACGATTCGCGATGTTGAGCTTTTGATACAAGTTGCGAATGTGGGTTTTGATTGTCGTACCTGCCACATCCAATTCTTGTGCGATTTGCTCGTTACTAAAGCCAGAATAAATCAAACCTAGAACCTGCCATTCGCGCTGTGTTAACGGGCTCGTGCGTACAAGCTCCGGCACATTCGGGTGATTTACCAACTTTTCAATAAAGTCTTCATCAAAGTGGATCGAGCGGCTGCGCTGATTCGATGAAATGTCTTTCATTAGTTGTTGAGCGCGGTGACGTTCTAGATCGCCCAGCTCATGACGCAGGCTGAGTTTCTCTAGCAGGCCACCAATCGTAGCGCCATCAATCAGGAAGTTTCCGACCATACCTGTTTGGTTCGTCATTACTAGCGCTTCTTTTAGCAGCGCTTTGGCTTGCTCTTCGTCTTTTTGGCGTGCGGCCAAGACTGCTTCAACAACGAGGTTGCGATTGGTATCGGTAATGAGGTTGGTACGGCGCGCTTCACTTTGCAGGAAGTTTAGCGCTTGGCGTGCTTCCTCATACTGACCCAAATTGATGTGTGCACGCACTATATTGCGCCATTGCAGTTGTAAGAAGTGGTTACATGCCGATTCTGAACGAACCGCCGTGTTCAACCATTCTTGCATGGCTTCTGTATTGCCACGCGCTTGCCAGAATAAGATCAACGATAAAGAGGCGTTGGCGGTCCAATCTACGTGGTACGTAGACTGCTTCATTAAATGTTGAATGTGCTCGATGAATTTACCGGCTTTGTCTAGCTCGCCACGGCCAATCGCAATGCGTGCCAACATTGAGTAGCTATGTAAGTGCTTACTCGGCGAATGGTTTTCGAGAATTTGTAGGCCTCGGTACGCACACTCTTCGGCTTCATCTAGGCGGTTCCAGCACCATAAGACTTGCGCGCGGATACGCAATAAAAACTCGTGCAGAGGAACGTGCTGTAATTGCTGATCTTCAATCAGACGGAAGCCCGAATCTTGCAGCTCAAAGGCCGCTTGCACGTAACCTTGAGCAATCAATATTTCGCTTTGTTGTAAAATCGCCCACAGTGCTTGATGGTAAACCTGATACTGGCGCGCCAATTTTTCGGTTTGCTGCATCATCGGCAACGCGCGGTCGAGTTTACCCAGCACGTGGTTCACTTCGCCTACGACTGAGGTCGCGACAATTCGGCTACGGTAAATGGTGTTGTCTAGTTGGCTGAGAGCCAGCTCCGCAAGTTCAAGCGCTTTCTCGGGTTGGTTGCTGTTAATCGCGACCTGAGCTAGCAGCGCGTTAGCTTGGCCTTGGTAATGGATATCTAGCTCGATGTTGCGCTTTTTATGCTCTTCTTCGGCTTCTTCAAGCAATTGGCCAACTTGATTGTATCGGTGTTGGCTCTGCGCTAACCATGCACGTAACATCGTCAATTTAGGGTGGCTAAACAGCAGCTCTGCATCCAGCTTATTGATGGCATGCTCGAGTGTGCTTAACTCACCTTGGTTGAACATCTTCCAACCGAATTCATTCAAAATCTCAACGACTAAGTCTTTATCGTTGGACTTTTGTGCGTGATGAATGGCTTGGTGTGGCGATTTTTGTTGCAACCAAGCGACCGCCGCATTGCGGTGAAGATCTTTTTCTTGTTGAGGAATACGTGCTTGACGCTCGTGAGACAAGAACTCGCCAAACAAGTTGTGGAAGCGGAACCAGTTATGCTCGCCTTCAAGTGGATAAATGAACAAGCCGTAACGGTTAAGCGATTCAATTAGACCCAGCGCGTCTTCGCGTTGAGTGAGGGCAAATACCAACTCATCGTTAAAGTGATCCAGCACAGACACTTGCATCAAGAAGTGACGAGTTTCGTGATCGAGCAGGTCGAATACTTCTTCGACTAGGTAATCCCACAAATGCGCGTGATTGAACTGCGATACCGACTCGACGGTTTGCGCCAATGTGCGGTTTTGATGTTGGGCTTGCAGCGCGATCAACTGCATCGCAGATGGCCAACCTTCCACGTAGGTTCTTAGGCTGTTCGCCATGTCTTCATCAATGCCATCGGCAATGCGTTGGTTAAAGAAGCGGGTGGTTTCTTCAGTATCAAACGCCAACATTTCGTTGCCGATTTCGATCATTAAATCGCGCACACGCAAGTTTGCCGTGCCCAGTGGCGGCGCTGCACGGCTGGTGACGACAACCGTTAAGTTGTCTGGCATGTGCTTGAGGAAGAAACGCATGGATTCATGAATTTCATCGTTGGTGATCAAATGGTAGTCGTCGAGTACCACGTAGCACTCTTGATGAAAATCTGCCATTTCGGCAAATACTTCGCTGAACAGGGAACGTAAAGAGGAAATCTGGCGCTTTTCGGCCAGCTTTTGCGCATTCGAGCAGCTGAAATTTGTCGCTTTGTTCAGCGCTTGGAGTAAATAGTTGACGAAACGAAAGCCATCATTGTCACTGTCGTCAATGCTGTACCAACCGACGTTTGGCTTATCGGATAGCCACTGAGCGGCCATCGTTGTTTTTCCGTAACCTGCTGGAGAACGGAACAAAACCAATTTGTAGTAAGGCGCTTGTTGTAGTAAGTCCAACACTCGTGGGCGCACAATGGCATTGTGTAGTCGGCCGGGACGAGTAAGTTTAGATGGAATCCACATTAGTAATTATGTCCTTATTTATGATACCCAAGTGACTTCAACGCACTGTTTTTAACAAGAGACCCTCTCGAAGTCTTCCTCTCGTCCAGCGACACCGTTAAACAACCATCAATGTTTCGGCAATTAAGCGTGATTTTCACTTTGCGCTACCCTGTTTTGGGTTTGGCAATATCCACACAAAATGCCATCTCCCGAGGTCACTTAGGTATAAAAGCTAGCAAAACTAGAAATAACTCACACCGCATAATTCTAGCTTGTATAAAAAATGCTCAATCTTGTAAGCCGAGAGGGATGGTACGACATCAGAAATGCTCGTTACTTTGATCCACTTCCTAATTCTCAAGAGTTGATGGATTTGGCATCAACTACGCCCTTGTTTTGTGATTTTTGTCACTTAAATGTCTTTGGTGTTGGTGCTATTAAGATTGTGTTGCACATCTCTTGCGAAAAATTTCTCGATGTTAACGAAGCTAATGTGATCGGTAAGACACTTTTTGTATGATAGGTGAAAAGGGCAATAAAAAGCGTCATGAACAATCTTTAACCTTTCTCATATTTGGTTGTGATCAAAATCACTAAGAATAGGAGCCAAGGACGTCGTGTTGAGATTTGGATCACTAACTTCCTTATGGTCCCCCCTCTACGCCCTCACCCCTCCTCCTGCAAAGGAGGAGAATTAGGAGGATGTTTATTCACAGAGGTAAATGCACGATGTATGGCAGATGAATTACTAAAAGACGTGAGAATTTCGTAATGAAACCTACTCAACAGAAACAATTTGACAAGAAGTCCTTCCAAGACAGCGTTAAGAAACACCTTTCAGTAACTTACGCTCACACGGTTGAAAATGCAGACAGCCGCGCATGGTACCTAGCAATGGGTCGCGCACTGGCTGAGTTCACTACTTTTGATTTGCTTGCTACTGAAACCGATCCTCGCATCCAACAAGCGAAGAGCGTTAACTACCTTTCACTAGAATTCCTTATTGGCCGTTTAACGGGCAACAACTTAATCAGCATGGGTCTGTACGAACAAGTAACAGAAGCGATGGCTGAATTAGGACATAACCTAACTGACCTTCTAGAAGAAGAGCGCGATCCGTCACTTGGTAACGGTGGTCTTGGTCGTCTGGCAGCATGTTTCATGGATTCATGTGCTGCTCAAGAGTTCCCAACTGTGGGCTACGGCCTTCACTACGAATACGGCCTGTTTAAACAGTCGTTCAAAGACGGTCGCCAACAAGAAGCACCAGACGCATGGCGTGGTGTGGAAGGCTACCCTTGGGAAGTTGCTCGTCCTGAGCTGGCGCAAGAAATCGGTTTTTACGGTCACGTTGAAGTTGTTAATGTAGACGGTAAAGAAGTTCGCAAATGGGTTCCTGGCATGTCTGTAAAAGCAATGCCTTGGGATCTGCCTATCGTAGGTTACGAATCAGATACAGTTTACCCGCTACGTCTTTGGGAATGTCAGGCGATTGCACCATTCTCACTAGCAAGCTTTAACAACGGTGATTACTTCGAAGCGCAACACGCACTGATCGACGCAGGTAACATCACTAAAGTGCTTTACCCGAACGACAACCACGAGAAAGGTAAAACACTGCGTCTGATGCAACAGTACTTCCACTCAGCAGCGTCTGTACGCGACATCCTACGTCGCCACGAAGCAGCAGGCTACTCGCTAGCGGATCTACCTAAGCAAGAGACTATCCAGCTTAACGATACGCACCCAACGATTGCGATTCCTGAACTAATGCGCATCCTGATGGACGAAAGAGGTCTAACTTGGGAAGCGGCTTGGGAAATCAGCTCTAAGACATTCGCGTATACCAACCATACGCTACTTCCTGAAGCACTAGAGACATGGCCAGAGTCGCTAATCCAGCACCTACTACCACGTCACATGGAGATCATTTACGAGATCAACCACCGCTTCCTACAAGACGTACGTGCAATGTGGCCGGGTGATGTCGCGAAACAACAGAAGCTTTCTATCATCGAAGAAGGTTTCCACCGTATGGTTCGCATGGCAAACCTATGTGTAATCGGCTCTTACGCAGTAAACGGTGTAGCAGCACTTCACTCTGAATTGGTTAAGAAAGACCTATTCCCAGAGTTCCATGAAATGTACCCGACACGTCTACACAACGTAACAAACGGCATCACGCCACGTCGTTGGTTGAAATTCTGTAACCCAGGTCTGTCTCAGCTTATCACTGAGAAAGTCGGCGCAGAATGGCCAGCGAAACTTGAGCAGCTAGAAGGCATTGCTAAGTACGCGACTGACGCGACATTCCAAAAAGAATTCATGGCAGTGAAGAAAGAGAACAAAGAGCGCCTAGCAAACTGGGTGAAAGAGCACATGGGTATCGAGCTCGATACTAATGCTATCTTCGATGTTCAAATCAAGCGTCTGCACGAGTACAAACGTCAGCACCTAGATTTGCTACACGTACTGTCTTTGTACCACCGTATTCTTAACGAACCAGGTTTTGAGTGCACGCCACGCGTAGTGTTCTTCGCAGCGAAAGCCGCACCGGGTTACCACCTAGCGAAAGAAATCATCTTCGCAATCAACAAGATTGCAGACAAGGTGAACAACGACCCTCGCATCGGTAATAAGCTGAAAGTGGTATTCATTCCTGACTACCGCGTGAGCATGGCTGAAATCATCATCCCTGCGGCTGACGTTTCTCAACAAATCTCGTTAGCGGGTAAAGAAGCATCAGGTACGGGTAACATGAAGATGGCGCTAAACGGTGCCCTAACTATCGGTACGATGGATGGTGCGAACGTTGAAATTCGTGAAGAAGTGGGCGATGAAAACATCTACATCTTCGGTCTAGACGTTGAAGGTGTGAAAGCACTGAAAGCTCAAGGTTATAACCCATTTGACTACTACAACGCGGATCACCTACTCAAAGCGTCCATGGACCTACTACTGGGTGAAGAATTCACTCCAGGTCAACCGGGCTTACTACGTGCAACGTACGATAGCCTACTGGATGGCGGTGACCCATACCTATGTCTTGCGGACTTCGCATCGTATGTGAAAGCGCACGAAGAGATGGGCAAACAATATAAAGACCAAGCTGGCTGGGCGAAGAAAGCCATTCTTAATACCGCCCTTGTTGGTAAGTTCACCTCAGACCGCTCAATTCGCGACTACGTGAACAATATCTGGAAACTAGAAGCGGTTCACCGTTAATAGAACAGAGTTAAGACCAAGGTAGCCAAGCGCTACCTTTGGTCATTTGCAAACTTACGTTATTGATAACAATAAAACCCTACATGGAAGGTGTTGGTATTACCTTCGGAGAAAGCGATGAAAGAACAAACAGCATTAAAGAAAGTCGCGGAAATGGCGAGATTGGCTGATAGCTACGTCAGCGCGTGGGGAGACGAGGCAAAAGTTTCTGACGAGACTCTACGCCGCTTGCTCACTTCACTAGGCTACGATACTAGCAGCGATGAAAAACTATTGGCTTCTGCTGAAAAGAAACATAAGAAAGACGTACTAGCCCCTGTTCTTGTTTTACGCGACGGCGAACCAGTCGAAGTGGAACTAAACCTAGGTACGAGTGCTCGTGAGAGTGAATTCAGCTGGCGTTTAGAAACAGAACAAGGAGAGGTACTTGAAGGCTATCTTCAGTCTCAAATTGTTCGTGATGAGCGTGCTGAGGGTGGCCCTCTAGTGTTTGCATTGCCAAAGAACTTGGCATGGGGTTACCACAAACTGATCATCAGTCGTAAGCGTCGTAAAACGCCTTACGAGATGTCATTGATCATCACACCGAAAGCGTGTTTCAAACAAGAAGACCTAAACCAACACAAAAAACTGTGGGGTCCAAGCATTCAGCTTTACACACTACGCACTCAGCATAACTGGGGCATCGGTGATTTTGGCGACTTAAAACAGTTGGTGAGTGACATTGCCTCTCGTGGTGGTGACTTCATTGGCTTGAACCCAATTCACTCACTTTTCCCAGCAAACCCAGAAGGCGCGAGCCCATACAGCCCGTCTTCTCGTCGCTGGCTGAACATCATGTACATCGACGTAAGCTCTGTACCTGAGTTTGCGCTAAGTGCAGAAGCACAACAGCGAGTGGGCAGCGCAGAGTTCCAACAACGTCTACAAAAAGCGCGTGACTCACATTGGGTGAACTACACCGAAGTTTCTCAACTAAAAATGAGCGTATTGCCGCTGCTATTTAGTGAGTTCAAGGCTCGTCATCTCGATAAAAACACGGACCGCGCTCGCGCATTCTTAGATTTCGTAGAGAAGGGCGGCGAAAGTTTATTGCACCAAGCGGCATTTGATGCGCTTCACGCAGATTTGCACGCTGAAGATTCTGGCGTTTGGGGTTGGCCTGTATTCCCTGAGAAATACCGCACATTCGACGCGGCTGGCACTCAGAAATACATCAAAGACAACCAAGATCGCGTTCACTTGTACATGTACCTACAATGGATCGCAGACGATCAAATCAAAGAAGCGCAAGCCCTAGCTGAAGAAAAAGGCATGGCTGTGGGTCTGTACCGCGACCTTGCGGTTGGTGTTGCAGATTCTGGCAGTGAAACATGGGCGGATGAAGGCAACCTAGTGCTGGATGCAAGCATCGGTGCGCCACCAGATATTCTTGGCCCTCTAGGTCAAAACTGGGGTCTGCCACCGCTTAACCCTCAAGTGTTGGAAGCGACAGGCTACGATGCGTACATCAAGTTGCTACGTGCCAACATGAAACATTGTGGTGCACTGCGTATCGACCACGTACTTGGCCTATTGCGTCTATGGTGGATTCCAAAAGGCGAAAAAGCGACAGAAGGCGCGTACTTGTACTACCCGGTGGAAGACATGCTCGCAATCCTAGCGCTTGAGTCGCACCGTCATCAGTGCTCTGTGATTGGTGAAGACTTAGGTACTGTGCCAGATGAAATCGTTGATATCCTACGTGATGCAGGCGTGCATTCGTACAAAGTCTTCTTCTTCGAAACCTCAAAAGAGGACGGCGGCTTTATTTCTCCGAAGCATTACGCAGAGCAGTCTATGGCGGCATTGTGTACGCACGACATGCCAACCCTACGTGGTTTCTGGCACTGTGATGACTTGAAAATGGGTCGTGAGATTGGTCTGTACCCAGATGAAAAACAGTTGGAAGGCTTATTCGCTGACCGCTTGAAGTGCAAACAAGGCATCCTAGACAGCGTTCGTTGGCACGGTTACTTGCCAGAAGGCATTGGCCATGATGCGCAGTTCGTACCAATGGATTCATACCTAAGCGAAGCGCTTCAATTGCATGTAGCTGCGGGTGACTCTGCACTGCTTAGCGTTCAGCTTGAAGACTGGCTGGAAATGGATCAACCGGTCAACATTCCAGGTACAGTTGATGAGTATCCAAACTGGCGTCGTAAGCTGTCAATGAACCTAGATGAAATCTTCAGTCGTGAAGACGTGAATCGCATTTCTAAACGCCTCACAGAAGTTCGCGCACAGGCGAGCAAATAAGATGCGTAGAGTGACGTAGATGAATGAGCGGATTACTAATTTTGTTAGCTCAGAGGTACGAAAGTTCCGTCTAGGTCACTCATTCAACCCACACAATCCGTTAGGATGAAGTACCGTTATTATGCCCGCGACAATAGCGGGCATTTTTGTATTTTGACGCCGTTTACGCGACGAACGTGAGAAGCGGAGTCTTTTGTGAGTTCACAACGTTGGCTGTGGAGAAACCAACATTCGATTCAAACGAATATTGGCTCTAGGGAGAAAGATTTGAAAATCACCAAAACAAAGAAAATAAAGAAAAAACACGAACGCGCGTACGAACTGCTTGCTGAGGCGGCTTACTCAGATCCATTTGCGGCGTTGGGCCCATTCATTGATGACGGCGAAGGTTCGCTGCGAGTGTGGATGCCGGGCGCAAACAAGGTTGAACTGCTTGTTAATGGTGAACCTCGCGTGGCGCTTGAACGCGATGGCGACAGCGGTTTTATCTTAAAAGAGCAACGCGGTTTACACCTGACCCACTACCGTTTAGCGGTAGATTGGAATGGTGTTGAACAAATTATTGATGACCCGTACCAGTACCACAATATCTACCAAGAGTACGAGCATCTGCATACGCCAAAAGACATGTATCACTACATGGGCGCGCACTTTGTCACGCTAGAACGTGGCGGTGAAAACATTTCCGGTGTTCGTTTCCTTGTCTACGCTCCGCATGCATCGGCTGTTAGCCTTGTGGGTTGCTTTAACCAATGGGATGGTCGTCGTCACCCAATGCAACGTTTAGATTATGGCATTTGGGGTTTGTTCATTCCTGGCTTAGAAGAAGGCGTTCAGTACAAATTTGAGCTCAAAGGGCCAAATGGGGAAGGGCTGCCACACAAACAAGACCCTTGGGGTTTCTACTCTGAGCAATACCCATCGTTCGCATCCATTACTTACGATCACAAGCGTTACCAATGGCAAGATGCGAAATGGCAAAACCGCGCAGTGACACAAAAGCGTGATGAAGCGTTATCGTTTTATGAGCTGCATGCTGGATCATGGAAGCGCGACGAGAAAGGTGATTTCCTCAACTACCGCGAACTCGCGGAGCAGTTGGTGCCATACCTTGTGGATATGGGCTACACCCACGTTGAGCTGATGCCTGTGTCTGAGCATCCATTCTATGGTTCATGGGGCTATCAACCCGTTGGCTTATTTGCGCCAACTAGCCGTTACGGCTCTCCGGATGATTTCAAATTCTTCGTGGATGCGTGTCACCAAGCTGGTATCGGTGTGGTGTTGGATTGGGTTCCGGCGCATTTCCCATCGGATGACCACGGTTTAGCAAACTTTGACGGCACACCGTTGTTCCACGACCCGGACCCACGTCGCGGTTGGCACCAAGATTGGAACTCATACATCTACGATCTCGGTCGTGAACATGTGCGTCGCTTCCTTGTATCGAATGCGCTGTACTGGTTTGAACAATTCCATATTGATGGCATTCGCGTGGACGCAGTCGCATCGATGCTCTATCTCGATTATTCACGTAGTCACGATCAGTGGGTACCAAACGTCGACGGTGGCAACGAAAACTACGACGCAATCGCAACTTTAAAATGGATGAACGAAGAAGTGTACAAGCACTTCCCGAATGCGATGACGATTGCGGAAGAGTCAACGGCGTTTCCGGGGGTGTCTGCGCCAACCTTTATGGGGGGGCTAGGTTTTGGCTTCAAGTGGAATATGGGGTGGATGCACGACAGTCTTTCATACATCAAAGAAGATCCTGTTCACCGCAAATACCACCACAATACCATCACATTCCCGCTGGTTTATGCGCACAGCGAGAACTACGTCTTGTCTCTCTCTCACGATGAGGTGGTGTACGGCAAAGGCTCTATCCATAACAAGATGCCGGGTGATGAATGGCAGCAAACCGCAAACCTACGTGCATACTACGGTTACATGTATGGTCAACCGGGCAAAAAGCTGAACTTCATGGGCGCGGAAATCGGCCAAACGGCGGAGTGGAACCACGATGATCAGTTGCAATGGTTCTTGCTGGAATATGAGCGTCATCAAGGCGTGCAAAAGCTGATGCGCGATTTGAACCACTTGTACCGAAATGAAGCGGCGATGCACGATCAAGATTGTGTCCCTGCGGGTTTTGAGTGGCGTCTACAAGACGAAGCGGATGCGAGTATCCTAGCGCACGAGCGTATCAGTAAAGAAGGTGAGCGTATTCTCATCATCACTAACTTTACGCCCGTACCACACGAGCGTTTCCGTTTAGGCGTTCCAAATGCAGGTCAATACGAACTGCTGCTGAACACGGACGACAGCAAATACGGCGGCAGCGATTTTAAAGTGCTGACCAGTGTGAAAACGGAAAAAGTCGAAAGTGAATCACAGCCTCAATCACTTGAGCTTCGTTTACCACCACTTTCAACCGTGTTCTACAAGCTGAATAAATAATTCAGTCTAATCAAATTCTAAGCCCGTTTTACAATGTAAATCGGGCTTTTTTTGACCTATTTTTTACCTCAAAAACTTGTTGTTCCTGATTGAATCAGGCAAGCTCGCTGGTTTGTTTATCATCAATCGCTAATGCATTGGGGAACCACTCATGTTGAAAAGGCTTAAGTCATTTCTATTTAAAATGGTGTTGATATTACTGATTGCCCCAATCGTTTTGGTTGGTGTGGTGAAATATGTCGATCCACCAATATGGGGATGGAAGTTAAGCCGCATTGTTGCCCCACCAAAGAACTATCCAGACAGCAGCCAACACGAATGGGTATCCTTGTCGCGTATTTCAAAAAATATGCAGTTAGCGGTGATTGCGACCGAAGACCAAAAATTCCCTCATCATTATGGTGTCGATTTCGAGTCGTTATTCGACGTGATTTCCGAGGCTGGTGATAATGGTCCGTCGAGAGGCGCGAGCACCATTACCCAACAAGCCGCGAAAAATGTGTTTTTGTTTCCGTCTCACTCCTACGTTCGCAAGGCTTATGAGCTTTACTTTGCCTTGCTGATGGAGCTGATGTGGAGCAAAGAGCGCATTCTCGAAGTGTATCTAAATGTGGTTGAATTTGGTCCCGGTATTTACGGCGCTGAAGCGGCGGCGCAGAATTATTTTGGTGTCAGTGCAAAGCAACTCTCGAAGTGGCAAGCAGCGCGTTTAGCCGTGGTGTTGCCAAATCCATATCGAATCAAAGTCTATCCACAAAGTGATTACACTGCTCGCCGCACAAGATGGGCGATGAACCAAATGAGCAATCTTGGCAGCGTGCAACTTTAACTCCCTCAATCCATTACGCTTAAATAGAACTACGCCTCTATATCAATAAAATGTGAAGCGTCACAACCTTTGGGGCGTAGGCAGTTAGAATGATGTGTTCAGTTTCTTATCTAGGCACAATTAGTGTGAATAAAACTAATAAATGTGCATGGTTACCATGTGCAGCCAATGGACTGAACGATGAAACTGAACCTGATTACCACTACTTTACTGCTTGCGTCGGCAAGTGCCATCGCCGAGCCTAACATCACCATTTCTACCACGACCAACAGCCGTGACTTCCCACTAAGTGCAGAGCAGCCTTTGGTTGTGCCTCTAACCAAAGACGGATACACGCTTAAAATCACGGGCGTTGAAGGTGACTGCGTTGCACCTGATGGTCAGAAAGTGAAGTTCAATAAACCTATCGCGCTAAATTGTGGCAAGCCGACCGAACTGCCACTCAAAGTTCGCTTTACTGGCGACTATTCCTTCGCTTATGACGACGCGGCTAAGACGTTGCTGTTTAAGCGAGAGCCGAAAAAAGCAGCAAAAACCGAATTTAAACGCCCGATCCCGCAAGTACAATGTGAAGTCTACCAAGGCGGTGAAGTGACGATCGCTCTGGGAGATAGCTTTCCTGAAGGCATCAAGTTACGCGATGCTTATTCAGGTCAAATGGTTGAAGTGAAAGAGCAGAAAGTATCGCTGACGCCAAGTAAAGACTCTGGCGGTCTAGTGCTACTAGAACCTGTGCAGAAAACCAAAGAAGCGGTGCCATTTGATTACCGAAATGCAAACATTTACTTCGTGATGGTTGACCGTTTCAACAACGCAGACGCAAGTAACGACAACAGTTATGGTCGCAAAAAAGACGGCAAAGATGAAGTTGGCACGTTCCACGGCGGTGACCTTAAAGGTGTAATTGAGAAACTGGATTACATCAAGAGCCTAGGTACAGACGCGATTTGGTTGTCGCCAATCGTTGAACAAGTGCACGGCTTTGTCGGTGGTGGTGATAGTGGCTCATTCCCGTTTTATGCTTACCATGGCTACTGGACGCGCGATTTCACCAAGATTGATGAGAACTTCGGTAACGAAGAAGATTTAAAAACGCTGGTGGAAGAGGCGCACAAGCGTGGCCTCAAAGTCTTGATGGATGCGGTTATCAACCATTCTGGTTACTCAACATTGGCAGATCTACAGTTCGACGGTATCGATGTGTTAAAGCCTAATGCCGAACTGCCCAAGAAATGGGGCGACTGGCAACCAAAAGCAGGCGAAAATTGGCATAGCTACCACCAGAATATTGATTATCAGAGTCCGAACTGGGCGAAGTGGTGGGGCGGCGATTGGGTAAGAACCGGCTTGCCGGGTTACCCAGCTCCGGGCAGTAGCGACATTACGATGTCTCTTGCTGGCTTACCAGATTTCATCACTGAATCCAATAAAACCGTCACGCCGCCGCAATGGTTGTTGAATAACCCTGGCACTCGCGTAGAAGCTCGTGACAATTACACCGTCTCGGATTACTTGATTGAATGGCAAACTGACTGGGTGAAACGCTTCGGCATTGATGGTTATCGCGTCGATACGGTGAAGCACGTTGAAGGCGATGTGTGGAAACGCTTGAAAGAAGAGGCTTCAAGCAGTCTTGAGCAGTGGCGTAAAGAGAATGGTAAGTCAGGTCAGCCGTTCTGGATGATGGGCGAAGTCTGGGGACACACCGCGTATCGCAGCCCTTATTTCGATGATGGTTTTGACGCGTTGATCAACTTCGATATGCAGAAGAAGCTAGACAAAGGCGCGGCGTGCTTTAGCCAAATGGCAGACACTTACCAAAGCTATGCGGACACTATCGCGAACGAGAAAGACTTCAACCCAGTCAGTTACATGTCTTCTCACGATACGGAGTTGTTCTTCTCACGTTTTAAAGATTACGGCATGCAACGTAACGCCGCGAACGCATTGCTCCTTAGCCCAGGAGCGGTTCAGGTTTATTATGGCGATGAAGTAGGCCGTAACATTGGCCCTTACGCGGATGATTTCCACCAAGGCACACGTTCAGACATGGTTTGGAAGCTATCTGATGACAAACAAGCTTTGCTGAAACACTGGCAAACCCTTGGTCAGTTCCGTCAAGCACACCCTGCCATTGGCGCAGGTCAGCATCGAGTTATTGAACAGGAAGGCGCGTACGTTTTCTCTCGTTCGCTTGGCAATGACAAAGTCGTCGTGGCGTTTGTTGGACGTGATAAGTAACTAAACGCTCTTTATGTCGGTAAATATAAAGCCCTTCCTTGAGTTATCAGGGAAGGGCTCTGTTGTTTTAGTTCGCCAGTTCTTGGTCGATGACTTTTTCTAGCTCGTCAAACGGCACATAGCCAGGAATGACCTGATCATTAATGATCAACGCGGGCGTACCGCGTAAACCAAGTTGCGTGAAATACTGATAGTTTTTATCAAGCAGCGCTTTGGTCTCTTTGTCGTCGACAAGCTGCGCTTCTGTCCCCGTTTTCTTCGCGATCTGTTTTAACGAACGTGCATCATGTGCGCCCGGTTTTTTTACCAATAACGCATGCACTTGTTCGTACTTATCTCGCTGGTTTTGCCAAACATTTAATGCGTAACTTGCCGAGTTGTAGCCGTTTTTCTCGTATTGTTCTTTAAAAGAGACATTGAGGTTAAGCACTTTTATCTGCGGATATTCCTTACCAACTTTGACCAGTTCTCCTTCTAAACGTTTACAAAAAGGGCAACTGTAGTCCGTTACGTTAATAATAGTTAACTCTGGGGTTTCAGCACCAAAAGAGGAATGTTTGCCATCATTTAGATAGTGACGAACCTCCTTCAAGGTGTCGCCAAATGACTGTTGATACGCAATGTACTCTTGCAGGTTTTGGTGCAATGAATCAAGAATTTGAGGGTTCTCTTTTAGTATCTGAGTAATTTCCTCTAGCTTTTGTTCTGAGGTCTTTTCTGATGCGAAAGATACGGCAGGTACGATAGCCAGCGTTAACGTCAAAAGTGTACGAGTGAATGTCATAATATTTCCTAAAACTTTTAGATTTCGTTGTTTGTTATGTGAAGCGAATAAAATACGTACAAAAGTCAGGCGAGGAGGCCTCTCGCCTTGCTAGGTTTATTCTCTAAACACGCAAAGTTTTAGGTGAACCCGATACTTTTCCGGTATCGGTTCTGTGTATTCCAGATAACGAATTGCTGCGGATGCCATCGGCAGCGCCACAATCAAAGCAAACAGAAAAAACGGAATAAGAATATGATCAAACTGGTGCTGGTACGCTTGAACCAACTTCTCTGAAAGGTCGCAAGATGGTGATAAATTCACGCTTTCATTTTGCTGACTCTGTATTTGGTGAGCCTTAGGGCAGCTTTTCGAGAAGCCGGAGTTTTGGCTTAAACATACCATCACCACCCAAAACACGAGGGCGAGTGTCCACTTGGCTATTTTAGGTTGTGAGCGTAACAATGGGCTGCCTAGTCCTGTTGATTCTGGTTTATGCCGTTTGCATATGACCGGACAATCCTAACCTAAATTTCATTATGGAATGTTACTTTCGAGTTAATCGATATCGCCTCAATGCCAAAGTATGAAGTACGTCATGAATGTTGTAGAAAGCAATATTCGTCAGAATCATTGGTCGGATTGATGAAGAAGTCCTGAGGTATCGATATAGATTAATATACCTAATTGTTAGTACAAATTTTTATTATCTTTCAAATGTGATTAAAATCATAAAACAAAACTTCATAACTGAGTCACCAGAATGTTCGGCAGGCGGATTGATTTTGATCATCTCTCTAGCACATTATTCGGGTGAACATATGTGTCCTGTCCCACATGTGTAGGTAATGTTATGAAAAATCCTGTTCAAACCGAGCGCAAGGTTACGCTGGGGTGCTACGTTGCACTGGCGTTTGCGGTCGTCTTCTTTTCTGGTCTAATGCAATCGAACGAATGGTATGGCGTATTTGATTTCACCACGTTGAATGGCTCTTTTGGCAAGGTGGCTTATGGTGTCACCGAAACGGCTGACGGTGTGCAAGTTGCAACAACGTCGCTTCGTGGTACTGGTGGTAGCGGTGCACGTGACGGTTTCATTTTTGCACTTACTTTGATTCCTACCGTTATGTTCGCACTGGGTATGATCAATGTACTTGAGCACTATGGCGCACTAGAAGCGGCACGCAAACTGTTAACGCCGCTTCTTCGTCCAATTATGGGTATTCCGGGTAACTCTGGTTTGGCTCTTATCGCTTCGCTGCAAAGTACCGACGCGGGCGCGGCGATGACTCGTCAGCTTAAAGATGAAGGCCATCTTACCAAACGCGAAACCGATGTGTTCACTATGTTCCAGTTCACCGCTGGTGCCACTATTGTTAACTTTTTCTCCTCAGGGGCGGTACTGTTTACGTTGACGATGGCGGATGGCTCGCTTGCCGTAACGTCTTCTATTGGTTTGGCGGTTGTGGTGATGTTCTTGTTTAAAATCGTGGGTGCGAACTTATTCCGCATCTACCTAAACATCACAGAAGGTAAAGAAGACAAGCAAGAGCAAAGCAAATCTGAGAACTTAAAAGAGGAGACGGCGTAATGAGTGACGTAAAAGTAAGTAAGCCGATGGTGACGGATATTTTCGTTGAAGGCGCTAAAAAAGGCTGGGTTATTGCGACAACATCAACCGTGCCTAACGTTCTTATGGCGTTTGTCATCATTAAGGCGTTGCAGATTACTGGCGCGTTGGATTTGATGGGCTCGGTATTTTCTCCAGTAATGGCGGTTTTTGGTTTGCCAGGTGAAGCGGCTGCGGTGCTGATTGGTGCTTGGATGTCGATGGGCGGGGCAGTTGGCGTGGTTATCACATTGTTTGACCAAGGCATCTTGAACGGTACGCACATCGCGATTCTTGCACCTGCAATTTACCTAATGGGCTCACAGGTTCAGTACATGGGTCGAATTATGGGACCTATCGGTACTGAAGGTCGTTACATCCCAATTATGATTGCGATTTCCGTATTGAACGCATTTGGCGCAATGCTAGTCATGAACTTGTTTGTTTAGGGGGCAATCATGCAGTTTTCTCTCAATGAATATCTCGAAGAACTTCGTCCTCTCATCAATGTCGATTGTGGCACGTACACCACTGATGGCATTGAGTTTATCGCTTCTCAATTTGAAGGGAAGTACCAAGCGATGTCTGGTTGGAGCGTAAAACGCATCGACTGTGGCAGAGCGGGCATCGGTCTTGAAGTTCGAAACAAGCCTGAGGCTGAGCAAGTTGACGTGATGCTGATTGGTCACATGGATACAGTGTTCCCTGTCGGCACCGCTGGATTACGTCCTATGTCTCAAGACGCTGACAAAGCGTACGGTCCGGGGGTCTCGGACATGAAATCTGGCTTGCTGAATATTGTGTACGCGATGCGTAACCTCGACCAAGCGGTGTTGGATAAACTGTCGATTTGTATCTGCATGAACCCAGACGAAGAAACCGGATCGTTAGATTCGGTCGACTGGATTCAATCTGTTGCAAAAAACGCGAAAAACGTATTGGTGGCAGAAGCAGCACGCGCAGACGGCGGTTTAGTCAAAGCGCGCAAAGGCATGGCGCGTTACAAAGTCACGTTTAACGGCGTGGCGGCCCACGCTGGCAACGAGCCAGAAAATGGCCGCAGTGCAATTACCGAGATGGCGAACTGGATTCTCGCAATCAATGCTATGACGAACTTCGAATCTGGCACCACATTAAACGTGGGTATTGTGTCTGGCGGTAACGGCGCAAACATCGTCCCTGAGCACGCTGAAGCGATCGTGGATGTGCGTTTCTGGAGTAATGAAGAATACGATGATGTCGATAGCAAGCTAAACGGCATGCTGGAAACACCATTCGTTGATGGCGTTAGCATCGAGTTGGTTCGTGAAGCTTACAAACCTTCTATGGTGCCAAGCGCGCAAACTGAAAGCTTGATGGCATTAGTTGAAGAAGCAGCAAGTGAACTGTCTATCGACATCAACTGGAAAGAAGTGGGTGGCGGCTCTGATGCAAACAATACGGCAATTCTTGGAGTTCCAACTTTGGATGGTCTAGGACCTATCGGTGCAGGTTTCCATAGCGATCAAGAGTATTTATTGCTTGAGTCTATCGAGCCACGAATCAAAATGCTGATGCGTGTACTGGAGAAGATTGCTCAATAAGGCATTCTCCTTCTAAAGCTTGGTTCTCAACATCACGATCCCCAGACTTCGGTTTGGGGATTTTTCTATCTGTGTTTTTGTTTCACTTTACTATCATTTCTTGTTATTAATCTTGCGTTCAGGTTCGATTTATTAATATGTTGGCCACAGTCATAAATTTCGGAGGCAACGATGATCACAACAATGTCTGTAAAATCGGCGCCGAAAGACGCCAAAGATCAAACGATGCAAGCGCCAGATGAGAAAACATTCTGGCGCAAAATGAAAGGGTCGGTTAAGAAAGCGGGTGAAGAAATTGCCGTTATGGGCATCAAATCATGGCTCGCGATGACAGATTCCAACACCGCCGTTCGCCATAAGGCGATTTTAGGTGGCGCGTTGGCTTACTTTGTATTACCAACCGATATGGTGCCTGACGTACTAGCAGGCGTCGGCTTTACCGATGACATGGCAGCGCTTACGTTAGCCGCTAACTCTGTCGGCAATGCCATCACTAAAGAGCACGAAGCACAAGCCAGAGAAAAACTGAATTCGATGGCGGATTAGAAAGAGCATTTCTAGACGTGGCGAAAACAAAAGCCCCGATGTTTCCATCGGGGCTTTCTTTTAGACAGGACTATATAATTTCAGAATGGTAATCGTAGAACGATTTAGGCGTCAGCGCGTTTAAGATGCACTTCTTCTTCGGCAACGCCTGCCATTGGGTCGTTGAAGCGAGCTTCATCCAATGCGCCTTCTGATTTCGCAACAATGACGGTCACAGCACTGTCACCAGTGATGTTTACCGCGGTACGAATCATATCAAGAAGACGGTCAACACCCATGATGAGCGCGATACCTTCAAGCGGCAGACCAACTTGGTTCAATACCATAGCAAGCATGACAAGACCTACCCCAGGAACACCCGCAGTACCAATAGACGCAAGTGTTGCGGTCATGATAACCATCATGTAATCGCCCATGCTCAAATCAATATTGAATGCTTGAGCAATAAATGCGGTTGCGACACCTTGCATGATGGCTGTGCCGTCCATATTCACGGTTGCACCTAGAGGAACAGTGAATGATGAAATACGGTTATCTACGCCCATGCGGTGTTTTGCTGTTTCCATTGTCACTGGAATGGTCGCGTTTGATGATGCCGTTGAGAAGGCAAACATGATTGCGTCTTCCATCTTACGTAGGAACGTAATTGGGCTAAGGCCAGTAAAGCCTTTTAGCATTAGACTGTAAGTCACTAGGCCGTGAAGCAATAGTGTGCCCGCTAACACAACAAAGTACTCGGCTAGGTTGACGATGGCACTTAAGCCAAGACCAGTAAACAACTTCGCCATCAAGAAGAACACGCCATATGGAGCTAGGTTCATCAAAATTGCTACAAGCTTCATGATCACTTCGTTTAGATCAGAGAAGAATGCTGCAATTCGCTCACCAGGCTTACCTGCTGCGCTGATCGCGACACCAAACAGAACCGCAAACACGATCACTTGCAGGGTTTTACCTTCTGCCATCGCGCTGATTGGGTTGGTTGGGAACATATCGATGATCACTTGACCCAAAGAAGGCGCCTCTGCCGACTTAAATGAGCTTGCTGCTGTCAGATCAGCGCCAGCTCCCGGTTGGAATAGCGTGCCCATTGTAAGCGCAAGTGTGATAGCGATAGCGGTCGTTGCTATATAGAAAGCAAGGGTTTTACCACCCATGCGACCCAATGTAGAAAGGTCTTTTAGAGAGCTCGTGCCGCAAACCAGTGAAACAAACACTAGTGGTACGACAAGCATTTTTAAGCTGGCGACGAAGATCTGCCCACCAACTTCAAATAATCCATTAACGATGTATGCGTCGACAAATCCGTTGTCGGCAAAAAGTGTGCGAATTGCAAATCCTGTCAAGATACCCGCTACCATACCTAAAATTACTCGGCTGGTGAGCGACATCGGTTTCTTGGTATTCATGAGAACACTCCTTATAGTTATGCACCTTGAGTTCACTTCAAAGCGGCGAGCAGAGTAGCAGTGGAGTGAGAAAATACGAAAGAATAATCCTCTGATTGATTAATAGATGTGAACTTTGTCACTATAAAAAATAGAACTTTAACTAAATTGTAACGAAATTGCTGGTTGAAAACTTCAAGTTTTAACATTTTTATCGAACATACAACCGATAGAAATGAATTCTTACATTTCGGCTAAATAAGGAATGATGTGCATATCTTCGAGGCGGAAACTGATTTTTGCATAAATAGTTACGGTTTATGCAGTGTGAAATAGGTGATAGGCCGTAATAGTATTTGGATCCAGACGGCGATGCTAATGCTCACTACAGTCAATAGCATCGCAGCTCAAGGTTGCGTAATTACGATTTTTTGTAGTGAGATAGTGAGGAGATGCGTTGGTGATCCCAACGCCAATGATTATGTTCGCTTATTCGCATTCCGCCCACCCAGTAACATTGCTTTGCTCGCTTTTGGCCTGCTAAACACGCTTTGCCAAATTCGGTCAGCGTAACTTTTTGTTCCCACCAATTCTTCTCTAATGAGTCGATAGCGAAAAGCGGCACTTCGGATTGAGTCAGTGGAAACAGTAGGGCGTAAAACATGACATCACCTAAAAAGGTAGCGGTTCAATTTGCTGATACCGCTTGAACCACTCTGTTACAGAGATGGGTGAACGCGGTGAACTCAATACATTTAAAGCAAGCTGTTGAGTCATGCTCAAACCGCTATTGGTATGAGGCAGTTCTTGCAAGAGACGCCTAAGCACATCGGACATGTTCGGTAAGCAATCCAGTTGATGTTGATCTATCAAACTGACGATAGCTTTTGGTGAGGAACATGACACTGCTTGCCAACACTGCTTTGCTTGGCTCAATAACTTAGCAGATACGGGTTTACGGTATCGCCAACAAGAACGAATAGCTTCTTCAGGCAACTGCCCAAAGCCAATGAATCGCTCAGTGCCCGGGAACTGGTTCAACTCAATGATCTCTATCACTTTATTCTCTACTTTCTCTAACTGTGTTAGAGCGCGAATTAGCATCAATTGATCATAGCTGTCATGTTCGACCCAAAAGACGATTCGTTCAAATACATCACTTTGCAACAGTTCGAGGTTTGATTGTTCCAATGTGACTATATCTTGAATCGAGTCTTCACGCTTCATCACGGGCAGCAGAGTTTCTACGACATATTGGGCACGAATGGTAAGGAAGTTCTGCGGTGTTGCTGGTATGGGGCCAATACAAAGCGGATCGATCAGGGCTAAAAATGTCCCTTCAAATCCGCTGGCTTTAAGTTGTTGTTGAATGTCGTGGCCACAACGAACGTGTAGCGTTTTTACTTTCGCATCTAGTGGCGGTTTTTGTTCTTTGATGGCTAGTTTGTGCACTTCTAGCTCTTCGACATGAGCTTTTAGTTTACTCCAACTGGATAAGCCCAGTTCTCTTGCGAGTGCATGTTGAACGTCAGCCAATTGAATTGTATTGGGAGCCAAAGATTCTGGTTTGGAGTGAAATCGCTTAACTAACTCCAACGTAGCGTCATCGCATAGGCGGATAGCTTTGAGCCTTTTTTTAGCAATGGATTTTTGCTGATTGATATTGATCGAGAAGCTATTTGTAGAGTTCATATTTCACCTTTCTTATTTCTTCCACACTCGCCTAAATAGAAGCTAAAAAGAAGGTAAAAATAGATTGTGCCTGCTAAACCAAGCAGGTGAGGATATTGCCGTGAACCGAGTTCTTTCCGCGAGTGTTGGGTGCTTTAGGCATGAGCAGAGTGATAGTAGGTGGTCGCTATCCTTCGTGCAACCTTTTGTGAGAGTGTAGCGTCACAAAATGGCCGTTTCTCTATTTTTAAGGAGAATCAATAAGCGATAACACTAGCGATTCAACTCAATACCACTGTCGCTAGGCTCGAGTTTCTACACTTTTGAGTAAAGTACGATAAAGCGCTTGAGTCGCAGGACCGCTTTTGGCTCCTTTGGGCAAAGTGAGGTGCAGCGCAACCTGATATTGATGGGAGTGTTCGATCTCCAATACTTTAATTTTATCGCTCTTGCGGGCTGCGACTAAGTGCGCTGGTAGCCGACAAAATCCAGCGCCTTGCTCTACGGCGTGAAAAGCGTGGTCGAAGTTATCGACGGTAATACGCTGACGTGCGCGCAGCCAGCCTACGTCTCGCTTCTCTTTGTCTGATTCCCCCAAATCTCGAACCACAATTTGGCTGGTGGTCGCAAAGTCCGCCAATGAAATATGTTCCTTCTTTGCTAGCGGATGTTGAGCTGCGATCACAGGGACCATAGTGGTAGTGCCAAACGCTTCAGCAGGGTAGTTGGTGATCGGAAGGTTGATGATGGCGATGTCCGCTAATTCATTGATCACCATGTCTGTGGTTTTACTCAGAGAGGTTTCTACGACTTGAACTGAAGTTGTATTGTTTTGTGTGAGAAATTCGCTAAGAGGAGTATAGAGCCAACTTGGATCGCACAGGTGATCGATAGCTACCGTAATTTGCGACTCTACACCGCTATTTAGCTGTTCACTGATCATTTCAAGTTCATGAGCCTGCTCAAGCATTGATTGCGCACGGCGTAACATCGTCTTGCCGTGTTCGGTTAACCCCGCCTTACGACCTTTTACTTCTATTAGCTTGATACCAAGCTGGTCTTCAAGTTTTTTCACCGAATAGATAAGCGTGGTATGGCTTTTATTGAGCGTTACTGCGGCTGACTGAATGCTTCCCGCCTGTTCAATTGCTTGTAGTGTTTGCCACTGCTCTAAGGTTGTTTTGAGTCTCATTAGTCAGTTTTTTCCACAGTTAATGGCAAAATTATGAACTTTTTTGTCAGTTTTATAAAGGTAATAATCTTCCCATCGAAAGCGAGTCAATAATAAGAGGAGACTCAAGATGGCGAAATTACTGCAAGTTGATTTTGAATTTCATGGCCCATTTGGTGAAGACATGTCGAATGCTCTGATCGATTTAGCGAAATCAATTAACCAAGAGCCGGGTATGATTTGGAAAATTTGGACGGAAAGCGAAAAAGACAAACTCGGTGGTGGTATCTATCTTTTTGAAGATGAAGCCACGGCGCAAGCTTATCTCGAAATGCATGCCGCACGCTTAAGAAAAATGGGCGTAGTCGAAGTACGAGGTCAAATCTTCGATATCAATGTGCCGTTAACGACGATCAATCAAGCGCCTATTGGAGGATAAGGAGATGATGACCAACCGCACTTTTCTAACCGTTCATGGTGTCATATATACGGTATTCGCTTTTGCGTTGTTTTTTGTACCAACCATGATGTGGCCGATGTATGGCGTACAAATTAACGACAAATACGCGCTGTTTTTATCGCAACATACGTCGATCTTTTTAGGTGGAATCGCTGCGGTGAGTTTGATGCTACGTGATGTGGAATCTGGTAAGACTGCGAAACAGCTGTTTAAGGCATTATTGATTACTAATGGGTTAGGGGCAGTGATTACTATCTATGCCGGCATTACAGGAGTATTTGTCGGTTTTGGTTGGAGTGACCCAATATTCTTTGTCTCGCTCAGTTTGTTGACGTACAAGCAATTAAGAGTGCAATAGAAAAAGCCCTGCTGTTTCTAGCAGGGCCTTGTCATATTTGGTCAAATTAGCGATCTAGATTAATTCATGATTCGCTTTTGTAAGCGTAGTTGTAGTAGCCGTATCCATAGCCGTATGAGTTAGATGCTTTTTTCTCAACCGCATTGAGAATCACACCTTTAACTTCTACACCTGATTGCTCGAAGCGACCACGTGCTACCTCAATTTCTTTCAATGTCGTTTGGTCGAAGCGAGCTACCATCAATGTGGTGCCAGCAAGTGCACCAACGATGCTTGGATCCGTTACTGCAAGTACAGGCGGTGTATCGATGATGACTAGATCGTACTCAGCGGACATATCATCAATAAAGCTCTTAAAGCGAGGGTGCATAAGAAGCTCAGAAGGGTTTGGTGGAACCTGACCGCGAGTAACCACATTTAGATTGTCTATTGACGTCGATTTAATGATGTTGCTAGGTGCTACTTTACCGCTCAGGTATTCTGAAAGACCATTATCCCAACGTAGGCCGAAGCATTGTTGTAGGTAACCCTTACGCATATCTGCATCAATAAGAAGCACTTTTTGACCTGTTTTCGCAGCAACGGCTGCAAAGTTGGTCGAAACAAATGTCTTACCAATAGAAGGCGCAGGACCGGAAATCATAAGCACGTTGTTTTTCGCTTCCATCATTGCGAAGTGCAAACTGGTACGTAGGCTTCGAAGAGCTTCGATAGATAAATCTGCAGGGTTCGCTTCGGCAAGTAAAACCAACTCATTGTTGCCTTTGCTTTTATTGCGCTTCAGTTTGCTTGCAAACTCTAGCTGCTGAATAGACTTAGGCACGCTTGCATATACCGGAATGCCTATTTGCTCGATTTGGTCAGGCGTTTCTACACCACGGTGGAAGGCTGCGCGAATCAATACGAATGCAACGCCAGCCATACCGCCTAGCAACGTCGCCAAAACAACGATGAGCGCTTTTTTTGGTTTTATTGGTTTAGAAAATGACTGAGCACTATCAAGAATACGAACGTTACCAACGGTTCCTGCTTTGATAATGTTGAGTTCTTGCACCTTGTTCAATAGCTGGATGTAGATTTGTTGGTTAACTTCTACATCACGTGTCATACGCAATACTTCACGTTGAGTTTTAGGTAGTTTTTGAACTTGTTTGTTTAGGCGCTCTTTTTCTTTAAGCAAGGTTTGACGCTTATCAAGCAGCGATTTGTATGCCGGGTGATCCTGAGTGAAGCGTTGGCTGATCTCACTTTCTTTGAATGTAAGCTCGTTCAACTGCGCTTCTAATTCAACCATCACTTTCAATGTTGATTGAGCTTCTAAGCCTAAATCGATGGATTCATTTTCTTGACGGAATCGATTAAGTACATCTTCAGATGCCGTCAGTTTAATTTTGATATCTGGTAGATGGCCTTTCAAAAACTCAAGACTTTGTTCTGCTTCTGCGGAATTACGTTGTACATTTTGTAAGAAGTAGTTTTGGCTAATATCGTTCAGGATGGCTTGAATTTTAGTACGATCTTCGCCAGAGAAGCTTAAAGAGATAATTCCCGTTTGCTTGCCACGCTCGCTGATTGAAAGGTTTTCTTGAAGTTTGTTAATTGCATCTAGCTTGCTGATTTTGCTGACCGTGAATGAGTCACCAGTTTGAGCCACTAATTCAGTTGCTAAAAATTGGTATCCATTCTTCTCAAGCAGCTCACCAACTTTTCCTTCAAGTACGACACTGCCATTATCCTCAGTTAGCTTGAATGCTTTCTGCTCTGCATCTACAACTTCTAATGTTAGAGGAATTCCGACCGCATAGGATGGAGCGTTAAAACGAGTAACGTTAATGCTAATTTGCTCGCCTTGGATTCGTGCTAAGCCTTTGCCAATGATTGGCATATAGTTAGGAGATGCAACGGTTGTTAAGTTGAACTTATCTACAGTGCCACCCAAGATCATACGAGATTTAATGATTTCAATTTCAGTAGTGGCAGATGATTCGGCGGAGAACAATTCTCCCATATCACCAACCATTGCAGAAATACCACCTGAACTCTTACTTTCAATTTGAATCAGAGCATCAGCTTTGTAGATAGGTGTAGATAGAATGGCAACACCGACACCTACAATAGAAAATAGGACGACGGTACATAAAATGAGCCACTTAGCATCAAGAATGATACCAAAGAGCTTCCCCAAATCGATTTCATCGTCGACTTGACGTGATTGTTTAATAGTTTGTGTTGTCATTACTTTAACTTCTTGAATACCTTGCCATTAGCGTTAGTGTATAGTCTTTCGACTTATAGTTTTTTTGACCATGCCAATGCCGCTTTTTCTATCAGCGCATAAGCATGCTCGAATGCTTCCCTGCTTTGTCTGTATGGGTCAGGGATATTTTTTTCTTCGATCCATTGTCCAAATAGCATGGTTTTACCACGAGCCTCCGGAGCAATTTTTGTTAAGGCTTCTACATGGCCTTTTTCCATTACCAGTATAAGATCGTACTGAGCACAGAGCTCTGGTGTTAATTGCTGTGCTTCATGCCCGTCTAAACTAATACCGTGTTCACTGGCGAGGTTTGCAGCCATTTGATCTGCGGGCTTTCCTGATAGATGACTTTTGTGGACAGCTAAGCCTGCTGAAGCCACTTGCTTATTAGGAAGCAAAGATTGTAAAAGTCTTTCCCCGGTCGGGGAGCGGCAAATATTGCCTACACAGACAACGAGAATATTAGAAAACAAGTTCTCACCCTATTTAAGCTATTGCTAAATAATCGAATCTACATGCTCTATCTTGTTCTGAAGAGCAACAACGGTTCTTTTGGTATTAGAAAAGAGCACAAGGTTCAACTCTTGTGCTCATGTTAATTCTATGGCCAAGTGCGAATGCGTAGCACACCTTCTGTTAGCTCATTAAAGCCTGAAATCGTAGGCACTAGCTGTGTAATTACACGATTCCAACGGCTAATCGGAGCGGTGGTAACATACACAATATCATATGGATTTAGATCAAACTCGGTACCAATAACGAGTGCAGACGCATCAGACACATCTAACTGGTAGATGTCTGCCATTTTAGATTCTTCTTTTGAACGTCTAATGACAAAAACACCCGTGGCGTCTGCCGAAATTTGATTAATACCACCGACGTTACTCAGTGCTTCAGTAAGGCTCATGCCACTGCGATCAATTTTCAGCAGTTTTGGATCATTGACTTCACCCATCACGAATACCTTTTGTGCGTCATTACGTGGGATGTGGACAATGTCCCCCGGTTTTAGAAGACGGTTTTGAGTGAGATCACCTTGTTGCATTAGTGCATAAAGCGAGATGTTTTCAACCACCCCATTGCGTGTAAGAGTTGCATTGCGCCAGTCTGCCTCTTGAGCAAGTCCACCTGCGCGGTTTACTGCGTCTAGAAGTGTTAGTGGAATGTTAGTGATCGCTTGTTGGCCTGGCTTGTTCACTTCACCTGTAACATAGGTTTTTTTAGAGCGAAAAGCTGCGACGCTAACGTCTACTTGAGGACTTTCGATGTATTTTGCTAAACGGCTTGCTATATCAGAACGAATTTGTCGAACGTTTTTGCCTTCCACTTTTACAACGCCAATGTATGGGTAAAAAATGGTGCCGTCAGAATGCACCCAGTTCCCAGCTTCCGCAGAACTACGGTACGAACCCGCAGGAATAGTGAGCTCTGGATGATCCCAAATCGTGATGTTCAGAATATCACCGGGGCCAACCTCATACTCATATTTGGCTATTTCCACATCTAGCTCTGGGTTTGGTTTCGAGAAAGGCTCAATAGAGTTTAAAGAAGTGACTCGCTCCAAAGTTAGGGGATAAACGGTAACTTGAGACTCTATGTCACTGGATTCGGTAGTCATTACCGTTTTATCGCTGATAGAAAGATGGCTACCAGGAAGTGTACAGCCTGAAAGGACGATAGGAAGTACAGTTATCCCCAAAAATTTATTAAGTGTATTCATTGGTTTATAGCTACCGAAAGAAATTTGCCGACTGAAATTGAATCATTCTAGTTGAGCTGCATGTCATCAATATTGATGTTTTACTGCAGTTTAAGCCTGTAGAAAACGAGTCCATTCAGAATTATTTATGTAATAAGCACTCCAAATGGCTGCTTGCGACTTAGAGCTTTAGTTTTATTAATGAAGGTTGAAAACTGACCCACAAAAAATAGACAACTATTATCCATCTGGTTGCAATAAAGGCAACTAGATACTTAAAAAAATACTGACAAATATATGACAAAAATGTGTCTATCTAGAGTTATTGAGACGAATGCATGATTTTGCACAGGTAAGCAGAGATTAATGTGAAAAAACTCATGCCAAAGTTGTATGCATCCTATTTACACCATATGCAACTGCCGTTATGCTTCCTGTTGCGGTCGGATATAACAACAAATTATTGGAGCTAATTTTGAAAATCAAACTTTTAACGGCAAGTGTGGCTGCGGTTCTGCTGGCAGGTTGTGGTAGTGACAGTGACCCAGTAGTGAAAACTTACTCAGTTCAGGCTTATGATCCAGCTGTTATTGGCATGAAAGTTACCTACACGTGTGGTGACTTGACAGGTGAAGCTGACGAGTTAACAACTAATTACGAGACGATGGTTGGTTATGCTCGTATTAGTCATATTGATGTGGTTAGTGCACCACAAGATTGTGAGTTTGTACTAAGCCCAACATCAACAAGTCGTGATGCATCTAATAGTAAACCTATTACAACGACGTACAAAATCCCTAAAGGCCTTGCACAGGCAGATTCTCGTGTAACAGGTTCTCCGTTCACGACTCTTGTGGCGGATTCTTTGGAAGAAGGTGGGGTTTACTCTCCGGATGTTGCAGAGCAAGTTTTTGCTGACTTGGGTATTGATATTAATGCGATCGGTGTATCAGTAGACGATTTACTACGTAATACTGAAAATGTCGTAAAAGAGCTAGATAAGAGCACTGATGCTGCGACTAAAGCGTTGGCCACTAAGCTTGTGGCAACTGCAAACGTAGTTTCTGATGTAATCAAAGCGAACCCAACAGCAACGCCTAAGTCGATTTCAGTAGCGGCTAAAGCGATCACTGAAGAAGTCATTGCGAAAAACCCGCATTACCCGAAAGCGGGTGCTGATTCTGAAGATGTTATCTATGTAGAGATCTCTGCGGAAGATACGAAGAATGTAGTTGACCAAGTTGAGAAAGACATTGCAGCAGGTAAGCCTGTTGACGAAATCAAACCAACTGTTCCAACAATTCCTGATGCAAAACCGGGCAAACCAGTTAAGCCTGATCCACTTCCGGGTGGCGGTACTGGTGCTACGGGCGGTAACTAATAGTTAAGTTATCTCTGTATAGTTTATAAGGCCTCTGACGAGGCCTTTTTTTGATCCAGTTGATGACAACTGGATTTTATCTTCGCGCTAACCCCTTCCCATTTAAATACGGAAGAATATGCGGACGAGACTCACCAGCTAACTTGCTCGTAACTTCTTGTGACCACGTACTTTGTTTTTGATTGCTTGAGCGGTTTGCATAGTAGTTCTGCATCGTTTGGTCGTATGCTTGAATGTCATCTAAGTTGAGAGCTTGGTACCGGTTCTCGTGCACCACCACGTGCGCAGGTAGGCGAGGTTTAACTTCTGGGTTTTGATCTGGGTGGCCCAAACACATACCAAATAGGATGGCGGTATTCTGGGGTAGCCCCAGTAGCTCATCCACTTGCTGAGCATTATTTCTTAAACCGCCAATGTATACGCCTCCCAAGCCCATCGATTCTGCTGCCAGTAAGCAGTTTTGAGCCATGATTCCAGAGTCTACGGCACCTATTAACATTAACTCTGTGAAATCGGCTTGAACATCAGGATTAATACTGGCGTGACGCTGGTAGTCGATACAGAACACCAAGAACTCTGCCGCGCTTTCAACGTATGCTTGATTCCCTGCAAATTTCGCTAGTTGTGATCTCTTCTCTATGTCCGTGACTCTAACAATTGATACTACCTGCAACATACTGGATGAGGATGCGGCAAGACCCGCTTGAAGGATGGTTTCCAGTTGCTCTTTATCGATAGGCTGTGAGGTAAATTTACGAATGGAACGGTGGCCAAGAATGGTTTGGATCGTACTGTTCATGATGACTTAACATCCTTTGTTCTATTTTTAGGCTGAGCGTTCACCTTAGCGGTATTTAATGAATGGGTAAACTATCGCGAAAGAAAAACTGTGCCTTAGAGCATAAGTTTGAGTTCAGACTGGGGAAACGGCGCGCATTCTGTTTGTGAAGGTATATACTGTTTTTAGAATCAATAGTTTATCTACGTTGGAAAGATGAAAGAGCTGATACTTCATACCGTCACAGTGTTCATGGGGTTCTTTGCGATCATGAATCCCATTGCCAATATTCCTATCTTTTTGAGCCTCACGGCGGATGAAGATAAAGAGACCGTTCGATCAATAGCACTTCGTTCGGTGTTTATTGCTTTTGTCATCGTGGCTATTTTTGCCATCGCAGGAAAAGTGATTTTCGACCTCTTTGGCATCACCCTTTATGCGCTGCGCATTACTGGGGGGATCTTAGTCTTCATGATTGGTTTTAATATGTTGCAAGGAGATTCCACGCATCAAAAAACCAAGGAAAAAGCGTATTCGCCTGCGCAGCAACAGGCAGCCTTGAGTATTGCCGTATCACCGTTGGCGATGCCAATACTCGCGGGGCCGGGTACGATTGCGACAGCGATGAACTTTGCGACCACAGGTGGTTTTGACCAAACCATTATTACCATCGTTTCATTTGCGGTTCTTTGTATCATCACCTACATATTGTTCCTGTTTGGGGACAAACTGGTCAAAGCGGTAGGGCCTAGTGCTTTGAATGTGGTGACAAAAATGATGGGCCTGATTTTGGCAGTTATCGGCACCCAAATGTTCATCGATGGTGCTGGCGAAGCCTACAAAACCGTATTTGCCTAACTCTTCCCATATTTCCCAAATCCACACTTGTGTTGCGTCATAAGTGTGGATTTTTTGATCTTTAGTTTTCATTTTCTAAGCTCGAAATACATAGACTTCACCTATCTCAATAATAAGAATAACCAATTGTTGCTAATGCACGAATTTCATTACTCTTTTCCGAGAAATTAATGGGGGAAACATGGCAACGAAAGCAATTGTAGTGGAAGGTGGAGCGATGCGCGGCGTCTTTGCCAGTGGCGTGTTAGACGCATTTCTAGAGCGAGATTATAAGCCATTTGATTTTGCGATTGGTGTGTCGGCAGGCGCATCTAATTTGATTGGTTATCTGACCGATTACCCGCACCGCAGTATAAATGTGATTACAAAGCTCGCGACCAGCAAGCGCTTTTTCGATCCGACCCGTTTCCTCAAAGGTGGCGATTTGATTGATGTAAAATGGCTGTTTGAAGAGTCCAACCGTTTGTATCCCGTCGATGAGAAAAAGCTTTTTGAAGGCATTCCTTTTTTTGCGGCCACCACTAATGTGGACACAGGTAAAGCGGACTACTATCGAGTGACGCGAGAAAATTTCCATCATGCGATAGAAGCGACAACAGCATTGCCGATTGCTTACAAACATACTCCGTGTTTTTCTGGTGGTTGTTATGCCGATGGTGGTGTGGCGGATTCTATTCCGGTTCGAGAAGCTTACCGAAGAGGAGCGCGAGACATCACGGTTGTGCTATCGCACCCGCTGAATTACTCCAAAAAACCAGTAAAAAATACTTGGTTAATGAACAAGTTGTTTGCTGAACATCCCAAAATGGCAGAAGCGATGTTGCATCGTTCAGAGAACTACAATGAGTCGTTGGAATTTATCCGCAATCCACCGCGAGGAACCCGCGTGAGAGTGATTGCGCCGCCGGATGAATTTCATGTGCAACGCTTGTCGATGCGCCAATCCGTTCTACTCGAAGGGTATGAAATGGGGCTTCAAGAAGGCAGAACTCATATCACCAATCTGTCTGGTGGTTATGGTTTAAGTCGAGAAAACTGCCACTTTTGTCTTTAACTCGCAGTGATTGATAAAGTAAAAAGAACCCCGCGATTGGCGGGGTTCTTTACGTCTATCGTCTGCGAGATTAGTTCAGTTTATCCCAAGCCATTTCCCAGTGTGAGCCTGTCGCTGGCTCAAATTGTGTTGCACTCTCACTCCACTGTACGCAGTAGCCAGAGTAAGGGAATGGTTTACATTGATAAATCGCGCCGTCGCTTGCTAACACTTTTGTACCTGCTGTGTAGCTAGAAAGCCCCTCAGGGAATACAAAGTCGTATTCGCCTGATGGTGGTGGGGTGACTTCCTCACTTTTTAGATGGAAATCCAGAGTTTGCTGATCGACAAGGTTGCCATCGGTATCTTTAATGCGGGTCACTAACATGTGGTGCCCCGGTTCTGATTTGCTCAGCGTGAGTTCTACTTGTTCGCTTGCACCATCTTGAATTGAACCCGTCCAACTTGCTAGTGGTTCGCGATGATGATTGTAAACCGTTAACTCGGCGGTTAAGTCGCCCTCTGCGGTAAGAGTGAGGTCTAAAGCGGTTGGTTCTGTAGCAATTATGTACTCACTGGCAAGACCATCAACCGTGAGTGAATAGTCAGGTACTGGCGTTTCAATATTGTAGCCAATTTCAACACGCTCAAGGCCACTGTTTGATTGCAGGTAAATTGGGTTCGTGCCGTACACTGGCGTGAACTTGTCTTCCGAATATTGACCAGCTTGAAGCTTAGTTTGCTCTTGGTTGATTTTACTCGCCAAGGCGTAAGACCAGTTTTGCGCTTGAGTGAGTACGTCGTTACTAATTGCTAGTTCAGTGCGGTACGCAACGTTCTCACCAGATTGATCAAACACGCGAGTGTAAACCGAATCGCCAACCTTTAGATTCATAGTAGGGATGATTTGGCCACCTTGAGTCCACTCAGGAATCACAGGGGCGTCACCATCAAATTTGACATCGATAACGTTGTAGAATGATGCAGCGGTATCACCCACATCCCATACCGCAAGGATGACATGGTACCCCTCGCGTTCAGGCACGTTACATTGGTGGCTCATCTGTTTTGGTGGTTGAACCATATTGCCGTCAACCACACAGAAAGGGTTGAGATCGAACGAGTCGCGTGACAATGAAGCGTTCGGGTTCCAATTCGGTTTTGTGATGTAGTATTTCCAATCACGAGTCACGTGGTTTGCTGTAAAAGTCCATTCAAACGTTTGTGTACCAGATTTTATCGGACGTTTTACCCAGCGGTCGGCGGTTTGTTCGTCTAGTGCCGCAGCTAGAGCCGTTTCTGCGCTGGCAATTTTCCCGTCGCGAGGGCCTGTCTCTGGGAAGCCATCAGGGCCTTCGACGCTTTGTGGTTCATATTGAATTGCGCCGCAGTTAGTGTTTCTTTCATTGGTATCCGATGTTGGGTACTTACACAGCGCTGCACGACTTGCTGCGACGCCATCGTTGGATTCCGATACGTAACCGTGTGCTAAGACACCAGAGCTCATGCTTGCGATAGCAAGGGCAACGAGTGATTTATTAGGGAATGATTTCATTACACGTCCTCTTGTTTGGCTGACAAATGAATGCCACAACTCGGCGCATGCAGAGCACTCTCGTCCGCATCTGATTGGAACTCATTAGATACAGATAGAAAGTGGCAACCCCGCTATCTTAAGCACTAGTGTTGACTAGTTAAGCAGTGCTGGGAGACCGGAAGCTTTGCGTCCCATCCTTTCGAATGGTTTGCCGAAATGTGATTGAGCACTCGGAATGTAGCGTATGAATCTGCGCAAATAAAAATAATTCATCCCCTTGTGGAATCGTTCTCGCAATTTAATATCTATTTGCTAAATAAACGAATGACCTTTTTAATTGTGTGTAATTTAACTATCTGAAAATATTTGTTTTTAGGTATTTTTAATTGATTTTATGAATGAAATTCTGGGCATTCTATTGGTATGGTTTTTGAGTTTGTTTTGCTGCTAACACTGATGAGGGGGGAGTGCTCAGGGCTAAGTGCGACTGTGCTCTTGGTGAGGTTTTTTAGGTGTGTTTACTGTTGTCGAGTTCGATTTGAAACGTAAATGTTTTGCTTGAATGTTAGTGGGGAAGTGAATAAATAGTGATTGTAAAAAAGAGGGCGAGCCGTATGGGTTACGGCCCGCCGAAAGCCTATTGAGTCACTTAAGCTTGTTTACGTTGAGCTGCTTTTTTCGCTAGCTTTGCTTCGCGTCGCTGCGCACGTTGCTTAGCACTTTCACCACCAACGTGCTGCTCGCCTCGTTGATCGGCTAATGAAACTTGCTTTTCGCGCTCGCGGAATCGCGCAACTTGCTCTTCTGAATGTTTGCCGTGACATTTCGGGCAGCTCACGCCTTGCTCGAACAATTCAGACTGCTTGTCTTCTTCTGTGATCGGTAATCGACAAGCGTTACACAAATCGTAATCGGCTTTCTCAAGTTGGTGGTTGACAGCCACACGACCGTCAAACACGTAACAATCGCCTTCCCACATGCTCTCTTCTTGTGGTACTTCTTCAAGGTATTTAAGAATGCCGCCTTCTAGGTGGTAAACTTCCTCAAAGCCTTGCTCTTTCATGTAAGCGGTTGATTTCTCACATCGGATACCACCTGTACAGAACATCGCAACTTTCTTGTGTTTTGCCGGATCCATGTTTTCTTTCACATAGTCTGGGAACTCTCGGAACGTTTCAGTATTTGGGTTTACAGCCCCTTTGAAGGTGCCGATTTCGATTTCGTAATCGTTGCGAGTATCCACCACAAACACTTCTGGATCGGCGATCAAATCGTTCCAATCTTGAGGTTTCACATACGTACCTACCACATGGCGAGGATCGATGCCTTCAACACCCAATGTCACGATCTCTTTTTTCAGCTTCACTTTGGTGCGGTTGAATGGTTGCGTTTCAGAGTAAGACTCTTTGTAGACCGTGCCCGTTAAACGAGGCTCAGTATTTAGCCACTCAAGCAGCGTATCAATACCCGCGCGGTCAGAGGCGACCGTACCATTAATACCTTCCCCAGCCAGCAGTAACGTGCCGCGAATATGGTGTTTTTCCATCAACGCAAGTAATGGCTCGCGTAGCTCTTGATAGTTATTCAGCTCCACAAACTTGTACAGCGCACAGACTACATACTGACTCATGAGATTTCCTTTATAAAAACAGGTGGTCGATGACCTTTAAATTTTAGCGGCTCGGAGTATACCTGAGTAAATTAGTCGGAAATACGGACAAAATTTACGGATATTCTTGTCAGAAGAGAGGCGATGCTGGATGGGTAATCGCTCGGCAGCGAGACAAATCCGGTATGTGTTCAAACTCTTGGCAAAAACAAAAGGAGGAAAGGGAAATCAAACTCGACATGGTTGGTTGAAATTTGTACTGTGGCTAGGCTTTATATTTCTACCTAAATAGGTGATGAGCGAAAGCCAAAATGACAATAAAACCATCAGTTAGCAGGAAAAGGACATGCAGCAGTTTCACATCAGAAGGCTGAGAGAAGAAGATATCCCTTTACTCAAAGGATTATTGGTAGAGCTCGATACCTCTCACTATGAAGCCGAGCCTAACTTCTACCGATCACCCGAGGAAATGGCGCAGCTAAGGGAAGAACGTGGCGTCTTTGACAAGTATTTCGATGACAGCATGATCGCCTTTATCGCTTGCTCACATCGACAAGTCGTTGGATTTATCTCTGGTACCGTTCGAGATATTGACTCGATGGTTTCTGTTGCAAAGCGCGTTGGCTTCGTTAACGAGTTGGTGGTCTCGAAAAGTCATCGTAACTTAGGAATAGGCTTGTCGCTCATGGATAAAATCGAAAGCGATTTGTGCAATCAAGGTATTGAAGAAATTGGTTTAACCGTCGCATCGTTTAATCATGAAGGTGAAGATTTCTATCATAAGATGGGTTATCGCGTGATGACCAAAATGATGAGTAAAAGAGAGAAAGACTGATCGCCATAGTTCATAAGCCGCTATAAACGCCTTTTCACCAAATACTAAAAAGGCGTTTTTTAACGTCTGTCGTGCTTACTTCAACGTAGCTGCGGTCTGTTTTCCCATGGCAATGAGCCTGTCGAGAATGCGTTCACCGTCCGCACGTAAACCGTTGTGCTCGTACTCGTTGGTGATCCATGCTTTTGAATTTGGGATTAACGCGAGCGTCTCTCGGCTGATATCCATTTCAACAAACATATCATCGGCGTAAACGGCGCAACTGACAGGCACTTTATTTTGAGCCAATTGTGTTTGATCGTACAGCGCAGCCCAATCGTCTTTCGCGGCCAATATTTCTGCGGTGTCTTTTAGTGGCTTGAGGTTGACGTATTGGTCGAACATCCACGGGAAGACCATTTCCCCCGTAAAGTAAAACGGCTGGCCAGGTTCATAATTAAACTCTGGTCGGGTTTGGCGAACACGGTGCGCACTCCAACTCGACGCAAAGCCTTGGCAGTAAATCGATTCATGCAAAATGGCGTAAATCGGGTTGGTTTGGAAGTTTTGCTGCGCCAGCATATCGTTCAAGAACTCATAGCGAAGTTGTGGTTTGCCGTTCACTTCAATCAACGCGCTTTCTAGCCAATAGTAAGTTGGCAAGAAAGTATCACTCACACCAAAATTGATGCCGATTTGTTGAAATTGTTCCACCGTGAAGCGTTGACCATTTGGTAGGTACTCTTCATTTTCCAGCAAGTGATTCGCAATGTTTTGGCAAAGTTGTTGCGCACTTGGAAATTGTTGGAAGAACGCTTGGTTTTTCTCCATGGTGCGTTTGAAGGTGGCTTCATACACATCGTCGGCATGACGTGAGACTGATGGCACGCCACCTGTGATGTAGCTTTGTAGCAAGCTGTCTGGGAACAAAGACAAATAGGTGAGGGAGCAAAACCCACCAAAGCTTTGACCTAAGATCGCCCATTTTTCGACGCCAAATTGCTCACGAATGTATTCCGCGTCGCGCACGATGTTATCCGCTCGGAAGTGGCTCAAGTAGTCTGCTTGTTGCTCTGGCGTGAGGTGAGCAAGAGTCTGGTGATTAATTACGCTGCTATTGCCCGTACCGCGCTGGTCGAGAAGCAAAACTCGGTACTCTTGCAGCGCGCGTTTTACCCAGCCGCTATTGCCGTTTTGACGCGGAGAGGGAAAGCCAGGCCCCCCCTGAAAGTAAACCAACCAAGGTTTGGTCGATTCTTCATCGCCAACTAGGCAAACCGCACGGGCGAAGATTTCAATGGTGCCTTTGCTCGCGTCTTGGTAATCCAGAGGAACGGTAAAACTGTGGGGAGTGTAATGCAATCCTGCGTCGATAAATGATTGAGCGTTCATTGTTATCTTTATTTCCTTATTGAGGGGTAGCGCTACTTTACTGCGAATAGCATGAAGAACCAATGCTATTTCCCAATCGCCTCTTCAGTTCTATACCTTGGTCAAATCAATGTAAGTTCAAGAAAATGAAACGATTAGCGACTGGTGCAACTGGTTGAGTGAGCTATGCTCAATAGAGTTGCGACAAAGTAAGAGCATGGAGGAAGTCGGATGAAAGTGTCACTGGCTCGATGGACAATTGTGACTTGTTTAATAAGCGTACCTACTTTTGCCGTTGTTACGCCCAACCCACCTCAGTTACAGGCAAAAGGCTACGTATTAATGGACTTTCAATCCGGTGCCATTATTGCCGAGTATAACGGGCGAGCAGGCCTTGCTCCGGCGAGTTTAACCAAGTTGATGACCGCTTATGTAGTTGGACAAGAAATCAAAGCGGGGCGTTTGAAATGGGATGATGTTGTCACCGTGAGCGAAAACGCGTGGTCGGCCAAGTTTCCCGGTTCTTCTAAAATGTTCATCAAACCGAAAGATGAAATTAGTGTTGCGAACTTAATGCGCGGCGTGATCATCCAATCAGGAAATGATGCGTGCGTTGCACTGGCTGAGCACGTTGCAGGCAGCGAACGCGGCTTTGTCGCCTTGATGAATGGTTGGGCGGAGAAATTAGGACTGCAAGATACCTATTTTGTGAACTCCCATGGTCTTGATAGTGATGGCATCCAAACCTCACCAACCGATATGGCAAAACTCATGCAGTCGATCATCAGCGATGTTCCTGATGTGTACGCGCTATACAGTGAGAAAGTCTTCAAGTGGAACGACATTACGCAGTACAACCGCAATAAGTTGTTGTGGGACAATTCCATTGATGTCGACGGGGGCAAAACCGGCTACACCAGCAATGCCGGATACAGCTTGGTGAGCTCGGCCAAAGAAGGAAGAATGCGCCTTATTTCGGTGGTGATGGGCACGCCAAGTAAACAGGCTCGGATCAGCCAATCGAAGAATCTACTCAGCTATGGTTTTCGTTTTTATGACACCAAGCAAGTTGCTAAGCAGGGCCAAGTTGAGTCTAAAGTTCGCGTTTGGAAGGGAAATACCAATCAAGTTGAGGCGATCTTTGCTAAAGATGCCTATCTCACTCTGCCTCGTTCAATGACGGCTGGGCTTGATAAGAGTGTGGTGTTAAATGAACCGTTGATTGCGCCGATCGCGCAAGGGGATGAGATTGGTAAGGTCATTTGGAAAAGCGATGACAGTACCGTGGCGAGTTATCCCTTGGTCAGCAGCCAAGTGGTAGAAGAGGGCTCGTGGTTCGGTCAGCTTTGGGACAGTCTGGTGCTGTGGGTGAAATCGTTCTTTAACTAGAATAAAAACGAGCAGAAGTGTCTTTCTGCATTCTTTTGTTGATGGCCGCCCAGCTAAACGCTGGGCGGTGTTTTATTTAACGGTTTATTCCGACAAGGTGATGATTGGTAAATCGTCCCAAATCTTACTTTCATCCGATGCGCCACCGGAGAAGTTCCAAGGGCCTTTGTCTTGCTCTAGCGGACGGTAAGTTGCCGAAAGGCCGTCTAAGTCCCAAGTCGTGACATAGAATCGGATTCCATCGAGCGAATCTGGGCGGCCTAGTGCATCGCTAGCAAAGTCCATCGAAATGGTGTTGTTGGCTTTGTCTACCGTGACCATTGGTGCTGGTGTTACGGCTTCTCCCCATGTCGTCGCATTTGCTCCTTTGGTGTTGTAAATCGAGCTTTGCCAGCCAAAAACAACCGCATTGCGACTCCAGGTTCCGCTTGGCATAGAAGCGTTGATCTTCGGTAGCTCAGACAAGTTGGTTGCCGCTTCTTCCGGTAAATCAATAAAGATGGTGAAACCCACGTGGTCGAAGCCGTTTGGTGGCAACCAAGTGTCGGTGATCTTGTCCATGGTGAAGGTCAAGCGTACGTTACTGCCAACGGTAAACACTTCTGCTTTGTTGATTGCGAGTTGGCTGCTGTCTTTGTCGAATGTTGGATCGGTTGGTAGCGAGTAGTTACCGTTAGGACCGCCCATGCCGTCTTGTGCATCGCCTGCATCATCAATAGTGTCGTCTGGCGTGTTCGACCAGCTTAAGTCCGACACAAAGTTAACATCTTCAATGCCAGCTTTTTTCTCAGTAGAATAAATCGCGAAGCGGTGTTGCTGTTCGCCAATCGCAAAATGACGAGTCGACAGCGTGACACTAAACTGACTATCAGCACCTACGGTAATGGCTTGTGCTGTTTCCAGATTACCGTCTACGACAAGGTTCAATTTCTCGTTTGCGTTAGCAGTACCAGTAATCACGATGTCATCAGTGATGGTTTGTCCTTCCCAATCTTGAGCAAGTCGGATATTGAGGTCTGGGGTATCTACAGATTGATTGCTGCTTGTTTTTGAGTAAATCACTGCAGACTTGGCTGGTAGCTCAAGGGTTACGTTACCATTTTCATCTGCGACTAACTGTTCTGGAGCGTCTGCCCAGTTCGACATGATTTGTTGTTTGAAGACGGTGCCGCCAACTTGTTCTACATCGAGTTGGTTCATCAACATTGGCGAGTTGGATGTATTCATCACAACCAAGACTTCGTCGTTATCCAACGTTCGGGTAAAGGCGAAGACGCCCGCGCCCGCTTTATCGCTGCCAATCACTTTTATTTCGCCACGTGTCATGACTTTGTTTTCAGTGCGTAGCTTAGCAAGCTCTTGGATGAACAAGTACATCTCGCTGTTTTGGTCGAATGAGTCTACGTAGTTGCCATCTTCACGATACCCTCCGGCGAACATCGCATTACGCGCCGCTGACATTGCTTGCTCTGTACCTTGGTAAATCACAGGAATACCCGGTACGCTCATCATGGTGATCAGTGCTTGTTTCATGTCATTCACGCTACCTTGCGACAGAAAGCGCGGCATGTCGTGATTATCAATGAAGTTCGGCATGATGTATGGATTCGGGAACATCTCCATCATTTTCTCAAGACGGAAACGCAAATAGTCGGTCGGTTGCCCTGATGCAAATACGCGCGTCATGGTCGCTTGCAATGGGAAGTTCAGTACCGAGGTTAGCTGTTTCGGCGAGCCACTTTCACCGATGTAAGTAAGCATCTTCTCTTCGCCTTCGGTGTGGTAAGGCGTAGATGTTTCGAATACTTCACCAAAAGTGAGGAAGTTGTCACGACCGGTATCAACCGCTTGCGTCATCACACCATCGTCGGCATGCAGGAAATCGTTCCAGAAATCGTGTTCAACAAACTTCACCGTATCGATACGGAATCCGTCGACGCCGACTTCGCGAATCCATTTTCGGTAGCTCTCTTTTAGATAAGCGCGTACTTCAGGATCGGACGTATTAAGGTCATCCAAATCAGAGAGCTGCCAGGTTTTTTCTTGTACTGGATCGTTGTGGTCGGTGATGGTCGGCGTCCAGTGGTAGCTGCCTGTGCCGTCTGTTTTACACTCGTTCATGTTGAGTGGGTACGGCAGTTCTTGCCCGGCGGGTAGCGCATTTTTAATCAAACGGAAGCCTTGGCAAGGTAGGCTTGGATCATAACTGTAAGGATCATCGTAGGTGAAGAAGTTGCCTACATGGTTGGTCACGATGTCCTGAATTAAGAACATGTTACGCGCATGCACTTCGCGTGCTAACGCTTGGTAGCTTTCCATGTCACCAAAGTGTTCATCCACTTTTTGGAAATCGCGCGCCCAGTACCCGTGGTAGCCGCCGTAGTTTTGCTCTGCATCCCACCATTGGTTAGCAACTGGCGGAGTAATCCAGATCGATGTGGCACCGAGATCTTCGATGTAGCTTAACTTATCACTCACACCAACGAGGTCGCCGCCGCTGAATTTTTTATCCGAAGTCGGATCGAATTCGTTTTGCCCTTGATCATTAAGAGCGCTGTCGCCGTCGTTAAAACGGTCGATCATCAGGAAGTAAATGATTTGATCTTGCCAATCAGGAGATGCCACGTGGCTGCCTGTATCGATTGGTGTGGTTTCGTCGCTTCCACAGCCAGAAAGAGCAAGAGCGATCGCTAAAGGAAGTATTTTTATTTTATTCATTGGGTTAGGTAGAGTTTCAAACACGGTTTTTGCCTCCGTTATGCAGCAATGCAGAAACGATAAAGCAAAGGTTTGAAGTTGAGAGTGTCATTTCACGCCAAAAAAGACGTGAAATGATGTCACGAAGAGATGATTTTGATCTGACCGACAGTTTTAATTGAGCGGTTGCACAATAGGATATTGTATCGGGTAATGCTCTTTCGCGAGCTCGTTGTCGGATTCATCATAAAGGCGGAAACGGCACTGCTTTGCAGTTTGAGTGAGCGATAATTGCAGCACCCAACAAGCATAATGTAGCGAGTGTTGGGTCAAGCGCATCGCGTGAGGTGTGGGGTCATCATCGACGTAACAGTCAATCCTCGCAACGTTTTCAAGTCGGCATGCCAGTTCGATAAAGAGCGTGTATTGCGCCCCAATATTAATAAGCTGCCGAGTCGGGACAATGTATTCCGTTGCGCCAATTAAAAGCCCCTTAGAAACCACATAATCACGCTGGTGGTTATTCTCAATGTAACGTTCCCCATCGACTTCATAACACAGGCGAAAGGTAAGGGGATGCGCCACCGGAAGTTCAGTCGTTGCCCATAGTTCGATGCCATGACTTAAAAAACGCTCGAAGAAGGCGGGATAGCGCCGCCATGCGCCATCACGGTCACGGCATTCTACCGAGACCACTTTCTCAAAAGCAATATTGTCCACTTCCATCCAGATTTTGCCGACAGGTTGGTCGATATGGTTATCGTCGAAGGTATTGGCTTTGGCGTAGTACAAGCGGATCGGTTGCTGATTTAGCTGAGTTCGGTTATCCAAACATTGTTGGCGATACTGCATGGGTGAAAACGGATACCAACGACGAAAAGTGCGGTGAAAGTTCGAAGGTTCTTCATAACCAAGTTGATAGGCGATTTGCTGCGTTGTGAGTTGGGTGTCGGCAAGCAAAGTGAGTGCTTGCTTTCTTTTAGCGAAATCAACGCATTGAGAGTAGCTCATTTGCTTCTCTTGCAGTCGACGTTGCAAGGTGCGTTTGGAGACGCCCAGTTGCCTTGCCGCTTGCTCTAATTTGAGCGCGTAATTACTGTTTTTGATGAACAAGGCGTTCAAAACACTCAGCAATTCGGGTTGCTCAATGGGCTGGTGAGAAAGCAGCAAATAAACATGTTTCACCAGTTCAAACACGCTTGAACTCGTTTTAGAATCTCGCGTTTCCTCTAGAAAAATATCGGCCGCGAGTGGATTGTTGGCGTGAACTTGTACCTGTATTGATTCGCTTAGCTCAAGCATTTCCAACTGCATTTTGAGCAAGCCAAACACCGACTCCGCCCAATTTGGCATATCGGCCGTTCTACATTCGACTTGCAGATGGATTTGGGCATCACCATGTTGCAATGTGACGTACAAACGGCGGTCGAATAATGAGACACTTTTACTCCACCAAAGCAGCCCTTCTTGGAGGTTAGGCGCTTCTTTCAACATCATGCATTGCAAGGCCACCAACTTCTCAATGTGCCAATATTCGCCGGCAATTCGAAGGTGATTGTGACCGAGCTTTTTGCACAGAAAGGATGTAATAACGTTATCTTGAGGCAGCATGAGTTGAGTTTGGTTGCGAGCAAACATGCATTATTGCTGAAAAGATGAAGAAGTTCAGTGAGAACGCTCAAAGCCTTTCTTATCGTTTTATTTTCAAATTTATTTTGAAAATGTTTTTAATCGAAATCGGTTTTTCCCTTTATCTCATGAGGTTATGCTGTTACACAGCTTAAGTTCATTAATTGGAGAACCTCATGGATATCGTACAAGCTGCAAAATCTCGTTACTCAACGAAAGTGTTTGACCCAACGCGCAAGCTACCTCAAGAAAAAATCGACGCAGTTAAAGAGCTGATTCGTTTTAGTCCATCGAGTGTGAACTCTCAACCTTGGCATTTCATTCTGGCAAGCACAGAAGAAGGCAAACAGCGCATCGCTAAAGCGGCGCAAGAGAACTACGCGTTTAACGCGGCGAAGATTCTCAATGCTTCTCACGTATTGGTGTTTTGTGCAAAAACAGGCATCGATAACGACTACATTGAAGCGCTAATGGTGCAAGAAGAAAAAGATGGTCGATTCCCAACTGAAGAAGCGAAAGCGGCTGTGCGCGGTGGTCGTAGCTACTTTGTAAACATGCACCGTTTTGATCTGAAAGATGCGAACCATTGGATGGAGAAACAAGTTTACCTCAACGTGGGTACGTTGCTGCTGGGAGCTTCGACGCTAGAAATTGATGCAGTGCCAATTGAAGGGTTTGATCCCAAAGTGCTGGATGAAGAATTTGGCTTGCGTGAAAAAGGTTACACCAGCGTTGTGATCGTGCCGCTGGGCTACCACGCGGAAGATGACTTCAACGCGAAAACGCCAAAGTCTCGCTGGGACGCAGAAACCGTATTCACCGAGATCTAATTCGAGCTTACTTACAGGTGACGTAGAACCCTGTAATCAATATATAAATCGCAAAAGAGTGAAAAAACGATGATCCACTTAGTTGCAGAAGTGAAAGCCTATCCAGATAGTAAGGATCAGGTGGTGAATTTGCTTGCTGGTTTACTAGAGCCAACTCGTCAAGAAGAAGGCTGTTGCCAATACGAGTTGTATCTCGACGAAAAAGTTGATGGCCTATTTATGTTCCAAGAGATTTGGGCATCGCAAGAGGCCTTGGATAAGCATTTGCAAAGCCCGCACATGTCGACGTTTCTTGAAACATTAGAAGAGAACGATTGGGTTGAATATACCCAGATTCGTCCTCTTCGATTTATCGCCTAATGACAGAAGGTTGCCAGCACGTTGGCGCGTTGTTGGCAGCATTTTTGTTGGATAAAGTCGCGGAAAGTCCGAATCGTTGGCGTCAGTAAGCGACGATCGGCACACACCATATAGAGTGGCACTGGGCCGCAATCCCACTCTGGTAGCACTCGCACCAATCTTCCCTCGATTAAGTCTCGGCTGATGTCCATCAACGATTTATTCGCAATGCCTTTGCCTTTGATCGCTAACCGATGTGGCAAGTCACTATCGTTGCTCATCAAGTTACCGCTGACCACGACTTGTTCTTTCTCGCCGTCACGCGTGAGCGTCCATTTGTTGTAGACCGAATCCGCGACCATGTAGCACAAGCAGTTGTGTTGCGTTAAATCGGCAGGAGAGGTGAGTTCTGGATGTGTGGCTACGTACTCTGGCGATGCACATAAGATCCGCTCGTTTGCCCCACACAATGCCAACACGACCAGATTGGAGTCGGCCGGCTCGCCGTAGCGAATCGCAATATCGACAGGCTTGGTGTACATATCCGTCAAGCTATCGGACAGCTCTAGTTTGATGGAAACATTTGGGTAGAGATCGATGAACTCATCCACCCAATCGAGCAACATATTGCGACCAAAATCGGAGGGCGCAGTAATGTGCAGTTGACCAGATAACTCACCACGCGCACTTGAGATCTGATCCAACCCCTCTTGCAATGTAGCCAATGCTTGCGTGGTTTTGTCTAAAAACAGTTCGCCCTCTGAGGTTAAACGCAGGCTTCGGGTGGAACGCACAAACAGCGGGAAACCGATTTGCCCTTCAAGACGCTTAATCGATGCGCTAATGGCGGCAGGTGTCATGTCCATGCTGTTGGCGGCTTTTGAAAAGCTGCCTTGGCGCGCGGTTTCGACAAAAATATTGAGGTCGTTGAGGGCTTTCATCGTGAAAAGGATGTTTGTGAAGTTTGAGCTACTATAGGGGAGATGAGCAAAGTAATTCAAGCTAAACGCCTTTGAAGGTGAAAACATTAGGTTAAGTGGTCACTTTGAGTTAGATTAGCCCGCCACTTACATCGTTACTGGATCAACAACATGAGCAACGAACAGCCGAATAACCCTCTGCATGGGTTGAGTTTAGAAAAAATCGTCACCCGACTAGTTGAACACTTTGGTTGGAATGGCCTGTATGAGCGCGTTCGAGTGAACTGTTTTAAGAAAGATCCGTCGATCAAATCTTCTCTGAAGTTTTTGCGTAAAACGCAATGGGCACGAGACAAAGTCGAAGCGCTGTATATCGAAACGTTTTGCTAAGCGTTACGCTTTCAGCTAAAAAATCCGAATCAAAAAAGGTGGTCATGAGCCACCTTTTTGTTTGTTTCTTACTTACTTGTTTCTTCGCTGACTTTTTACTGTACGCTGCCGATTTATTCCAAATGGTGCGTACTGCCAACCGTGCTTTCTAACTCAAGAATGGATTGGCGCACATGATCAGGAATGGCCGCTTTCTCGTTGTTTTTAAAATCGAACATCACGCCTGTCGCGGTTGAGACCGTCGTAATCTTGCCCCATTTTTTACTCAATACTTGATATTCCATAGTGATGCGGTCTTCTTGCATGTCGATCACGCGCGAGCCGACCAGCAACGTGTCTGGGTAAGTGACAGGCAGTTTGTAGCGACATTGCGTCTCGCTGAGTACTGGCCCAATTTGCGAGGTTTGCAGGTCGGCCAGCAGATTAATTTTGTTGAAGTAATCTAAACGCGCCGTCTCAAAGTAGCGGAAATAGACCACGTTATTGACGTGTTGCAGAGCATCCATTTCACCCCATGCGACTTTGATCTCTGTGATAACGGGAAAGTCCTTTAACAGTGTGTCCATTTTTAGTGCTCCTTTTTCATCTGCATTGCCACAAATTGCGACGCGACTTATCACTTTGAGCATTTATTCTAGATGTAATCATTTAATATGTAATAAAATTGTTTTTAAAATGTGAAATGAAATGGCAATCTTATTATGTAAACTAGAAACTTTACATAATCGAGTTGAAGGCGTAAGTTTAACTAAGAGTAACCAAATAGGAGGTGTCTTATGACTGAGCTGAAAGGTTTCAATCTAGCCAAGGTGGAAAAACGCATTGACTGGACTGGCGAGCTGTTCAGTTTAAGGGTCTCAGGCGCGCCTCTTACCTTTAAAGCTGGCCAGTTCACCAAGCTTGCTTTGCTAGATGATGAGGGCAAGCCTATCAGCCGTGCTTACTCTGTGGTTAATGCACCAAGCGAGCAACACGAGTGGCTCGAATTCCTCATTGTGGCAGACCCTCAAGGGCAACTTTCTCCAAGGTTGCAAAAGCTAAAAGCGGGTGACCCGATTTATGTGGGTGAAACCGCGCATGGCGATCTCATTCACGACACCATTCCTAAGCAAGCGAGTGATCTATGGTTGCTTTCGACGGGGACTGGCATTGGCCCGTTTCTATCTTTGCTGGATGACATTAACCTGCTTCCTCACAATGATCGTATCGTGCTGGTGCATGGTGTTCGCTATGAAAAAGATTTGGTCTACAAATACCTGATTGAGCATCTTCAATTCCGATATGAAGGACGCTTAAAGTACGTGCCAATCGTGAGTCGTGAATCGTCACTCGGAAAACTGCAAGGTCGAATCCCAGAGCTGATTGCGTCTGGTGAGCTTGCCAATAAAGTGGATGTGCCTTTCTCTCCGCAAAGCAGCTTTGTGATGCTGTGTGGTAACCCAGAGATGATTAAAGATACCTTGCCTGTGCTGCAAGGGCTAGGGTTAGAAAAGTATCGAACTCGAACAGGCGGTCACGTTATCTATGAGCGTTATTGGTAAGTATCCACTCATCGCTGAAACCGAGATAACTAAGTTATATCGGTGTAAATTAAAAATCACTTTTGAGACATGATACGAATTTATAGACTTATCAATTGAGCACATATACAACAATGCCTAGACTGCGTTCACTGTTGTTGTAGGTGGTTATATGTACTCTTCAATTGCGAGCAAAATGCAGCGGCTTATAGGCGGTTTCGTTGATCTGTTCGTCGTCATTAGCGTTGTCGTTGTTATCGCGTTGGGTATCAATTTTTGGCTCTATGACTTCCGTTTATCCCTGCAAGAAAACTTCACGCTTGTTTACGACACCCACGCGGTGTATCTCCTCACTGTTCCCATTCTTCTCGTGATTAACTGGTATTGGTTGAAGGAAGGGCAAACCGTCGGCATGCGTTTTGTTGGTATCAAAGTGGTGATGAAAAATGGTCGTGCCGCGACCAAAGTGACGGTTTCCATCCGGCTTGGCGTTAGCTATCTACTCGAAATGTTTATTCCTGGCGTTCCGTTGGTGAACCTTGTGCTGCTTGTTTTTCATCCAGAGCGACGTTTGTTGCATGATTTCCTTACCAAGACCAAAGTCGTGCAAGCACCTGACTTGCTACTGTCTATTTTGCATGATCAAAAAAAGCCACATTAAGTGGCTTTTTAAATCAGGTCAGTCAATCAATGATTATTGCTGATTGATGTACGCTTTAAAGCGTGCTTTTGTTTCTGCATCTGCTTTTTGGTACCAGAAGTGCAGCATTTCTTCTGCTGTAGAATCTGCTTTCACTGCGGTTGCACGCGCTTGTTTCATGTCTTCAGGAATCTTTGCAGGAAGCGTGACTGGTTGCATGGTCGCTGCGCCAGCAAAAGCGACAGCTGCTGTACCGCCAGCGCGGTTGTAATCTTCGATTTCACGCACGTAATCACGGCCGATTTGCATACCCGGTTTGATCAGCTTGTCTTGGTCAACTGCGACTGCTTTGCCTGAACCATCAACCAGTTTCCAATCGAGATCTTTGATGTTTTCTTCCGCGTCACGCATGTTGCGGTATTTTGGAACTTCAATCGTCAACTCTGCATTTGCAGTATCGAAGCGTGCCACGATAGCGTCGCTTTCTACGCTTAGACGGTCATTACCTTGGTTGAAGTAAGGTGCGTAGCGGAAAACGACTTGGTTTACGCCATCCGGTAGCGTCAATGTTTTTTCAGAAGCAAAAAAGCCGCCAGAAAGTTTCGCTTTTTCACCGTTTGCTGCCAATACTGAAACGTCGTCAGGAACGCTAACCGTAACGTCTGCGAATGCCATGCCACTCATTGCTAGAGCAAGCGCGCAAGTTAAAGGCTTGATCAATTTCATTGTTTTTATCCTAAGCTTTGTAATTGTCCCAATTCGTCAAGATCGGTCGCTCAAATGTAGGGGGATCTTAGAATTCTTTGGGTATAGCGATCAACGAGATTGCATCGTTAAGTGCTTGATTGCAACTCTCAAGTGTAAGAAGTATGAAAATTTAACAAGAACGTCATTTTTATCTCATCCGTTGCGATGAAACTGTGAGCTAAGGTTAAATAGAAACAAACCGCTGCAGGGCAACGGTTTGTTTTATTCGGTCAAAGAGAAGGCATTACCTTGGTAATTTAAATGCCGGCACCATGTCCAGATTCTGTTTGTTCCTCTTCTTCTTTGAGTTCAGCCATTTCTTCTTGCTGTTGTGCTTTCTCGATGCTCAACCACCAAACGAACAACTCATACCAAATCGCCAGAATAACCGCACCTAGGAACAGGCCAACGATGCCGTAGAAAAGCATACCGCCGATGGCCCCAAGCAGAATCACTGGCATTGGTACGTCTACACCACGGCCCATAAACATTGGTTTTAGTAAGTTCTCAGACAGCGCACCGACAACCGCCCACACGGTAAACATGGTCGCGGTTGTGCTGTCTTGCGTCATGTACATGTAGCCAATCACTGGCAATACGGCAAGCAGCGCAGGAAGCTGAGCGATACACAAAATCATCAGAATCAGAGTAAGCAAACCAGCAGCAGGAACGCCAAACACAAAGAAGCCAGCACCGATCAATAGCGCTTGAATCGCAGCCACACCAACTACGCCCAGCAGTACGCTTTTAATGGTCGCGGCGATAAGCGTTGTCCAGCTTTTCGCGTTTTCGCCAGCGGTACGGATCGCGATAGTTTGCAGGCCTGATGCCAACGACTCTGAATACGTCATAAAGCCAGCAGCGATAGCCAGTGACAAGATAGACAGCAACAAGCTACCTAACACGCCGCCAACCATGCCAAGCAAAGAGGTTAATGCTGACTTGATTTGTGGCATAAAGGTTTGTATTGCTTGCTCTAAGTTTGTCGCAAAGAGCGTCCATACTTCATAAAGTTTGTCACCCACAAGAGGCCAATCAGCAACAGAAGCTTTAGGTCCAGGGATTTTCACCTGACCATTTTGCAGTACGTCCAACGCGTGTGTTGCGCCATCGACGATAGAGCCCGACACCATCACTAGTGGCGTTACCAGCAGTGCGATACCCAGCAGTGCGATTGTCGTGGCAGCCAAGCCGCGTCTGCCGCCGTAAGCGCGTTGCAGTTTTTTGGTCAGTGGTAGTAGCGCTACCGCGATGATGGCACCCCAAATCACTGGAAGGATGAAAGGCCTGATGATGTCGTACGTAAACATCAGCAATACGAAGATCAAGCCAATACGTATCGCTGATTCCACCATGTTACTGATGAAAAGCTTACTTTCATTTCTTTCCGATTGTTTATCCATTTTTGTTTACCTGATGATCAATGTTGGAACTGACGAGACTTGAAACAACAATCGCCATATAAAACACACCTGTAATGGCCTCTAAATACACCACGACTTGAGCCAGTGGCGTTAGAGGGCTGATGTCGCCATAACCGAGCGTGGTTAAGGTGACGAAACTGAAATACGCCGCATTGGAGAAGTTCTGCCCCCAAGAAATCGCTTCCATACCGGTAAAGGCTTCAGGCGAGAACTCAAGCAGAATGAGGTAGGCAATCGCCCACATCAGACCAAGCAGCAAGAAAAGCGCGACCGAGCCAATCACTTTGTTGCTGTTGACGTGGCCAGTGAAAAGAATCTGTCTTGCGATGGATTTAAAAGTGCCGAAAAAGAATGCGAAGGTGAGGGCAAGCATCACCACATTCATCTCGCGGATGTTAAAAACGGTCTTGATCACAATCACCAGTACCCAAATACCAAACAGGGTATAGAGGAATCGAGACCACGTTTTGTCAAAGCGAAGGCTGGCAAAACAGACAATGAACGTGAGAACTGTGAACGCCTGCAGTATGTGTTCAATTGTCCCTTCACCCACCACTTGTGCCATCGCACTCCCTAGCAACAAAATCACCAGCGCTAAGGTTAGATAGAAGAAGTTGTTTTCTTCATTAATGTTTTTGAGTTTTTTACCAATGACCATGGTTCTTCTCACTTAGTTACTGTTCATTTTCTGCCGATGAATCTTTCATCACCATAATGGACGCAGAAAGCCCGAATCGAAGATCAACATCTTCAGGAAGCTCTTGGATGGAGATTCGTACCGGAATACGTTGTGCTAAGCGAATCCACTGAAAAACAGGGTTCACGTTTGGAAGAAGGTTGTAACCAACCGTGCCGTCTTTCGGCGCAATACCCCAACCGATAGAGTCAACGGTCGCGTCGATAGGCGTGTCTGGGTGAGACATCAAGGTGACACGTGCTTGGCTACCCGGTTCGATTTGCGCGAGTTGGTTTTCGCGGAAGAAGCCAAATACCCAGAAACTGTTTTTGTCGATCAGTGCGAGCAGCGGTTGGTTTGCGACCGCTTGTGTACCGTTTCGAATATCGAGGTTAGACACAAAACCATCGACGGTCGCATAAACTTTGGTGAAACTGAGGTTAAGGCGCGCTGACTTTAATTGCTCTTCTGCAGATTTGATTTGCAGTAGCGATTCTTCGTAAGCGATTTCACGACGAATCAGATCCTTGTGAGAAACAGCGCCGCGGTCTTTCGCGCGAATGTCTTTAAGGCGATCGTATTCGATTTTTTTACCGCGAGAGCTCACGATGGATTTTTCCAACGCCACTTCAGCTTGAGATAGTGCGACTTCGTAAGTAGTTGGGTCGATTTCAAACAGTAAATCGCCCGTTTTCACGTCTTGGTTGTCTTGCACCGAAACATTCACAATTGGGCCAGACACTCGCGGTGCGACCTTGATGACGTTCGCGCGTACTTGGCCATCGCGTGTCCATGGGTTATTAAAATACTCTTCAAATTTTTGATAGCCGAGCCAAGCTGCGCCACCAAGAATGACAAGATTGAGTGCGATTACGAATAGTTTTTTCATCTTGTTTGGCACCTAAAATTGAATATAAAAGCTGTCGATGGCCACCACATAACCGACCATGATGGCAATAAACGTCAGAGACGGAAAAGCGATGAAGCGAGACAAACGTGTCTTGTTCAATATCATCACCGTTATCCACGTTGCCGTGACGGCGAGAAAGAGCACCAGTAGCGTGGGAGAAAAGTAAATGTCTCCCCAAGAAAGTTCATGAGGCATTAGAGATCCTCCGTTTTGTTCTTATCGCCGTTTTCCGTCGGTGTTTCGATAGGCAAAGGTGACAACGTGCGGTTTTCTTCATCCAGATAACCGTCCCAATCGGTACGATCTTGCATCTGCTTGGCGATGGGTTCTTCAAGGAATGGTTTCCCCGTTTGTGCCTGCCAGCCGCCACCCAACGCTTTGTACAGCGCGATCACTTGGTTCGCGACATTGCCTTTAATTTGCGCGTAACTGTCTTCCGCGCGCGTCATTTTTTCGACTGAGTTGAGCAGTCGCTCAAAAGAAATTTGGCCGTTTTCGTACTGCGTCATGGAGATGTTGAACGCACGAATGGAAGAGTTGACCGATTGCAAACGTAAATCTTTTTGCTGCAAATACAGGTCATACGCTTCGATCGCATTGGTCACTTCGTTCACGGCTTGCAGCACTTTTTTGTTGTAGTTGGTCAGCGTTTCTTGGAAGCGAGCATCTTCGAAGCGAATGTTATTTTTCACACGTCCGTATTGGAAAATGTTCCAACTGAACGTTGGGCCAACCACCATGGTGAGCGAATCACTAAAACTGAAACTGCTGCCATCGGGAACTGTACTGTCGATACCGATGGAACCGAACAGCGAAAAGCTTGGGTACAGAGCGGTTTCCGCCACGCCAATTTGCGCACTCTGCGCGCGAGCTTGCATCTCAGAGACTTGCAAATCCGGACGTCGCATCACTAAGTTTGCGTCCACTTGGGTATCCAACAGAGGTGGACGCGGCACAATGGAGCGCTCGTCGGTGCCCGATAACGCCGATTTTCTGCCTGTCGATTTGAACTGCGCTTCATAATCAGCAATTTTCTGCGTCAAACCGTCCGATTGCAGCAATTTCTCTACTTCTTCAGGCAGTACGCCCAGTAACAAAGCTAGTGCTGTGCGCGATTGCTTCATCGCGACTTCGAGGCTTGGTTGCGCGGCTTTTGTGGTGTAAAGCTGGTTTTTCGCTTGCTGTACGTCTAGCTCTGTTACGTTGCCGGAATCAAACTGAACTTGGGTGATGTGCACAACGCGTTCTTGAATCTCGATATTGCGGCGAGACAGCAAAATACGTTCTTGGAATGTGCGATAGTTGATGTAATTGCGTGCTACTTCGGCGGTGATGGTGACCATGATGTCGTGATACGACGCGATGGATGCGTAATAACCAGCTTCTGCAGATTCGATACCACGAGCGTATTTGCCCCAAATATCCATTTCCCACGCAGCATCAAACGACAGAGCGGCGTTGTTTACACCCTGATCGTTCACGTAGGCACGCGCTAGATTTCCTGATACGGTTTGAACTTGCGGGTATTGCAAGCCGGTCGAAATGCCAAGTAATGAACGAGCTTGGACAATGCGCAGCCCCGCGGCTTCTATGTCTAGGTTTTGCTCATTCGCCAACTCGACTAATCGATTGAGCGTCGGGTCGTTAAACTGCTGCCACCACTGTTGTAATTGTTGCTCGGATTGCTGCGTATCTTTGGCTGCTTTTTGCACCGACCAATCGCTTGGCAATGACGCTTGCGGTGGGTGGACATAGTCTGGCCCCACAGTGGTACACGCACTGAGCCCGAGCAGGGAAAGTATGGCGAGGCTTGGTTTGGTTAGTTTTGGAAGCATCATATCCCCACCTTTAAAACCGCTTCTGTTGTAAGTTCACCCAATCGATATCCTCGTAGGTTTGCTTGCAATGCTTGATTGCTTCGAACACGTTCCGTTTTAAATTCAGCAAGATATAAAAACCGGCTATCTCAGAATAAGCGTAGTCAGATAAATCCAACTCACTAAAAAAATCTTCCAGTTTATCTTCGAATGTTTGGTAATCCTGACTGTATTGGTCGAATACGGAGTCGAGTTCTTGTGTTGCTTGGTGGCTGGCTAAAGCGCCCGCCATCAAAGGAATGATGGAATCGCGGTGTTGTTGGCGAAGCTGAGTAATCAGCGGATTGGTCATCAACTTTTTCTCGGCGGCCATTAAGATGTTGATGTGATTACTGAGTACATCACACGCTTTGCTAAACGCACCAATCGCTTCTGGCGTGGTTTTGTCAAAGTGTTTGTGGTTGATTTTCGACCCCCACACCTTGAGCTTTTTCGATGAAACGTTGAGCGTCACCAAGTGCAAGGCCCGTTTGAGCGGCGTAATAATCGAGCTGGACTGCTTCTGATAGGAGTCAAACAGATCCCGAGTGTGCCTAAAATAGCGCTCTTTTATGGTCAAAAAGAGGTGTTCTGGTCGTGAGCTAAACGGAAAGTAGTGCGCGAAAATGATCATGAACACCACCATGTAGAACAGCAGCATGATCGTCATGAGGATCCCGAAGTGATAGAACATGTTGTTATCTAAACCGAGAACAAACAAGCCCACCATGTAGAAAATCGTCACTGGCCCGTTGAACAGATAAAAGCCGATAAAGGTGTAGATAAAGATGAACAGGCCAAGTTCTAACCCGAGATCCAATTGGGGAAGAATGAAGACGTAAGAAGGCACCGCGAACAAGAAGCCGAAAGTGAACAGCACAAGCAGCAAAATCGGGTGCACAGGCACGAACGACAGTAAAGACATAAACATGGTCGAGAAGACCACGAACGAGTAGCCGCCTGGTGGATTGAAATAAATCCAAATCAGTCCTGCAACCCAATAAGTGACAAAGGTTTTGACCGCGGTTTTAAAGTTTTCTGCGTCCCACCATAGAAACTTGCCTTTCGGTTTCGGCAGCGGCACGTCAAAGGAGACATTGTTCGTCACAGAGTCAATGCAGCTAATGCTCTCCGCTAAACGCGACAAGTTTTGATGCATGAGCCCCAAGAGGTGCCCCAGCATAAGCGCAGAGCCTTTCTCTAGGTGTGCTGCGTCTTCAAGCAACGTTTGGTTGTATTCGACTTTGAACTCTTGAGCACGAAAAGCGGGCTCTTTTTCGTCCCAGACTTGTTGGCAGGTATCAAATAGCGCGTCAATTTCCGCAACGGCTTGATCAAAGTTGCTGATGCTTTCACGGTCTTGCTGGTGGCTAAAGTGGCTGTGCGCCGCAACGGTCAATTGTTGCGTTACCTGCTTGTTCAAATGAACCGCCAAGCGCCACTCTTTCATGTAGGCCGACACGTCGCTGCATTCCACACTGACTGTGGCAAAACGCTGTTCGAGCGCATTTTGGGCGGCAAACATCTGTTCGATCAGAGAATCCACGCTAGGTTGTGGCTCTCCTGCTTCTGGATTTTCTTCGCCCTCTTCTTGAAGAGAGACTTGCCCTGCCGATTTTTGCTCGAAATTTTGCAAGATAGCGGTGAACAACGCGCGTTGTGCTTGGTTGAGTTGTTCGATGAGCTGTCTTAGGTTTTGTTCTGTTTTGGTCGGGAATAAGAAAGTCCCCACGAGTGTGTAAACCACCACCCCAAACACCGTCATATAAGCGCGGTCAACGCCATAAAGAAACGCACCTTCTGCGTCACCGCCATTGGACATCATCAGCGTCATGACGCCGGTCAGCATGAGTAGCGTTGGATCTTTTTGGTAGGCATTACGGAAGTAAAAAATGAAAGAGACCACAACCGACACGCTCAGCATGTACAGCAAGCGGTCTTGAGCAAACAATCCCACTAGTAACAAGCCAACGACGGCGCCAACCAACGTACCGAACACACGTAAGGTACCTTTGGCGAGGGATTCACGACGACTGCCTGTGGATGCAATCAGCATCACTGTGGTTGCGGCCGTCGATGCTTGCGGCCAACCCATGGCAAACGGGATTAGATAAGCCAGAGTCAGGCTAAGCGATACTTTAATAGCGAATTTTATTTTGTCGTTCATAGTGTCAAAGTTTGCTCAGGCTTATCGTTATAAGTTGATGAATTTCTTATGTGAATAATCAGAATCTTGTTCTGAATAAATTCGGGGGGCGGAATATAGCGGGTAAAAAAGTGTGCTTTGTAAACCCTTTGTCAAAACACAAAGTGCGTATTTGGCTCGATCTCGCGCTTGCCCTTGGCGTTATTGACGAAACGCCTAAAACGAGCAAAATCGCGATCTGTGATGATTCTCACTTTTGAAACAAAATCGTCGTGTTGTGTGAGCCAATTCTCACCTTATATCCTTCGCCTAATACTAAAGCAGGTCACTCGTACCATCTGCGATGAGCTTTGCTGCTTTAAAAAGCATAGATGATGAATGGGTATTTGAGAGGGAAAGTTATTACTTTTTATCGGCTTGCCGATTGTTCGCTTGTTTTTTTGGATCGAGATAAAAAAACCAAAGCGATACCACCAAGAATGATGCCACTGGTTAAAAGTGTATGCAGCGAAAGAGGTTCGTGGAGTACGACGGTACCTAGTAGCAAAGCAATGGCTGGCACGGAAAGTTGGCTGACGGCGGCTTGAAGTAAAGAGAGCTTACGCATAACTTGATACCAAAGCGTATACCCAAGGCCAGATGCAATGGCGCCAGACGTGATAGCGAGCAAAATTCCGCTCAGAGAGAGATGGATTGAGGACAGCATCAACGGCGATAGCAGTATGCCAATTATAGATGCAGCGATAAACCCCCATGTGATGCCACTACTTGGAGAAGGCGCTTGTTTGCCGAGCGCAGTAAACGCAGCCCAACAAACGCCAGAAATCAACATGAGAAGTGCAGAACTGATGTCGGGGCGAGTGGCAGATGGCAACATTAACCAAACAAAGCCAACAATCGAAAGGCCGATACCGATGATTTCGAGAAACTGAAAGCGCTCACCTTGCCACCAATAGATGGCCAGTAAAGTCAGTTGCACGGCACCAAACAAAAGCAAAGCACCGGTTCCTGTCGCCAGTTGTAAGTACGCGAATGAGAAAAGGGCAGCGTAACCAAATAAAGCCATGCCAGAAAAAAAGCGAAAGCGAGAAGTTGGCCGCTCGGTTTTCCACTGACCTCTCACGACAAGCAATGCGATTAAGGTAATCGCGCCAGATATCAATCGAACGAGAGTGAAGCTTCCTGCATCAATCAATCCTTCGGCCAATGCAAGTCGGCACAATAATGAATTGGCGGCGAACGCCAGCATCGTAATAGCAGTGAGTAAAAAGGTCGACATCCTTGGCCCTTAACGCAGAAATATGGATTGAGTGTAGCGTCAAACGACCTTTTTCATTAGTTGATAAAGTGATTAGTTATAGCCATCAGAGCGAGAAAATCATCAAAAATCACCAGAGAAAACCTGACCTTAGCCTGAGTGTTACTGTGGTAGGGATGGTTGTTCGTACAATGACTTGATGGTGTTTTTCAACCATAGCAATTTGGGATTGTACGCATTGCGTTTATGCCAAATCATGGTAAATGGAATCAGTAACTTGTCTTGTTGAGTTTGGTCTAACGGAATTGGCAAGCACACCAAATCGAGATGCAGCTTTTCTGTGTAGCTTTTGCAATAGTGCGGCGCGGTGGTGATCATGCCATGTGTCGGCTGCGCAGCCATAAAAAGGGATTGCTCAAAGTTGGACATCGTCAGCCCGATAGAGCGCTGTAGCCCTAGTTCCGTTAACACTTCATCCAACGCCCAAGTTTCACTTTTTTCCCAAACAATATTGATGTGTTGGTAGCTCAGAAAGGTCTCGAGATTCCACTCTTGCTGTAATGCCGGATGATCTTTATGTAAATACACCATCGGCAGGTCATAAAAAAGAATCTCAAAATCCAAGAAATACGGCAGAAGATCCAACGACTCTTTCGATCTCGGGTGACTTTCTCGGCCGGTAAAACCGATATCCGCCTCGCCTCGAATGATGGCGTCGAGTGAATCGTAATCCCAGTTACTGGTTTTTACTTTCGCTTCAGGGTATCGCTGGTGGATAGCTACGATGAGTCTGTCCAGCACCGTGAGTACTAATGGCGACTCAATCGTGATATCAAAACGCACTCCTTTCGGCGTAATATCGCTGCGTTTTTCTGCAATCTGGCTGCCAATTTGCAGCCATTCTGCAAGATCTTGCTCCATGCTTTGCGCCAAAGGCGTTGGCGCAAGACCTTTAGGTGTTTTGACAAACAAAGGATCATCGAACCAATGACGAAGTTTGTTGAGCGACTTACTTACGGTAGAGGGCGTAACGTTCAGCTTTTTCGAAGCTTTCGAAACGCTTTGCTCTTGCAGCAATAATTGCAGAGTGAACAGTAAGTTTAAATCAAGTCGCGCTAGGGATTTCTTCATAATGGGTATCGTGAACAGGCTTTGGAATCAATAGTATTAGAGCAAGGCTGATTACGCTACCTAACACTAAGATAAACACCAACATATTCAGTGCACTCACGCCGATGAAACCCATAAACCAAATATAGAACGCTGAACTACAAACTTGAGCAATGCCCAGTAACGAGCTTGCCACGCCTGCTTGTTGAGAGAATGGGCTGAGCGCTTGGCTCATGGCCACGCCAAAGCCACAAGCGAAGCCAGCGCAAATCAGCCCAAGTCCGAACACATAGTAATGAGATTGTCCATCATGGAAATGGGCAGCACTGAGCACGATGGCTGCACAAGCGAGCAATACTTGAGAGGTCATCATTAAGGTTCGCTGCTTAAAAATCCCCAATGCCAATGGCGCCGAGAACGAAATCAACATACTGATCGTCGCAGTCCCAGCCATGATGGAAGAATAGCCACCGCGATCAAAACCAAGCATGCTCATCACGACAATTGGTGAAGCGTTAACAAAGGTCAGAATGGTGGTCACTCCAAGTGCAGTAATGATCAGCCTACTGATAAAAAATCGCTCGAAGAAAGTCTCTTGATGGCTCTCTGGCGTTGTCTGTTCTTCACCTTGTTGGCTGGGTAGCGATTCCTTGAGAACAAAAATGGCCAATACACTGACGAGAATGCCCATTCCTGCCATCGTGGTAAACAAACTCGGCCAAGGAAATTTCAGCATAATCAAGTGACCAATCACGGGGGCGATCACTGGAATGATACAGGTGATGCCATTGAGCATCGACAATACTTTCGCGCGGCGTTCATCGTCTAACGTGTCGCGTAAAATCGCGAACGCGACGACATAGCAAGATCCAGCCCCGATGCCTTGGCAAAAGCGAGCAATCAAAAAAGTGTTTGGTTGTTCAGCCATTCCGCCGAGAAAAGATGCGAGCACGAAGATCATCGCGCCGACGACGGCAACAGGCTTTCGTCCCACAGAGTCTGCAATTTTCCCCGCGAATAACATCGTGGTAGCCATGCCAGCTAAATAGATCGAAAACGCAATATGCAACTGTGATTCACTGGCGTTGAGATCTGACGCAATTTGAGGCAAACCAACAAGATACAAATCAATGGCAGTAGGGTAGAGTAAAACGAGTGCAAAACTACAAAGTAAAAAACGGGACATGGAAACCTCTCTATCGAATGGCGAGGATAATAGAGTGCTAAACGTTTGCCTGCGAGTGGGAAATACGACACTAGGTATTTCTATTTACGACATACCCTGTATGAATTGAGCATAAAAACAACAAGGAAGATTATGATTACCATTGAAAAGTATTCGCCTGAGCAACATGAACAAACTTGCGAACTTAGCGTGCTAGAAGAGCAATCGCAGTTTACGGTCGCGGATGTGGGTGAAATGCTTACACGTCTTGAACCCACAGAGCTTCCGCATCTGATTTTGGCAGACGATGACGTGGTTGGCTTTTTTCTATTTGATGCAGCTTACAGCGAGAAATACGATTTTTGCCCGAAAAACAGTTTAGGCGTGCGTGCTTTGCTGGTGGATCACCGTCATCAAGGCAAAGGCATCGCCAAGCAAGCCATTCAACAGTTTGCCGATTTCGCCAAACGTCATTATCCCGAGTTTGATGCGCTTTATCTCACCGTGAATTGCCGCAACATACCCGCTTATCAGTGCTATTTAAAATCAGGGTTTGAAGATACCAATGAGCTTTACCACGGCGGCCCCGTTGGACCGCAGCACATTATGAGACAACCGCTTTAACTAGGAAAACACCAAGGATGGAAATATGAGAATTGAAATTGACGATTTAGAACGGCCGCAGGTGCTTGCGTTGTTGGAAGAGCATTTGCAGGACATGTACGCTACATCGCCACCAAAGAGCGTTCATGCGTTAGATGTAAGCAAGTTGAAGCTGCCTTCAATCACGTTTTGGACGGTGAGCTGCTATTGGGGTGTGTGGCAATGAGCCAACTAGAAGATGGTCACGCAGAGTTGAAATCGATGCGTACGACGCCGTCGGTGAGAAAACAGGGCGTGGCATCCCGCTTACTCAATCACGTGATTGAGCAAGCGAAACATCAGGGGGCTACAACGTCTCAGTTTGGAAACTGGGTCGATGGCATTTTTTGAACCCGCGCATCGCCTATATGAAAAACATGGCTTCGCGTACTGCGAGCCGTTTGGCGACTATCAACCTGATCCAAATAGCCGCTTTATGACCCTAGTGTTGTAGCCCGTCGCAACTAAAAGTTAAAGTAGTAATTAGCTCCTGGCGAGATGAGTGATGCACGCTCACGCGCCAGTTGTTTTCTTCTCTCTCTAATACGCTTTGCGTTGTCTTTATCTAAATTTGCATCCAATTGATGATCAAGGCGTGATATCTCCGCATCTAATGCGTTAATGCGTTGTTGACGCTGATATTCTTGATGACCTAACTGATAGTTTTTAAGGAAAAGATCGTTAGAGCAAACGCCATAGTAGGTTTTTCCTTCTACACCCACCGTGTAACCATTGTCTGGCGAACAGTAAAGAATGGTGCCTTTATCAAAACCGTCTTGCCACTCAACGTGATTTGGCGTTACGCCTGCTTCGCGACAGTCTTTAATGTATTCGTACAAAATGTTTGGGTTGTTACCTGAGCGGCCATCTTGGTAGCCGACGCGATACCAATCTGCGGTTTGGCATTGTTCTGGCGACATGCTGCTACAACCAGAAAGTAATGCAAACATGGCAAAGAGAAGCGCAATGCGTTTCATGAAGTGGATTCCTTGTTACTGCGTTAGATTCGCTGATTATAAATGAACAGTGTTCATTTCCAATAGATAAAATTAATAATTACCGACTTATTGATGCGTTGTGCTTGTGAGTTTGTCGGTTTGAAGCAAAATTTTTTGCTTGTGGAACGAGCGTTTTTCGTCAGTAGTGATGTTACGAATAGAGTAGTTTGCGTGAAGGTAGAGGCGAGATTAGTGAGGTGGGAATCTCTTCGTAAGCCGTATCTATAAACAGTTGCCTGCGCGAATGTTACTTTTTCTCAGAGATTCCCATATCAAAAGCCCCTCGATCGAGGAGGAACGGGACTTTCGATAATTTTATGCTTAACTTTCAAATGAAAGTTTGTTGCCAAATGCGGATTTCCAGTCTTTATCAAATTGATCGACAGCCGGCTGAACTGATGGATGAGAAAACATCTGCGCGGCCACATCGACAGGTAAGGTGATCGCTTCAATACCTAACTTCATCACTTCCATCGCTTGTTGGGTATTCTTAAAACTCGCTGCCAAAATTTTTGCAGGCAGTTGGTTTTGATCCAGTAGCAATTGCAGGTCTGCGACCACTTCTACACCGTTTCCGTTCATCGCATCAATACGGTTCACATAAGGCGCAAGATAGTCAGCGCCGCACAATGCCGCAAGGAAACCTTGCTGAGCAGAGTAAATAGCAGTGGCGAGTACTTGAATTCCCTCTTTTTTCATTAACTTAATTGCCGATAAGCCTGTTTCGGTTGCTGGCACTTTGACGACCATATCATAAGGTAATTCATGGATTTGGCGCGCTTCTTCCACCATGCCTTCTACCGTTATGCTCACCACTTGAGCATGGAAACGGGGTGTGCCCCCTAGCGCTTCTTGCATGCCAGCTAAGGTTTGGTTCAAGCCTTGTTTTGACTTCGCCAAAATACTTGGATTTGTGGTTACCCCTTTCAGAGGTAGGCATTGGTTAAAGCGTTTTACTTCTGCCACGTCAGCAGTATCTAAATAGAGTTCGATCATGGGTTCTACCTTATACAAAATCTTCGTTTTGATGATGGGATCACTATAGATCTGACAATCCGCTGAGATCTTGATTTTGATCAATTGAAATTTCAATTGAAACTATAATAATTTCATAAAACGAAAATTAAGTGGCAATATTTCATTATCAAATGAAGCTTTCAGAAAAAGAAAAGCGTGAAAAGTAGAAGAGCAAACCAAGAGGCGGACAGCAATGTATTTCAATATTCAGAGGTTCTCGACCCACGATGGTGATGGTATTCGCACCATTCTGTTTCTGAAGGGATGCAGTCTATCCTGTCCTTGGTGCCAAAACCCAGAAAGCCGCAGTGCAAAGCACTCTCTGCTGTTTGATGAGCGCAGTTGTATGGCGGACTGCCAGCTTTGTGTGTCGGCTTATAAACAAACCGTAAACGGCGACATGGCAAGCGATGGTATCCGACGCATTGACGATCAAATCATCATCAATCGAAAAGCCATGAGCGAGGCGCAGATCATAGCGCTGCGAAACGTATGTCCAACACAAGCGCTCAGCATATGTGGAGAAGCGGCGAAATCGGACGACTTGTTTGAAGTGTTGATGAAAGACAAGCCTTTTTACGATCAAAGCCAAGGTGGCGTGACGTTTTCTGGTGGCGAGCCGCTGATGCAGCCAAATCTTGTGGCAGAACTTGCCGAACGTTTGCATCAAAACCATGTGTCTACGGCGGTGGAGTCGTGCATGCATGTTCCGTGGAAAAACGTAGAAAAAGTCGCGCCATATATTGATTGCTGGTTAGCGGATCTTAAACACACCGACGAAGAAAAGTTTCTCTGCTGGGCGAAGGGATCGTTAAAACGCATCAAAGCCAATTTTAGAAAATTGGCACCAATTGCCAAACGCATTGTGATTCGTATTCCGGTTGTGCCGGGCTTCAATGACACCATTGATGAGCTCAAAGCGATCATTGATTTCGCAGCTTCATTAGAAAGCTGTCAAGAACTTCACTTGCTGCCGTATCACACCCTCGGCATCAATAAATACCGTTTGCTCGATATGCCTTACGAGTGTTCTGACAAACCATTAAATAATCCAGAACTGCTAGAAAACGCAATGCAATACGCAAGCGAACATACTCAACTTAACGTGATTGTTAGAGGTTAACCATGGACCTACATACCCTTCCAGAGCGAATCAAAGCCCACAAATCTGCACTGGTCAACATCGTAACGCCGCCTATCTGTACCGAGCGCGCAGAGGCTTACACTCGGGCGTATCAGACAAATGAAGACAAACCTGTGATTGTGCAACGAGCGCTGGCGCTACAAGAGCACTTACGCACTCGTACCATTTGGATTAAGCACGACGAGCTGATTGTAGGCAACCAAGCGAGCAAAGTACGCGCTGCGCCGATCTTCCCTGAATACACGGTGCGTTGGATTGAAGCGGAAATAGACGAACTGGCCGACCGACCTGGGGCTGGTTTTGCGGTAAGTGAAGAAGACAAACAAAGCATTCACGCCATTACGCCATACTGGCGCGGTAAAACGGTTCAAGATCGCTGCTATGGACTTTTTACCGACGAGCAACAAGAGATCCTAGCCAGCACCATCATTAAAGCCGAGGGCAACATGACTTCGGGCGACGCGCACCTTGCAGTGGATAACGAAAAAATCCTGAAGATCGGTATGAACGGTTTGCTGGGTGAGGTTCGTCAGCATCGCGCTAATAACGACGTGTCGACGTATGAAGGATTGAAGAAAGAGCAGTTTTATAAGTCCGTCGAAATTGTCTTGCTTGCGATTCAGGAGCACATGGTGAGTTACGCTGATCTCGCTCTGGAAATGGCACAAAACGAAACGCGACCAGAGAGGAAAGCGGAACTGAAGACAATCGCAGAAAACTGTCGTCATGTGGCTTTCCATGCGCCAACCAACTTCTGGCAAGCTCTGCAACTGAGCTATTTTGTGCAGTTGATGTTGCAAATTGAATCGAATGGCCACTCTGTTTCATTCGGTCGGATGGACCAGTTCCTAAACGACTACTACGTGCGTGATCTTGAAAGTGGCGCGATGAACAAAGCGTTCGCCCTTGAGCTATTGCAAAGCTGTTGGTTGAAATTGCTTGAAGTAAACAAGATTCGCTCTGGTGCGCACTCAAAAGCATCGGCAGGTTCTCCTCTGTACCAAAATGTCTGTATCGGTGGCCAAAAGCTGAATGAGAATGGAGAACCTGAAGATGCCGTAAACCCGCTATCTTGGGCGATTTTAGAGTCCTGTGGTCAGCTACGTTCCACGCAACCGAACTTGAGTGTTCGCTATCATGAAGGTCTGAATCAAGAGTTCTTGATGGGCTGTATTGAAGTGATCAAATGCGGATTCGGTATGCCTGCATTCAACAACGATGAAATCGTCATTCCAGAGTTCATCAAGCTAGGTGTCGAGAAAGAAGATGCTTACAACTATGCGTCTATTGGCTGTATTGAAACCGCTGTTCCAGGCAAATGGGGTTACCGTTGCACGGGCATGAGCTTTATTAATTTTGCGCGTATTTTACTGGCGGCGCTTAACGAAGGTGTGGATGCAACGACGGGCAAAGCCTTCTTGCCGCATGATAAGTCGCTAGCAAAAGGCAACTTCGAGAGTTTTGATCAAGTCACAGCCTCTTGGGCGGAGCAAATTCGCTACTACACACGTAAATCGATTGAGATCGATACCGTAGTCGACAGTGTGCTTGAACAGCAAGCGCAAGATATTTTCTGCTCATCGCTGGTGGATGACTGTTTGGCGCGTGGTAAAACAGTAAAAGAAGGCGGAGCGAAATACGATTGGGTATCTGGCCTGCAAGTGGGTATCGCCAATTTGGGTAACAGTTTGGCGGCGATCAAACATTTGGTGTTTGAAGAAGCACAAATCAGCCAAACGGAATTGGCAAAAGCATTAGAAGAAGACTTCGATGGTATTGAGAACGAACAACTTCGCCAACGCTTAATCAACTTCGCGCCAAAATACGGCAATGACGACGATTATGTCGACCAATTGCTGGCTGATGCTTACCAAGTTTATATCGATGAGTTGGCGCAATTTGTCAACACACGTCATGGGCGCGGACCAATTGGTGGTGGCTACTACGCGGGAACATCGAGCATCTCTGCTAACGTGCCATTTGGCGCATCCACGATGGCAACACCAGATGGTCGAAAAGCGAAAACGCCACTGGCGGAAGGCGCAAGTCCAGCATCGGGCTCTGACCGTTTGGGACCAACGGCGGTGTATAACTCAGTCGGTAAAATTCAAGCCAATAAAATCCTAGGTGGCGTGCTGCTTAACCAGAAGTTAAGCCCAGCGGCTGTCGCTTCAGAAGGGGATAAGCTCAAGCTTTCAATGCTGATTCGCACCTTCTTTAATTACCATAAAGGTTGGCACGTGCAGTACAACATCGTCTCTCGTGAAACCTTGCTGGCAGCGAAGAAGAACCCTGAGCAATATCGTGACCTTGTCGTGCGAGTTGCGGGCTATTCAGCCTTCTTTACCGCGCTATCACCAGACGCGCAGGATGACATCATCGCCCGTACCGAACACGAGTTGTGATGATCTCAACCCCAGTTAATGCAGAAGGCACCGATAGGTGCCTTTTTGTTTGAATACTTAATTAGCTAATTACTACGCCTGAACGCATTACAGCTTGTGCAAAATTTCCACGCATTTCTTTGTGACGTCGTCGTACTCTTTTGTCATGTAAGCGGTGGTGATGGCACCTTCTTTCATGATGCAGATGGCATCGAGTAATGATGTGTTGTCTGATTTGAGAAAGCGTTGAATTAGCTCTCGAACCTGTTGTTTATGGTGGCGGCAATACGTTGCAATCTCGCCGCTGTCGTCACTGAATTCGGCGGACGTGTTGATGAAGAAACAGCCGCGAAACTCGCCCAATTTTTCCTCAGAACCATGAAACCAGCCGTTAAGCGCGGTAAACAACTGGTCGATCACGTCTGTGCTCGATTGTGCTGATGACAGTTTCACCTCTAGCCACGCCATGAAGATTTGGTGGCGTTGTTCTAGTGCGGCGAGGATGAGCGCTTCTTTGCTCTCAAAATGGCTGTACAGCGTGCGTTTAGCCACGCCAGAAACTTTAAGGACTTCATTGATACCAATGGAGTTGATGCCCTGTTTGTAAAACAGCGACAACGCGGTGTCGATCAATAACTGTTTCTTTTTGTTCATAACTACGTCCTCAAAAAGTTCTACAAACACATATTGACAAAGGTAGACAGATTTGTCTATTTTAATTTGTAGACAATTCGGTCTACTTTGAGGTGTTTATGAATAATTTAATTTTATCGTTGGTCGCGGGGCTTGGTGCGACATTGGCTATTGGTGTGTTGTCTTACGCCGAGGTATCTCTTACTGAGGTTGTACTTCTCATGGCGCCATTTGGTGCTACGGCGGTGTTGGTGTTTGGGGTGCCTAGCAGCCCTCTTGCTCAACCAAAAAACGTGATCATTGGTCACTTCATTACGGCATCTATCGGTATTGCGTTTAGCCAATACGCTGAGATCACGCCAATCACGCTCGCGATTGCGACTGGGTTAGGTGTGTCAGCTATGCTGATTACGAAGACAACGCATCCACCGGCGGGCGCAAATCCTATCTTGATCATGGCATCTGGGCAGGGGTGGAGCTTTCTGTTCACGCCAGTACTGATCGGCGCGGTGGTGATTGTGCTGGTTGGTAAGGTGTTGCAGTTGCTACAGAGTCAGTACTTAAACCCTCGTTTGAACGGTCAAAAGACCTAGGTGGGTTGCAAGTAAGGCCGCATTGGGGGATGACCTCTTTTGCGGCTTTTCCCTTTCGTGGATGCTTAAAAATAAAATCTGATTCTCTCTTGGTATTCAGTCGTATACATAAAGATGATAGCTAAATTGGTATACCGCGATGAATAGAATTCACCCAAAGAAACTATTGCACAGCAAATGGACGGCGACGTCACCTAAAAATAAAGAGAAGCACTTTGTGGTAACTGAAATGGAATTGGATGAAGACGGCAATGTTGTGAAATGTGTCATTGAAGCCGTTATGAATAAACGTGAGCAAGAGATGAACTGGCAAGATCTGAAAGACCCAGAGTTATGGCGGCAGGGTTGGAAGTAATTTGGGTTTTGCAGTAGATGAATCAAGCAAAAACGGTTGAGATGGATAGGCAAAACCGGTGTGGTCTGATACGTTGAGAAATTCGTTTTTCAGCCTATTTAAAGGACGACTCATGATCGATTTCGACAACTCCTCTGTGTTCAAGCTTAAGCCTATGGACGTTTCCAAAGTCAGAGATGATTTCCACAAATTTTTGATTGATGGTGAGACCATTTTCACCGCTTTTAAAACCGTTCGTGATCAAGTGGTGTTTACCAACAAACGAGTGATTGCGGCGAATGTGCAAGGGATTACGGGTTCAAAAGTGGATTACACGTCGCTGCCTTACAGCAAGATCAATGCATTCTCTATTGAGACTTCCGGCACGTTTGATCTCGATTGCGAAATTGAGTTTTTCTTAAGTGAAGTGGGACGAGTTCGGTTTGAAATTAAAGGCTCATTTGACCTCGTTGCGTTCAATCGTATGATAAGTGAACGCGTGCTTGATTAGGTTATGGGGCTCTTAAACCAGAAAAAAAAAGTAAAGGAAGCAGACAAAAGCGAGTAACGTTGCTGATAACACTGGGTAGATGATGTATGAGTCTTGCTTGTTGGTTCGTTGAAAACACAACGACACAAGCAGAACATTGTAAACCACGAGCAGCAGGCTGATCATGGTGCCACTGTTTAGGTTGAGGCTAGAGAGTTGAGTAAGAAAAAACGCCAATAATAAATAGTCGAAGATGATTAGCCATAAAAAGGCTTTCTTCAACACATCACGTCTTTTTGTGTCGGGCATTGGCTCGTGCATATTGAACTCTACTAAAAGTCACGGCAATTGGATTAGGGATTAAAAAGGTCACCAGCAGGGCGAGGTGACCTTTGTGGTTTATGGCGTTGACAAGCGTTATAGTGCTTGGATTTTCGCTTCTTGTTTTTCTGCGTCCGCCGAGTAACGGATCACTTCTTGTCGAATAACGGGTTGGTTAAATTCCGCTTTTTGTTTCGCTTTTTTCAGCTCGCTGTCATCTTGATTGCCAAATAGGGTCTCAAGAACTTTTGCTGCTGGTGTTGTCAGAACAAACAGTTCGATTCGACGGTTTTCGCTTGAATCTGGCTCATCTGGGTTCAGCAACGCTCGATCTGACATGCCAGTAACTTGCATGACGCGATCATCGGGCATTCCACCTTCAACCAGCGTTTTTCTCGCCACATCAGCACGCGATGCCGATAGCGCCCAGTTCGACTGACGGCCAAAACGTTTCTTAAACGGAATCGCATCGGTATGACCACTGATGATCAATGGGTTGGTTACTCGCTCGAAAAGAGGGGCAAGTGCCAACAGTAAATCTTCAAAAAATGGCGTAAGCTCGGCTCCACCACGACTGAACATGTGCTGTTTGTAGTCGTCTTGCAACACGATACGCAAGCCTTGCGGTGTCACAGTAACGTTGACGTTTCCTTGCGCGTTGATCTGCGCGGTCATCTCTTCGATAACTTTTGCCAGTGCAGCAAGTTGCTCTTGGGTGTCGAAGGTGCCAGGAACTAGAGAGTTAATTTCTGGACCATCACCGTCACCTTGAAAATAAGAGCTCACAACGTGATTGGAGTTGTGTTTACTTGGCACAGAAGAGTCCTGTGCCAAGTCGATAGGAGAGATACTTTGTGAGGTATCAAATGGGTTGCCGTAACTCTTGTCGAACACGCTTGAGCTATGCAAGTGGGCAACAATCGCTTTACGCTCTTCTTTATCCACCACTTGCATGACCCAAAGCACAAGAAACAGCGCCATTAGGGCGATCATGAAGTCAGCAAACGCGACTTTCCACGCGCCGCCATGAGGTTCGTCATGGCCGTGAGCTTTGGCACGTTTGAACACTACATGCTCTTGTTTTTGCATTATCCCTCCTGTTCAGCTAACCACTTCTCCATTTGGTTGAATGTTGGTTTGATGTCTAGCTGAATGTGTTTACGGCCAGCGTCGATGGCGAGCAATGTTGGCTTTTTAGCGACGTAAGCAACGAGCGTTGCGCGTACGCATTCAAAAGCGGTCATATTACGTTTCACTCGCTGAGCCATGGCGTTACTTAGTGGATCTAGACCACAGTAACAACCAAAAATACCAATGAATGTACCTACAAGGGCAGCGGCTACGTGATAGCCAATGAGCGCAATAGAACCATCTATGGCTTGCATAGTGATGATGATGCCACCAACTGCGGCAAGAATACCGAAACCAGGTAGTGCTTCTGCGGTACGCTGTAATGAGCGAGAAGGCAGCAGCAGCTCGTTCTGGATAGCTTCGATTTCTTGTTCTAACAGTCCCTCTAATTCATGAGGCGACATTTGTCCCATCGCCATTAAACGTAAATTATCAGTAATGAACGAAATCAGACGATGATCCTCAGAAACTTGCGGGAACATCAGGAAGATAGAGCTTTGTTCTGGTGCTTCGATGTGAGAATCCAAAAACTTGAAACCACGGCTACGCGCTGTTTCTAGCAGGTTGTTTAATAGCGCCATCAGCTCCATGTAGTACTCGTACTCTTCAGTTGGACCTTTGATGGTTGCTGGCACTTGTTGGCGCATCTCTTTCAGCACGTGTGGTGGGTTACCAATAATGAGAGAACCCGCTGCCGCGCCGATGATGATCAGAAATTCTGCTGGTTGCCAAATTGCACCTAGCTTACCGCCAGCCCACATGTATCCGCCGAAGACACACACAAGGATAGTGAGGACTCCTAAAAACTTTTGCATCTTGTGACTCCTAAGAGGACATTAATTGGTTGAGTTGTTTCAGCGCTTGTTTATGAAGCTGACAAATTCGAGGTGGCGTCAGATCCAAGACGAGGGCTATTTCGTGTAAATTGAGTTCGTGTTGATAAAACAGCGTCAGTAGCAATTGATCTCGCTTTGACAGTCGGCCTAGTGCGCTGTCTAAGCTACGACGAATGTGCTCGTGCTCCATGCCGTCGTATTGCCCACCAAAGTGGCTGTCGGTGCTGTTTTCCATCAGTTGATCGAGACTTTGCATTTCACCTGCAAGCGCCGCGTTTTGACGGTTGTAATAATCTTGCTCGTCGGTGCCGAGAGCTTTGATGATTTCTGAGTCCGTTGGCATGCGACCTAACGAGCGGGTGAGGTCACGTGTGACGTCATTAAGCTCATGGGCTTGCTGACGTGTTTTACGTGAGCGCCAGTCTAAACGGCGCAGTTCATCTAAGATCGCGCCGCGTACACGGCAAACCGCAAACGCCGGGAAGTGAGTATCGTCAATGTCTCCATAACGACGTCCTGCTTCAACCAGCGCGATAAGACCAATTTGCTGCATATCTTCGATACTGCAATGGGAAGTGGCATGAACGCGAAGCTGGTTAACTACGCGTTTCACCATCACTTGATGACGTTGCAAAAGTGCGTTTTCATCAATCGGGAGTGATGGTGTGTTCACTTCCTCTGGTGCGGTGTACGTTTCTTGAGGGTTCATGTCTAACATGGTTGTGCTCCGTTATTGCACAACGTATTTCGTCAGCAGTACATCATCGATATCACGCACGATGTCAGTCTTCGCAAAGGCTACCAACAGCGTTTGCTTCACTTCGTTTTGCAGAATATCGATCGCGCCTGTCTGTTGCAGTTCATCGAAAGTTTTGTCGCTAAACAGCTTCAAAAGCGAGTTTTGAACCATTGGCATGTAGTTATCGATGTCTTTAATACGTTCTGGTCGACGCGTCTCAATAGCCAGCTCTAGCATGACAAAGTGCGTCTGTTTCTTGCCTTTAATGCTCAGTACAACTTTGTCTAGAGGGTGAAAGCTTGGGCCTTTGCTAGTTGGTTGTTCAGTCACAAGAAAAGACAAAGGAGAGTTCTCAAGCAGTGAGCTGGTTTCACCTGAATCTTGTGCCTGTTTATTGAGATACCAAATACCACCCATGATGGTGGCGGCCGAAACGAGGGCGCTGGTGATGATCATGGCGATAAACATGGCGATCATTTGTTGTTTGGTCATAACCTTTTTCCTCGATGACTAACTTAGGCTTGAGTGTTCAGCCAGTGTTCTGAATAGTTTGTTGTTGTATTGGATTGAAATGCGCTGGACTCACGTGCAGCGAAAATTGTGGTGTCTTCGTCATTCATCTGTTGTTGATGGCGCTCTTGACCTTGGTCGGCACCTACATTGACATCAACATGGACGAAGTTTTGTTCTTGTAGTTCAGTGCGTAAGCGTTCCGATACTTGCATCAAGGCTTCACGTGTTGCCGCCGTGTTTGCGTTGATCTGTACGCTCAATCGATCGCCCTCAACACGAACGAGTAAATCCAGTTTGCCTAGATCGGGCGGATCGAGACGGATTTTCGCTTCCTGAACACTTTGCTGTGCTTGCAAGGTGACTCGGTCATGCAGCACCTGCATCATCTGCTCGCCCCATTTGCCTGCACTTGTGTCCACTTTCACTGCTGCCCACTCTGAGCCTTGCGTATGAGCATGAGCTACTGTCGCAGCGCTCACTGCTTGAGCGGACGGAGCAGAAGTTTGAACGTTCAGTGGTGCAGTCGTTGCTTGCCCTTGCGCTGGTTGGTTCAACAATGCTTGAAAGTCTGCGGTAGAGGTATTCACGCGTGCATTCGCAGAAGCTGTTTGGCTAGTTTGAATATCTTGTTGTTGCGGTGATGTGTTTAACAAGGCATTAGCTTGCGCTGGGCTTGTTGTTTTTGCTTCACCTTTTACTTCCAACGGATTGACTTTGTTGAATGACGCAACCGATTTCTCAGCCATGTTTAGCATGCCTTGCGTCAAGGTTTGCGCTTGCGCTGCAAGGTCTGGTGTTTCAGTTGGTGTTGTTGCACTCAGAAGAACATTCATTCCTGTGGTGTCAACAGCAGCATTTTCTTCCGTTGTTGCAGTTGTCGCCTCTTTGCGCTCTTCGCTTGAGAAAGTTTGTGCAGCAAGGCGAAAGCTTGGTACTGCTTGCTCTGATAATGCTGCGGATTGATTCAGAGGTGTTTGCCCTGAAGCATTGCGCTGCGAAAAGCCTTGAACGTCTTTTGCTTGCGTGATTCGGCCTTCTGAAGCCGGAGCGGCATTTGACGATGGCAGTGAAGAAGAAATCATCATTGTGTCATCTCCATTGTCATCGCTAGTTGATATGCCATGGCACGCTCTTGCTGATCGTTCGCCATGTTCATCTCTTTTTTGAGCTCACCAGTGGCTTTCTCTAATGCAGCAAAAGCATCCGCGTGCACGGACTTAGCACGCTGAATCTCAGGTGCTAATTTGGGATCTTTCAAAAACGGCTTATGACTGATAAGCAGCTCTCGAAGCTGCAAATCATGGCGTTTTAGCGCGTGCCAATCCGCCGTCTTAGTGGCGAATTGGATTAGCTGAGATAAGTGACGGAATCGCTCTGGCGACACTTTATGCTTGTTGTCCAAAATTCATCCAACCTTCACGAATATTACCCATTACACGTTCGACGTTCATTAAACGGTCAGCGTCATTTTGTACGCTTGCGTAGTACAGTTCGACTTGACAGAAGTCGTACAGTTGGCGCAAGTTCTCTGCAATTTCGCCACCATTTTCGTCATCAAGGGCACTGGTTAATCCAATTAAAATGTTCATACATTTATTGATGCCAGCGCCTTTCTCTGCCAAGCGATTGGCCAAAAGGTGGCCACGAATACGTTCAACTTCATCGAGTAAGCCATCAATAAGCATGATGACAAGTTGATGAGGGTTTGCTGCTGCTGCTTGAGCGTCAAGGTCGACTTGTTGATATGAGTCGTAACCAGAGTCCATAAGCATGAGATATTCTCCTAAAGCCTTAGCCAAACATTGACATGGTTTGGTTCATTTGAGTCATTAATGTATTCATTTGAGTGAATTGTTTTAGGTAACGCTTGTACGACATGTCGTACTTACGTTCTAAAGTGGTTTGTTTATCTGAGAGGCGATCGATGTTTGCTTGCAGCGCTTCTTTACGAGATTTGAACGCACCAGAAGAAAATTTGAGGAATGGTTCGACCATGGCGTCCATTGAATCAAGTAGTGCACCATCACCATTGAACATCGCTTCTAAGCCAGCGCTGTTGTTTTTTTGTGCCTCTGCAAATTTTTCTTGGTCCACTTTCAGTTTGCCATGGCGATCCAATGTCACGCCGATTTCGCTTAAGCGCATACCGCCATGCTCGCCTCGAACAAGGTTTGATAGTTGGCTTTCAATTGATCGCATGGTTGGATCACTAGCTAACACGCCGCGTTTTTTATCCTCACCACCAAGTTGAGTGTGTTGATCAATGGTTGAAACGAGTTTGTTGTATGATTCGACGAACTTGTTTAGTTGCTCTTTTGTCGCTTCGTCATCAGCGCCGATACCTAGACCAATCGCAGATTCCCCTGAGCTTTGAGCCTTGGTCACGGTAATGTCTACTCCATCAATAACCCCCTCAAACGTATTGCTCGAGTTGGTAAGTTTTAGACCAGTACCTTGTGCTCCTAGCCAGATCACTGCATCTTGTGGTGCACTGATTTGATTGAGGTTTGTGAATGCATCTTCAAACCATGTTTGACCTGTGCCCGTCGCTGACACGTTGATTTGATTGGCAACGCCGGTTTCAGTGCTTGAAAGCATGAAGTGAGTTTGACCGTTTGAGCGGACTAAGGTTGCGTTTACACCAGGGTTGTCTGTGTTGTTATTGATCGCTTTCGTTAAGTCACTCACCGTCGCTACACCATCACCGTCGGTATCGACCGTTGATAGATCAATCGTCATTGTTTTACCGTTGACGGTGAACTCAAGATTTCCCGTTGTTGGGACTTCAGTAGTCGCTTCTAGATTCGCTGGCATACCTGTAGAAACTTGGTGTGATGTTGCTACTTTCTCGACAAAGATCTGGTAGCTACCCGATAGGGCCTTGGCATCTGCATTGGCAGTGAAGTAGCCTTCTTGAGAGATGGAGGCTGAGTTTTTAATGATGCTGCTTGTGCTGCTGTTCATTTCGTTGAGTGCAGTGCGGAATTCACGCATAGCACTCTCAACTTTGCCCAAAGCAGATAGCTGAGCTTGGTATGTATTGGTTTGCAGTTGGTAGCGTTGTTTAAAAGGTTGAACTTCTATCTGCGCCAATTGGGCTGCAAAGGTTGCTGGATCTATTGAACTCACGAGCTTACTCCCTCTCTCATTGGTAATTGGCGTAACTCTATGCCTTGAAAATATGTCTTATCGCAAGATATGTGCCTAACTTAAATGTGCTTGTAAAACAGGGTTTTGCGATATTATTTGAGTTTGAGAGGAAGTAGGTTTTCCACCTTCGGTGTTCCGCCTTCCTCTAGAAAACATCTAGTGTTTCCCTATAAGACAAGGCGACTGAAAAGCTGAAAGTATTTAATCTATTTTAGGCATGAGATGTATTGGTTGAGTTGTCATCGACGCACGGTTTTAGGTGTTTCCTGCTATTTAAATAGGAGTATTCCTACAAAGGGAGTCGCTCAACTTTTGGTATCTTTTAATTAAGCATATTTTGGTGTTTTAGCGCACCTCGCCAACGTCAGGCTATCACTTAGAAAAGAACGAAAGAAATGAATGAATTTGTTTTTCGGCTGATGAAATGCGCTCGATCTTACGAGACGTTTATTAGTGCGAAGTTATTGAGTAAACAAAATATTAATGCGGATGAATTGGCCAGTATTCAGCAGGAAGCGATATCTACTTTCCCTGAGCTAAAAACTTATCAACAAGGGAAGGAAATAGAGACAGTTGAACTGGAGCTATTTAACAAAGTGCTTCACAACATGATGCGAAAAGTGGGCTTCAGGATGCCGGATGAACCGATTGGCAGTGCAAGTTCCATTTACATTCGACGTTAAGAAAGAAAAAGCCTCTATTTTAGAGGCTTTTTCTTTTTAAATAGTGACTTACGATTTCATTTTTGGGGCAATTTCATACATTAATATGTCTGCTAGTGTTGTGAAATCGTGGGCTTCTCGGGCTAGATTGATACGAGACAGCACTTCGAGCAACGCTGTTCTTTCAGCTGACACAGAGAAGAGTTTAGCTAACAGGTTGAGACACTGACCTAGCATCAGATCGCCAGTTAGGTGATCGCCATAGTAATAGACTTCTGCTGTTTTAATAAAAGTATCGTAAACAGAGCTAGCGACGGTTTCCATACAACTCCTCCACGTTAAAATATTCAGCGCCAATGATCTTCGCACCAATACGACTCCAGTTATAGAACTTAGTCTGTGGTGATGCTGCAATAAGGTTCTCTACACCGCTGCCAAACATCCGATAAGCAGGAGAGGTTTTAATCATCTCGCCAAACCCGTTTTCAACACGAGCTGTCATTGTTGCGTTTGGATCATCTGCTCTGTTCTCTCGCCCTGAATGAATAATGTCTCCAGGGAAACCGAAGTCACAGCCAATCAATGAGATTCTTGAAGCACCTTGCAATAATGTAAAGTGGATCAGAGGGTGGATCACAGAACCAAATGAATATGGTCGATATTTTACTGGTAGTTTGGCCGCAAATCGGTCGTAGGTGAAATCACCCAAATGTAAATAGTACTTTTCACCGTGCCAGTTTTGGAAAATACGACTAGGCATATGGCTAGCAAAAACTAAAATGGTGTTTATAGCGAGCTCAAAAGGAATATGTTCGTCACCTAAATCCATATCCACAGCAAACACGACGTCAGGTTTGATGCCGTTCTCCATTAAGCATTTGCATGCGGTTGACGCGGCAATGAACTTTGGACGATTTGGTTGGCTATAAACGACTTTTAACTCTTCAATATGATGTTGGAGCGATGGGCCTGCACCAATGCAAATAGCGTCATCGACTTGATACATCAGATAATGATCAGAGGATTTAATTCGTTTTAAAAGGGGGGCGTTTTCTTCTTCTCTTGTTACTAGTTCAGCGTCGCTATGTCGGTAGTTTGCGTTCGCAAAGCCAATCAAAACACGATTTTCTAGTCGGAAGTAAAGCCATTGATGTGTATAACGAGAAATCGCTCTGTCAGCATTAATAATTATACAATCATCCCAGCACAGGCTTGATAAGTGTTTTCCGATTTCACAATGATCTTCAGAAACTGCGACTAGTGAGACGCGAGGATCGGATAACCAAGGTTGAGGAACAAGAGATAGTACCAATTTTGCTAGCGAAAGGTTGTAAAGATAAACGCAAATAGATCTGGCGCTTTGATCTTGAGCTAACAGGGATGGGACGTTGCCCATACCAATGCCCCAAATATGATATTCGTTGCTAGACGTTAGGCTTCGGTACTGAAAGGCTTCTTCGAGCGGGTCGTAGGCACTACTAAGCTGCACGCCATTGACTTTAAGCGTCATCGCCGCTTTTTCAACGACTTCGAAATGTAGGTCGCTAAAGTCAGCGTTGTCTAGAGCTTGTGCAACATCGGGCCAACGAGATCGAATGATATCAATATGTTGAGAATAAACTGGTGTCATAATATTCAGATAGTAAAAAACCCCACCGGATGGGTGGGGTTATAAGCTTCAACGATTAACGTAGTAGAGACATAGCCATGCCAGGAAGCTGATTAGTCTTAGAAAGAACTGTTGTACCTGCTTGCATAAGCATTTGGTTCTTAGTCATGTTTGAAGACTCTGTAGCGAAGTCTGCATCAGTGATACGGCCTTTTGCTGCAGAAGTGTTTTCAGTCATGTTACCTAGGTTAGTCATTGTGTGTTCTAAACGGTTGATGTTTGCACCGAACTCAGCACGCGCAGTACCAAGTTTCGCTAGCATACCACCAGTGCTTGAAAGCTTGCTAAGTGCAGTAGAAGCAGCTGCTGCAGTGCTGATGCTAGTTAGACCAGCGATAGCTGTTGAAATACCGTTTAGTTCAGTCTTAGCGTTTACAACAAGTTTTTCTGCGCCAGTTGCACCAATTTGGTAGCTCACGCTGCTTGCGCCAAAACCGCCGCCTTCAGCTAGAAGTTTTTGGCCACCGAATGAAGTGTTGCCCATGATGTTGCCTAGCTCAGATGCTAGCTGTTTAAACTCTGCATCCATTGCTGCACGGTCTTCTGCGCTGTTTGAGCCGTTCAAAGATTGTGTTGCAAGGTCGTTCATACGGTAAGTGATGTTAGTCATCTCTTCCATAGCGCCTTCAGCAGTTTGCATCATAGAGATGCCGTCTTGAGCGTTACGCATTGCTACGTTCATACCGCGAGTTTGAGCTTCTAGACGAGTCGCAATTTGTAGACCTGCTGCATCGTCTGCTGCTGAGTTGATGCGGTAACCGGTGCTTAGACGCTCCATCGCAGTATTTAAAAGACCACTTGTGCTGTTTAGAGTGTTTTGAGTTACAAGTGATGCGTAGTTAGTGTGCATTGATAAAGCCATCTTAGTCTCCTTAGTTTATCACTATTTCTTTCAGGCCTTGGGATATTCCCTAGTCACTAACTAGAGGCGGTCGCTTGCCACTAATGATTAATTTGAAAATTAAAAATTTTCTAAAAAAGATCAAAATTGATGATTTTTAGTGACTTGCATTCCACTAAGTTGGGGTTTGCTACCGTTTTAGCGTTAGTTTCCGATGTGCTTTGATCGGCATAAGGTTAAGGCAAAGAGAAAATCTAAAACGAGAAAAGTAAAAAAGCGCGAATCATTCGCGCTTTTTAGTTTAGCCATGAGGGTTGGGTTTCAGCTATTCCTCATCAAAGGAACGGAAAGACAGGGAAGTAGGGATGTCACTGAAGTAACCAAAGTAATAACTTGCACCGAGCAGTCGATAGCGGTTGAGTTCGACTTGGCTTGCAACGCGACCAGCAACCCACTGGTATTTGTGTTTTCTTAGAAATCGCGCAATGGGTAAAAATGAGTGTTGATCTTGTTTGTTCTCTATCGTTACTGAGAGTTTGATCATATCTGGATCAAATTCAGCAATACGCTCAAAATGCGTTTGGGATGTGGCTACTTCAAACCACAATGCAAACGCATTTTCCTTCAGTTTTTCGACAAGCGTTTCCATGCGTTCGTGAAGGCACAATGTTTCATCTGCTTGTAAGGATGGGATTACATGCTGGAAAGCGGCTGAGTGAAACTGAACCATCTGCTCAAGAAAATACACGCCCGGATCCCACAGCAGTGCATCGACACGAATTGGCACGACGACGTTGCTGATTAAATCTGGATGAAAAGCTTCTAATTGAAATTGAGTTTGTCGTAAGGCGAGATAAAGGCTGAACAAATCTAAGCAGTATTGCATTTGTTCGGAAAGCTCAAACTGATAAACGCTTTGCTCTCCGCGCAATCCGAATCTCAAAGTGAGGTGTTGATACACCACCTCACCGGATTGAGTTTCACGAATGGCTTGGCAAGCGTGTTGGATGTCATTATGTTTGAGTGCTTCAAATACCAATTGATCGTCGTCCGTGACGATGTGTTGTACCGCGAGACTACAAAGATATTCGTATATCGCGTGTGTTGAAATAAGATTAACCAAGGTTTCCTACCACATTGATCTGTTTGTTTTCTGGAATTTCGTTGTAAGACAGCACAGCCAATCCTTGAGTGAAAGTACGCGCATAACGCGCCAGTAGTGGGCGTAATTGCGGCATTACAAGTAGTATTGGCGGTAAGCCTTGCTGCTTAAGTTGTTGTCGAATCAAAGGTAAGTTTTGTTGGAACTGACCAAGAATATTCGGTTCGATTGGGAAACTATCGAGAACCACTGTACCTGAAGCTTGCGCTTGTTGCAGCGACGTCAGTAGCATTTGCTCCAACTCATCCGATAAAGCGTAAACATTGAGCTCAGGTTTTTGCCCTGCAATTAAGTTAACCAGCGTGCGCTTTAGTGCGCAGCGAACATCAGCAGCTAACAAAATCGGGTCTTTCGTGTTTTCTGAAGACTCCAGCATGGTATTCGCGATGGTTCGGATGTCTTTTAGTGGCACCTGATCAAGCAATAGCTGGCGGTACACTTTGAGCTGTTGAGCTGGGTTAAGTGCAGCGGCTAAGGCTTCTGCCAATTTCGGCGCTTGTTGGGTTAAGCGCTGCGTCATCGCTTCTACATCATCGTGTGTAAACAATTCTGCAAGGTTGGTTTTCATGATTTTGCTGATGTGCGTTGCGATCACGGTACCGTCATCCACGACTTGGTAACCCATGTTGAGCGCTTTCGCCTTGTCTTGGTGTTCAATCCAAACTGCAGGAAGTTGGTAAGCAGGATCGCTCCCAAGAATGCCATCGATTTCACCGTAGGTGTCGCCAACGGCAATTGCCATTAAACGCTCTGGTTCGATGAAGCCCTGCTCAATCACTTCACCATTAAGCGAAATGGTGTATTGGTTCGGTTTGAGGCTTAGGTTATCGCGAATGCGAACTTCGGGTAGAAGAAAACCTACCTGTTCTGAGAGGTTACGACGTACACCACGAATACGTTGCGAAAGTGGCGCACCTTGATCCTTGTTTACTAGGTGAACAAGACGGTAACCAAGCGCAAGAGACAGTGTGTGCACGTGTGGGATGTCGTCCCATGTGAGAGGTGTGTCTTCCTCTTGCATGGCTTGAGAAAGTGCTTCCACCTGTTCGATTTGCGTGTCTTGAACTGGTTTCTTACTTTGTCTCCAGCCTGCAAACCCTAATGCGCCAGCAAATGCAAAGAATGCAAGGTGCGGCATGCCCGGAACCATACCAATGACGGCCATGATCCCTGCAACCGTAAACAAGGTCGCTGGAGTTGCGAGCAACTGTTTCTGCATGGTTTCTGACATGCCGTTGTCGCTGTCATTGATGCGAGTCACGATGATTGCAGCTGCGGTTGCCAGTAATAGCGATGGAATTTGTGCTACCAAGCCATCACCGATGGTTAGCAGTGCATAAGTTTTGAATGCTTCAGACGCTGGTAAGCCGTGTTCGAAAACACCGATGCTGATACCACCGATGATGTTGATGAATAGAATCAACAGACCTGCGACCGCATCACCACGAACAAATTTCGACGCACCGTCCATTGAACCGTGGAAGTCGGCTTCGTTCGCAACTTCTTTACGGCGCAGACGAGCGGTTTCTTGATCGATCAAACCGGCGTTTAAGTCCGCATCGATTGCCATTTGTTTACCCGGCAGGGCATCCAATGTAAAACGCGCGGAGACTTCTGAAATACGTTCACCACCTTTGGTGATAACCACAAAGTTAATGATCATTAAGATGATGAAGACCACCATACCGACAACGTAGTTGCCGCCGATCACCACTTCACCGAAAGCTTGAATGACTTTACCAGCGGCATCGCCGCCGTTATGGCCTTCTAGTAATACGATTCGGGTTGAGGCGACGTTCAGCGTTAGGCGAAGTAAGGTTGCCACCAACAAAATGGTTGGAAAAACAGAAAAGTCGAGTGGTCGCTTTGCTGTGGTACTGACCAGCAATACCAAGATCGCCAATACGATGTTAAAAGTAAACAGCGCATCCAATAGCAATGGTGGTAATGGCAAAATAACCATCGCCAGAATCATCAGCAAAACAATGGGGATGCCAATGTAGCCTTTGGTTGAGGTTTGAAGTTGTTTTAACCGAGTAAGCATACTTTCGTGTCCTTGGATAAACGCGGGTTAATCAGTGCTGCAAGTGTTTTGGAATTGAAAAATGAGGCAAAGGTGTCGGCTTTTTTCCGTCTCCTTTACGAAAGGCTTTCAACTGCAAAACGTAAGTAAGAATGTGTGCCACGGCGATATAAAGTTGGCTTGGAATTGCTTGCTCTATCGCGGTGGTGTGATAAATCGAACGTGTCAGAGGTGGGGAGTTAATGATTTCCACCTGATTTTCTCGCGCGATACGTTGAATGTGCATGGCAGTTTCATCGACGCCTTTGGCGACCACAAATGGCGCATCTGAGAGCGACGGCTCATATTTTAGAGCGACCGCATAGTGCGTCGGGTTTGTGATCACTACGTCGGCGGTCGGTACCATTTTGTCGATTTTTCGGCGCGCAAACTGCTGTTGAATTTGGCGTATACGTTGCTTGACTTCCGGGCGGCCTTCGTTGTTTTTGAATTCTTCCTTCAATTCTTGCTTCGTCATGCGAAGTTCTTTGAGGTGTTCCCAACGTTGGTAAGGAATATCAATCACACCAAACAACAGCAAAGCAAATCCCATCAAGAGCAGTCCTTCAAACAAGATAGACATCACCATTGAAAAACCTTGGTTAAGCGGAAGGTTTTGAATGCCTAACAATGGCTGAAGGTGATTGTCCAAATAGCCGTAAAGGATGCCGAAAATCACTGTTACTTTGATTGTCGACTTAACCAGCTCCACCAACGAACGCGTTGAGAAAATACGCTTAATGCCGCTGAGCGGGTTGAGTTTACTCAGCTTTGGTAACATGTTTGCGGGACGAAACATCCAGCCGCCCAAGACCATACTGCTACCGAACGTCACGATGATGATAACCGTGAAAAGTGGCAACAGCATTTCGATGATCATGCCAAGGCTCTGACCCACTTGTTCTACCATTTGCTGTGGGTTTTCTAGGTCGGCTTTCGTCAACGACATGTTATAGCGGAAAATGCCGAACATGCTTTCCCAGATGCTATTGATTTGAGAGTAAAAATACAGCGCTACAGCCATAAAAATGACTGCAGTGGTGAATTCTTTCGCTCGTGGAATTTGGCCTTCCTGGCGGGCTTTTTTGACTTTCTGGGGGGAGGCCTTTTCGGTTTTGTCTTGTGACGACTGATCGCTCATGCGCCCCCCAACATAAAGTTGTTTAAGTGTCGGATCGTCTCATGCACCAGCGCGGTGTAGCGGCCCGGAACACCGGAAACAGAAATCAAAACACTGAACAGGCCAAGTAGCATGGTCATCGGAAAACCTAGCGCATAAACGTTCAGAGACGGTGCGGCGCGGTTCATCACACCAAAGCTGATGTTCGCCAATAGCATTGACACGATGGCGGGCAGCGCAAGTGCGAGAGAAGCCGCAAACATCCAACCAAACACATTGATCACGCCTTGCAGTGATAGGGCCGTGATGCCTGAGCCAACAGGCCACACCACAAAACTTTGGATAACAATATCGATCACCAGTAAGTGCCCTTCTAGTGACAAAAAGAGTAAGGTCGAAAAAATTAAAAAGATACGGCCTAGAATCGCCACCGACAGACCATTCACAGGGTCGTTCATCATTGCCATACCTAAACCCATCTGCAAAGAAATGGTTTGGCCGAGCATGGTGAAGACGTTAAACAGCATGTGCAGAATCAGACCGAACATCAAACCCCAAATCGCTTGCTCAAATGCGATAAACAAAGAGGTTAATGAGAAGAGTTCAACCGTAGGCATTGTTGGCATTAATGGCGCTGTGATGACCACGATAGAGAGTGCTAATAAGCTGCGAACCCAAATCGGAATCAACGCGTCACCAAAAAATGGCATGGATAAAAATACCGCTCCCACACGAAAAAACGGCCACCAAAGTTGACCGAGAATCGCGGAGAGGTCTGCAAATGTGATGGCCATCAGCCAATCATCCCCGGAATGTTGTGGAACAAGAAATCAAACAACTCCATGATTTTGCGAAGAATCCAGTGTCCTGCAAAAATCACCATCAACAGAGTGACGATCAGACGTGGTAAAAAGCTCAATGTCTGTTCGTTGATTTGCGTTGCCGCTTGGAATACCGCAATACCCAAACCCACAATCAGGCCTGGCACTACCAGTACGGCCACCATCAAGATGATAAGCCATACAGCATCAGAAAATAGAGTAACGGTTAATTCAGGTGTCATCATGAGCTCCTGTTAACCGAAACTGGCTGAAAGAGTGCCGACCGTCATCGCCCAGCCATCGACCAGAACGAACACCACCAACTTGAATGGCAAAGAGACGATAAGTGGTGAAAGCATCATCATACCCATGGCCATCAAGACGCTAGCGACCACCAAGTCGATGATCAAAAACGGAATGAACAGCATAAAGCCGATTTGGAACGCAGTTTTAAGCTCACTGATCACAAACGCAGGAAGAACAACGGCAAACGAGATGTCTTCTACTTTTTGATCGAGCGGCTCATTGGCAATTCGCAACATTTGCTCAAGAGAGCTCTGATGGGTTTGCGCCAACATGAAGTTGCGAACGGGCTTTTCCGCCACGGAAAATGCTTGAACCAGCGTAATTTCACCATTGTCGTATGGTTGGAACGCGTTCTCGTAGATATCCGTCCAAACTGGGCGCATGATGAGCAGAGTAAGCGTTAATGCAATACCCACTAACACGCGGTTTGGCGGGCTCTGCTGCAAACCAAGCGCTTGGCGCAAGATAGCCAGCACCACAATAATGCGTGTAAAGCTCGTCGCCATCAAAATGAAAGCAGGAAGGAAACTGAGCGCCGTCATCAACAAAAGAATTTGTAGTTTAACGCTGTACTCTTGTTGTGCGTCGCCGTCCGTAACGGACAGAATTGTTAAGCCGTTGTCTGCTGCCATTGTTGGGAATGCAAACAAAAGTGACACCAATACCAACAAAGGTAACCAACGATGCCAAGCGCTCAGATTGTTCATTGTACTGCCTACCAAAAATTATCGACCAACGCCGCTTAATGCTGAATCGTGTACGTCAATCAAGCGAAGACCGTATTTGTCATTAACGACAACTACTTCCGCATGGCCAAGTAGGGAACCGTTCACTTTTACGTCCAACGGTTCGCCGTTCAGCTTTTCAAGTTCAATGACGGTGCCTTCGCCCGCTTTCATCAAATCACCAAGTGGGATCTCTTTACTTGCGACTTCAAGCGTGACAGTCACAGGGATGCTTTTGAAAAAGCTCAGGTCGCGCTCTGCAGCAACAGGCTCAGGTTGGCGCGTTGTTTCAGCTTCAAAGTCTTCTAATTGAAAATCATCAAAGTTCAGTTCATCTGTGTCGAACGCTTTAGTTTCAGGCGCTTCGCTCATCGCTGCGTTTCCTTATCCGGGTTAAAAATCAAAACAAGCTGTCCGTCTTGCTCAGCAATACGGCCAGTAAAGAGAGGTTGATTGCCAATGCTTACCGGTACGGTATTCAGTAATTCGATTGGCATGATGTCATCAGGTTTTAGGCTGACCACGTCACTTAGAGCCATCGTTTTTTTACTCAATACCACGTTAAGACGAACTGGCGTTGATTCTAGGGAACGACAAAAAGGTTCATACAAATCCACGTCTGATTGCAGCTCAAGCTGTTCAATCAAGGTTTGGATCAGATGCGTGTCCAGTTTTAAGTACATCGACCCTTGATAACCTTCAAAGGTGATATTTAATTGGACACATAAGCCTATGCCGCGTGGAGCTTCATACTCACATGCTTCCCACATGTCTTGCGGTGCTAGCCAACCGATAATAATGCGGCTGATTCTTTCCTGTAGGCGAAGATCACTGGCAGTCAGTGTTGCGACTGAACGCTCTGTATTAGCGCCATAAAAACGGTCTGCTAATTTAACGAGAGTCTGAGTATCACCGTGAACAAATACCATGCCACCTTCTTGGTGCTTATGGGTGGATGTCTGATCTTTGTCCATCATTGCAGGAGAGAATCGATGCAGGTCTACGGAGGTTAAGCTAGCTTCCACTTTGTTTGTACTGAGCCAATTTTGCAATTCATTCGTTAGGCTTGAACAAGATTCTGAAATTAAATTTTCAAGCTTATCTCGAATGATATGAATAGGCTTGCCTAATAATTCGACATCAAGAGGTTTGATATCGGAAATAGACTCACTAACTCTAGTTTCCATTTATATTTTACCGTGCGTTAACAAACTAAGTTCTTCTAACTTAATATTCGGTAGTCTACACAGAGTTTTTCATGATGTTTTAGTTTTAACTTCGAATTATGTGACTTTAGTTCACATGTTGCTTATGTCAGTACATGCGAAGCTTTTAATAAAAATTAAAAAGGGTTAGTTTCATTTATAAATCGGTTAATAAGTAAAAATAACAATTTTTGAGCAATCTTTGTTGTTATTTCACCAGGATCCTCTATCTGGTGACTAACGTGATTATTATAAAAATATTAATATAACTAGTTGTTTTATTGGTTTTATCTCGTTTGTTTTATGGGTGTTCCAGCTCATGCTAAACGTTTGCCAATCAATTTAAATATTTCAGAATAGGTAATTAACATGATTAGCTATGCCAGTTATAGAGCTTCAGTGGCAAATTTAATTAAACTGCTTAAGTCATGGAAATGTAAGATATACCTTTCCTTTCGTAGTTTGATAATAATTTGTAACGTCTTTTTTTCTTTGGGTTTGGTCAATTTTAATCCAGCCATGTCTGGTGAGGTGTTGACAGTTCCAATGGATATTTCTAATTGGTCTTTCAAAGGAAATAAATTTGAGTGCAACCTGATGCATTCAAAGGTTCCAATGGGGAAGTTTTATTTCCGTGCGGAACCAAATAATCAAATTTTATTTATTTCCGATATACGCAACGAAGGGAATAAATGGCAAGGTGTGACATTAATTAGTCAAAATGCACCGTGGGATAAAGAGCTTTATAGAAAAGTTGAATCTTCTCTTACGGTTACCAAGCCTTCTCGTCGATTTGTATTCCGTAAAGGCGCACCCTCACTAATGAAGGCGATTGCCGGTGGTAGTTGGATTACGCTGGTATTGGAAGGAAAAGATGCTTCCGCTTTGTCAGAGGTCAGAATCCCAACAATTCAAATTCAAAAGGCACTGAGCGAATTTAATGCGTGTCTTGAGCGACTACCGAAACTGTCGTTCTCACAAGCAAGAGACATCGTTTTGCCTTTTCAATTCGGTCAGAAAACACTAAATGCGACTCAGCAACAGACGTTAGCTGCGCTCTATAGCTATCTTTCTGTTGATGACCGAGTGACGAAAGTGCTAATCGATGGCCATACCGACAATGTTGGACCAAGGCTCACCAACCTTTCGGTATCACGTTTACGTGCTCAACAAGTGGCCGATGCACTGATTGCTCACGGTGTAAACCCAAATATTATCGAAGTCAGATCTCATGGTGACCGATATCCGGTCGCAAATAACAATACAGCAGCTGGTCAGGCAAAGAATCGACGTGTGACGTTACGCCTAGTCAGAGACAACGAACGCACCATAGAAAAAAACACCATGTACGTACAACAACAGACTCAACAAAAGAAGGTTAAGGTTCAATGATGACGAAAACGAATATTTTGTTGGTTGAGCCGAACGAACACCTTGCTCAACCTGTACTGGATGTGCTGAAGAATGCCGGTTACACCGCAAAGCACACACGTACAGGGCGAAGCGCACTGTTAGAAGAGCGCGCAAGCATCACGTTAGTGAGCTCTACGCTACCGGATATGTGCGTACGTGAGTTTGTTGCGTGTCACCAGAAGCAGCGTAATGCTGGCGTTGTGATTGCGATTGTGGATCAAGAACAAGGCATTTTGGCGGCAGAGACTATGAAGTCGGGCGCGACCGATTACTTGTTGCGTCCATTTGAAGCGAATCAGCTCATCAATTTGCTAAAGCGTGTTGAAGCTCTTGGCAAACCAATGGCGAACATTGTGGCTGAGTCGTGGCGCAGTAAGCAGGTGCTTCAATTGGCACACCGTGCAGCGTGTACGAACGCGAGTGTGTTGATCACGGGTGAGTCTGGTACGGGTAAAGAGGTGCTAGCTCGATATGTACACGAACACTCTCCTCGCATTAATGGCCCATTTGTTGCAGTGAACTGTGCCGCGATTCCTGAATCGATGCTAGAAGCGGTGCTTTTTGGTCATGTGAAAGGCGCGTTTACTGGCGCGACGAATTCGCAAAGCGGTAAGTTTGAAGAAGCAAACGGCGGCACGATTTTGTTAGATGAAATCGGTGAAATGTCTCCTGCAGTCCAAGCCAAACTTTTGCGCGTACTTCAAGAGCGAGAAGTGGAACGTGTGGGCAGTCACAAAGCCATCAAGCTTGATATTCGAGTGATTGCAGCAACCAACAAAGATTTACGAGAAGAAGTGCAAAAAGGCACCTTCCGTGAAGATCTTTACTACCGATTGGATGTGTTGCCATTGCATTGGCCACCACTTCGCGAAAGAAAAGAAGACATTTTACCGATCAGCCAATTCTTTGTTGAAAAATATCAAGATAGCAGCCGCTGTCACTTATCTCAGGATGCGATCAGCGCTCTGAGTCAGTATCACTGGCCGGGCAATATTCGTGAATTAGAGAACGTTATTCAACGTGCATTGGTGATGCGCCATGGTGACTACATTACAGCGCATGATCTGATGTTACCGATTGAACTCATTGCCCCAGTGCCTTCCATGGAGCCAAAGTCCAGCTTTGGTCATGTGGAAGCGAAGAAGCAGGCTGAATACCAATTTATTTTGGACAAATTACGTCAGTTTGGTGGAAACCGAACCAAAACCGCAAACGCCTTGGGAGTATCAACCCGAGCGCTACGTTACAAACTCGCAGCCATGCGAGAACACGGTATTGATTTACAGTCGGCTCTAGGCTCGGCTGCCTAATAGGAGAAAAATATAGATGGCAAGTCAACCTACTAATGCGGTCTCGGCAGAGCAACTCATGTTGTCAAAAATGCAGGCGATGCAGGCTCAAGTGCAGCCGCCTGAATTTATCGTGAGTGCCAACCCTTTAGATCAACAAGCACTGAATGCTCCACTGTCGTTTTCTCAAGCGATGACGAACGTGTTGGATACAGTCAATCAACATCAATCTGCGGCCAGTCAAAAAATGACGGCGGTAGAAACTGGGCAAAGTGACGACTTAGTTGGCGCAATGGTCGCAAGCCAGAAAGCCAGCTTATCGTTCAACGCTCTTATGCAGGTGCGCAACAAAGTGGTTGCCTCTTTTGAAGATATTATGAAGATGCCGGTGTAATTCATGTCAGAACTAACCCCCCAAGTTGCCGGAAATACGGCCATGACGACCAGCACGACACAAGCGTTCTCGCCAGCAGGCAACATGGACGACGTGACAAATAAGCTTAAGCAGCTATGGTCAAGTAGCCAACGAAATCTTGTTCTATCCGCTGTTCTCGCGGCGATTGTAGCGGCGATCATTGTGGTTGCGCTTTGGAGTTCTTCTCAAAGCTTCCGTCCGCTTTACAGCCAACAAGAGCGATTCGATATTGGCGAGATTGTCTCGGTCTTAGAGAGTGAAGGTGTGAGCTACCGCATGCAGGAGCAGAACGGCCAAGTGCTGGTTCCTGAAGGTGAGGTGGCTCGCATTCGTATGTTATTGGCGTCAAAAGGTGTAAAAGCGAAACTGCCAACCGGACTGGATTCGCTGAAAGAAGACAGCTCATTAGGTACCAGCCAGTTTATGGAGACTGCGCGTTACCGTCATGGCTTAGAAGGTGAGTTAGTACGCACTATCATGTCGCTAAACTCGGTAGCGAATGCGCGTGTTCACCTTGCGATTCCTCGTCAAACGTTGTTTGTACGCCAAAACGGTGAAAACCCGTCTGCATCTGTCATGCTCGAACTCAAACCGGGTGAAGACCTTAAGCCAGAACAGGTTGAAGCGATCATCAACTTGATCGTAGGCAGTGTGACGGCGATGAAGCCTGAGTTTGTTTCTGTCATCGATCAATATGGCCGATTGTTGAGTGCAGATGTGGCGTCGGCAGAAGCGGGCAAAGTAAACGCGAAATATCTGGAATACCAAAAGAACGTTGAGAAGCAAATCATCCAACGTGCGGCAGACATGCTAACGCCGATTGTTGGCCCTAGTAATTTCCGCGTTCAGGTTGCAGCCGATATGGATTTCAGCCAAGTGGAAGAAACGCGAGAAATCCTTGATAACGCGCCAGTGGTTCGTAACGAACACACCATTCAAAACAATTCGATTGACCAAATCGCGCTTGGCGTACCAGGTTCTCTCAGCAACCAGCCTCCAGTGACTGGTGAGGCGGCGACAAACGACAGCCAAAACACCAATGCGCGCTCTGAAGTGAATCGTCAGTATGCGGTTGGCAGCAGCGTGCGCCGTACTCAGTACCAACAAGGTCAGATTGAGAAATTGAGCGTATCGGTTCTATTGAACTCAAAAGCATCGCCAGACGGCGTGGCTTGGAGCGATGCAGACAAAGCGCAAATCTCTACCATGATCACCGATGCCGTTGGCATTTCAGCTGCGCGTGGTGACAGCTTGAGCTTGATGAGCTTCAACTTCACACCGATTGATATCGATGCGCCAACAGCTCTGCCTTGGTGGCAAGACCCTACGGTTCAACAGCCATTACGTTACGTGATCGGCGGTATGTTGGGCTTGGCGATGATCTTCTTTGTGCTGCGTCCATTGATCATGCACCTAACTGGCGCAGACAAGCCAGTTCCTGAACTGAACTTTGCTGAGCCGCCACAAGAAGAGCCAGATTACGACAACTTACAAACACGTGAAGAGCGTGAGCATGAAGAAGTGCTTAACCGTCGTCTGTCTGAAAAAGGCATTTCTGCCTCGACGGGTCTGGATGTGAACAGCGACATGCTGCCTCCTGCAGGTTCTCCACTAGAGATTCAATTGAAACACCTACAGCTTATTGCTAATGAAGAGCCAGAGCGCGTAGCCGAAATACTGAAACAATGGGTAAACATCAATGAACACAGCTCAGTTGACGTCAAAACAAACGCTTAGTTATGTAGAACAAACCGCGCTTGTGCTACTGGGCATGGGCGAGGATGCGGCGGCCAAAGTGTTGCAGCATTTCACCCGCGATGAAACACAGCGTGTGACTCGCGCAATGGCGAAACTGAATGGCATAAAAAGTGATTCAGCACGCGGCGTGATTCAAAACTTTTTTGAAGATTTTCGTGAGCACAGTGGTATTCGTGGTGCATCGAAAGAGTACTTGTCGAACACCTTGCGTAAGGCGCTCGGCAATGATCTTGCTAAAGGTTTGTTGAACAACCTGTACGGTGACGAAATTCGCAACAACATGCAGCGTCTGCAATGGGTAGAGGCTGAAACGCTGGCGCGATTTATCGTCAACGAGCACCCGCAGATGCAAGCCATTTTCTTGGCTTATCTGCCAGCGGATAGCTCATCTGCCGTGCTGAAACATCTGCCGCAAGACTACCATGATGAAATCATCTTCCGTATTGCGCAGCTACAAGACATCGATCACCAAGTCGCGACCGATCTGCATGAACTGGTTGAACGTTGTATCGAAAAAGTGTCTGCAAGCCAAAGCGTACCGCTTTCTGGCGTTAAGCAAGCGGCAGACATCATCAACCGCTTTGAAGGCGACCGTGGTTCATTGATGGAAATGCTCAAACTGCATGATGAAGAAGTGGTTAACGCCATCGAAGAGAACATGTTTGACTTCATGGTGCTGGGCCGTCAACGCGAAGAAACCATGGACATGCTCGTACAGCAAATTCCACTCGAGCTTTGGGCTACGGCACTGAAAGGTTCGGATATCACGTTGCAGCAAGCGATCAAACGCTCAATGCCACAACGTATGGTGAAAGCGCTAGAAGACGATATGGAAGCGCGTGGTGCAGTTGCACTGAGTCGAGTTCAGAAAGCACGCCAAGACATCATGCAAATGGTGCGCGAGCTTGATGAGTCGGGCGAAGTTCAGTTGCTTCTATACGAAGAGCCAACGGTGGAATAAAGCATGGCAGAACAAAGATCGAACATTATGCGACTGCCTCCAAGTGGTTACCGTTTACACCGTTTTCCGCCGCTGGCTCAGCCAGTTGCGGTTGATGAAGAGTTCGGCTTGGACAACCAAGGTTGGCAAGAGTCGCAAGTGGACATTCAGCAGCAGCTTGAAGCAGGTTTCCAACAGGGGCTGCAACAAGGTCATGAAGAAGGTTTACGCCAAGGCATCGAGCAAGGTAAGCAACAAGGCTTGCTCGATGGCCAGAAAGAAGGCTTTCAGAAAGGATTTGTTTCTGGTGAACAAGCTGGTAAGCAAGGCTTTTTAGAAGCGGCGAAGCCAGTTAATGACTTGTTCCAAGCCTTGTCTCGCTGGCAAAGTGAAAAAGAGCAGCAGCAACGCCACATGATTTGTGAGTTGGTACAGAAGGTGGCTCAGCAGGTGATTCGTGCCGAGCTTACTCTGATGCCACAGCAAATTCTGGCGCTGGTGGATGAAACACTGTCTGCGATGCCGGGCAAAGCGGAAACCGTGACGGTTCATCTCAACCCACAAGATCTAGAACGCATTACGCACATTAACGCGGATCTGCCTAAGTCTTGGAAGCTGGTTGCCAACAACGAACTGCCAATAGGTGGTTGTCAGTTAGTGACGGATGATGCGGAAGCAGACGCCAGTTGTGACTCACGCTTAGAGGCGTGCATGGACAACGTAAAACAGCACTTGTTAGACGAAGTCAGCATTCCACAGGTTGAGTCTGAAAATGAGTAGTACATTAAGCCACGAACTATTAAGTGAGCGTTTGAGCGATGCATTAGCATCGCTTGATTCTATTCCTGTTGCGCGAGTAACCGGACGCTTGATTAAAGTGAACGGCTTGATGTTACAAGCGGTTGGATGTCGTTTTAAGCTTGAGCAACGTTGCTTAGTGGAAACCGCCGAAGGCGATATGATCGAAGCACAAGTGGTCGGCTTTGATCATACCGTTGCGTACTTAATGCCAATCCGCCGTTTAGGCGGTTTGTTTGCCGGTGCGAAGGTGATCCCATTAGACGGCGACAGTACCGTGCAACTCAGCTCTCAGTGGATGGGGCGCGTGGTGAACGGCTTAGGCGAGCCATTGGATGACGGCATGCCGCTTAAAGGAGGCGATCGTGTTTCACTTGAACCTAAACCGATCAACCCCCTTAAGCGTCGTCCTGTCGATACCCCGCTTAATGTTGGCGTTCGTGCGATCAACGGTTTGCTGACGGTCGGTAAAGGTCAGCGTATTGGTCTAATGGCGGGCAGTGGTGTCGGTAAAAGTGTGTTGATGGGGATGATCACCAAAAACACGGAAGCGGACGTCATTGTGGTGGGTTTGATTGGTGAGCGTGGTCGAGAAGTTCGTGAGTTTATTGAACGCAACTTAACGCCAGAAGCGAGAGAAAAAGCCATCATCATTGCAGCTCCTGCAGATGAATCACCATTGATGCGACTTAGAGCGACACTGCTTTGTCACCGCGTCGCGGAGTATTTCCGAGATCAAGGCAAAGATGTACTTTTGTTGATGGATTCCCTAACGCGTTACGCGATGGCTCAACGTGAAATCGCGTTATCTTTGGGGGAACCGCCAGCGTCGCGCGGCTATCCGCCTTCGGTATTCAGTGTGTTACCGCAGCTATTAGAGCGAGCGGGTAACAGTGAAAACCCTCATGGCAGCTTAACGGCGATTTACACTGTACTGGCGGAAGGCGACGATCAGCAAGACCCAGTCGTGGACTCTGCTCGTGCCATTTTGGATGGACACGTTGTGTTGTCGCGCCAGCTGGCGGAACAAGGGCATTATCCGGCGATTGATATCAACGCTTCTATCAGCCGTTGTATGAGCACTTGTACGCAACCTGCTCATTCCACCATCGCAAACAACTTCCGCCAAATGTACTCCAATTACCTTCAGGTGAAAGAGTTACTGCCGCTTGGTGGCTATCAACCGGGTCAGGACCCTGAGTTGGATCAGTCTGTGTCGATGTATCCGCATTTGCGTTCGTACTTACAGCAATCAGCGAACGAGGCGGTGGATTACACCACCAGTTTGACTGAGCTGGCTCAAATGTTCCAAGGCGCACAGTAGAGAGCGAACGCAGCGATGAAAGCCAAACTTAAAGCGGTCGGCAAACTGCAACAAATGGAAGAAAAGCAGCGTGATAGGGTCGGGCAACAGCTCGACGCTATGCGTCAGCGTCACAATCATCTTTCAACGCAGTTGCAACAACTTTCAGCTCTCAAAGGACACGCTGGTCAATCGGCGTTGTCCTCTCCGTCTTTGAATAGCGCGGCGTTGATGAACTTCAACCGCGTTGATCAGATGCTGCAAAGAATGCTTCGTCACCACGAGCAAGAGCAAGCGGTGATGCAAGCCGAATGTGCATCAGTACAAAAAACGTTAGAACACAAACACGCTCGCGTTCAAGGGTTGGAAAAGGTATTAGAGAGATGGCGTACCAAGCAAAATTATGAGAAAGCCAAAAAAGAGCAAAAGCTGATTGAAGACATCATCAACTCTCGCGTGAAACGCAAAACGTTGTAAGCGTTTTGCGTTTATTTTTATCTAGTAAAGAGAAACGTTACGTCGTTTTTCTGCGTCGCAGCCACCCTAATAATCCTCCAAAGAACAACACCCCTGCACCTATTGCACCGCCGCTGCCGTTATCGCTAAATCCTGAAACATTAGTGTCTTCTGGATCAAAGCCTGAATCACCTTCGCTATGGTAATCCTCTAAGGCTGCTAAGCTTGCGTTATAAACGGTTTTGACCCCAGAACTGGTTCTTGCCTCTATCCACGAGGTGTAATTCAGAATCTCTGTGAAGACGCTCGGAATGGCCGCCGACTCACAAATGGATGAGCCGTAGCTCACAATCCCGATTTGCTGATACATACCGTTGCTGTCTTGATAGGTGAGTGGGCCGCCAGAGTCTCCGCTACATATTCCGGTATAGCTACGGTCTGGAAAGCCATTTGCACAAATGTTTTCTTGGTCGTTATACCCCACAACGAGAGAAGCACATTGGGCATCAGAAAGCGGTTGAACCTCCGCCCATCGTAAATAGTTCGGGCCACTGGTGTCGGTCGTGGACGTTTGTCCCAATCCAAAGATTTGATAAACCGATTCGCCGCTGTAATCGCCAAAATCTTGAGGCAGAGTGATGGACTGAACGTTATCGGTAATTGGTCGGGTTAACTCCAATACCGCCAAGTCGTTAATCCATAGGTCATTAGGATCATAGTTGGGATGAATCGTAATAGTGCGAACGTCTTTGAACTCTTCGACATAAACATCGTTCATGGTTGGATTTTTTACCAGAACACGAAGATCGTTCGCTGTCCAACCGTCAGTAAAAACCGAGGATTCTACGCAGTGGGCGGCCGTTAATATGAAACGATCATTAACGATAGAACCACCACAAATATTCGCGAATTGTCGGTCGCCCGTTTTGTGTAAAATTAGCCGAGCAAAGAAGGGGAGCTGATTTTGAGACGCTTGCTGGCCTCCAATAATCGCGGTTGAAATGCCTTGCTCGTCAAGCTCCGACCCGTCACGGGCATTACCCACTGCTGGTACAACGAGACAAGCCCCAATCACTACTCTATGAAACAATCGCATAGCCTCATCCTTGAGTTTTTTCGCACTCTATTTACTTTAGCCGAGAGTTCAACAAGCTCAAGTTAACGTATTGAGTACCAGGCTCAGTTACGCAAATTCTTGTTTTAACCACGAGCGCAATAGGTGAAAGCTTTCTTGCTTGAGCTTATGCGGTGGGCACACAAAATAAAGCTGCTGATTAGGATTGATCACAGGCTCACCAAGTTCGATTAGCTGACCGTACTTGATGTCGTCTTTCACAAACAAACGGTGAGTCACCAACACACCCAAACGACGCGTGGTTGCCTGTACCGCTTGAATCGACATATTAAAAGTGATCGGCTTTTTGTTTTTTGGACGAGCGACTCCTATCGCGTCTGACCAGACTTGCCAATCGTGTTTTCTGCGCTCATTCGTGACCTCAATGAGCGGATACGTCTTTAAGATGTCAGAAAGGTTAACTGGATTGCTGTGGTCGATGAGATCAGGGCTGCACACTAATACCAGTTCGTCTTCACTGAGCTTTTCGCAATAGTAGTCTTGCCACTCTTCAGGTTTGCCATGCACCAACGCAGCATCAACGCCTTCTTGTTCCAAATTGAACCGTCCAGAAAGGTTAGATAGGCGCACATCAAGTTGGGGCGCATAGGCTTGAAGGCGTGGCATACGTGGGATCCACCAATGCAGTGCCAAGGAATTCACCATGTTTAGCGTAATGCGTTGAGAGTTTTGATCGTGCATCAGTGCTTCGGTTGCATCGACGATTTGTTCTAACGCTGGCGCGACTTTGCGGTAGTATTTTTTGCCTTCGGTATTGAGGTACACATGGCGTCCAATACGGTCAAAAAGCGGTTTGTTTACTTGGCTTTCGAGAGATTTAATCGCTTGGCTGATCGCCGAGTGGCTAACGCTCAGAAGCTGGGCGGCTTCCGTCATACTGCCTGATTCCGCCACCGCCACAAACGCGTAGATGGATTTTAATGGTACTAATTTGCGCATGGAACGAACCTGTTTTCAATGTGTAAGTTTTACTTACAATAGTGGTTAATATTACTCGCTATTTCTATAAAGTCACTTTTCATAAAATGCTCCGAGAATTAAGGAGTATCTAATGAATCACGTTCACAAACCCATCGTATTTATGTTGATGTCTACATTAAGCTTATCTGTTACGGGCTTGCTAGCAAAGCAGCTGTCTGAGGCGCTTTCGGTAACCATGTTCAGCTTTCTGCGATTTTTCCTACCTGCGCTTATCTTGCTCTTAGTTCTGATCCCGAAAGGCATCAAACTGCCGAAATCGACCGAGTTGAAGCCCACTTTGCTACGCGCACTTTGTATTGGTCTGTCTCAATTGTGTTTTATTGCGTCTCTTCAAACGTTAACGCTGGTCGAAAGTGTGGTCCTTTTTGCTACAGGCCCGTTGTTTATGCCTGTGATTGAGAAGCTTGTCTGGCATGGAAAAATTCGTGCGTCCACCGTTTTTGGTATTGTGATGGCGTTTAGTGGTGTGGTGTTGTTGGCTGGAACGGAAGGCGAATTTACTTTGCGATACGACTTACTGCTTGGTTTGGCCGGTGGCCTGTTTAACTCCGGCTCACAATTGACGCTGTATAAAGTCAGCAAAAGCAATATGTCGCCGCTAGAGATCAACTTCTGGGCGTTTAGCTTTGCCGCGTTATTTATTCTGCCTTTGGCGCTTATCAACGATGGCTCTGGAATGTTGGGGGCTCATTCATTCTCACTATCCGTTGAGTCTAGTGTGCTGTGGCTATTAGTCATGTCGATGTTGATCATCAATACTCAAGTGTTTCGTGCAAAAGCCTATCAACTAGCCAGTAGCGGCTCTCAACTCGCACCACTGATTTTTACCAACTTGTTGTTTACGGCCGTTTGGCAATCACTTTTTTTCGCTGATGTAATGAGCCGCACTCAAATCGCGGGCATGGGCTTAATTGTGCTCGCGACGGTATTGAATGGGTGCTGGGATGTATTGGTCAAGTATCATCAAAGCAAGGCGTTACAAACGAGAACATCTTAGTGTCTCGTAAAAGTAAGTTGAGATAAGCATTTAAAACGCAAGCAAATTTGATTTTTCCTGAGAATAAACTAGCGTCAATGAAGGTTCAGGGAGAGAAAACATGCTTACATTAAACTATTACGTAGAAATAACCGCGACTCCGCAGCGCGTATGGAGAGTGCTGACGGATGCTGAGCTTTACAAGCGTTGGGCGCAGGCTTTTTCACCTCAATCTCAATTCGAAGGGGAGTGGGAAGAGGGCAGCGACATCACCTTTTTTGATCCGGATATGGGCGGCACTCGCGCAGTGATTGATTCTGTGCAGCCACTGCATCGGCTAGAGTTTCATCATGTTGCCATCTTTAACCCCGACAATAGGCAACAGTTGGACGCGGATATTGCCGCCAAGTGGATTGGATCTCGTGAGATCTATCAGATCGACACAGAAGACGAACGCTTGTTGCTCAACATCACCATTCACACTCACAGTGACTTTGTATCGATGTTCAACAATGGGTGGGAAAAAGCGTTGCCATTGATTAAAAGTATTTGTGAGGAAACGGACTCGCAATAGCACTAAATATCGAGACGCACTTTTTCCATTTCTAGGCTGAGTAAGAGAGCGTTCACCGCCGCATTTTCGGTGTTCGCTACATCTTGACCGCACGAGGGTATACAATACCCGCAAATTTGAGCACTCAAGAGACTGGATGATGGAATTTAAGGTTGATACCCACACGCATACTTACGCGAGTGGTCATGCGTATAGTACGTTGATTGAAAACGCAAAGTCGGCAAAAGAGAACGGGTTAACCATGTTTTGCACGACGGACCATGCGGAGTCGATGCCGGGTGCGCCTCACTACTGGTTTTTCTCCAACCAAAAAATTCTGCCTCGTTTTCTTGAAGGTGTTGCCATCGTTCGCGGAGTGGAATCCAACATACTTAACATTGAAGGTGAAATTGATATTCCGCCAAGCGTCGATCGCAATTTGGACTGGGTTATTGCCAGTTTCCACGAGCCCGTTTTTCCACCTGCCAATAAAGAAGCACATACTGAAGCGCTGATAAATGTCATCAAAAGCGGTCGCGTTGATGCGTTAGGGCATTTGGGGAACCCGAACTTCGACTTCGATTTTGAACAAGTGCTGAAGTGCGCTAAAGAGCACAATGTAGCGATAGAAATCAATAACACTACGCTCAAAGGCAACAGTCGTGTTGGCAGTGTGGAGCGTTGCCATGAAATTGCGCAAATCGGCAAAGCGTTAGATGTGTATTTCACCACGGGAAGCGATGCGCACTTTTGTCATGATGTGGGCAATCTGGATCTTGTCAGTGAGCTGATGGACAACCTTGATATTGATAACAACAAAGTGATTACTCACTCTGCTAAGCAGTTTTTGTCATTCCTTGAACTGCGTGGCCGCTTGCCAATCGCAGAGTATGACGAGATTCGCAACGCATAAACTTGATTACATTTTAGGTATGCACCCTAGGTAAGATTGCTTTAAACTGCTCCTCTTAAATACCCGAATATTCCTACAATGCGTATTAGCGTGGCGAGTTATTTGGGTAAACGAAGCCGACACAGAATTCGGCACTAAAATGGAGAAGTGAAAATGTTACGTCCTTTAGTTCTAGGGTGTGCGATTGCGTTTGGCTCAACATACGCGATGGCAGAAGCGGTTGATTTGAAGCAAAACATGAAGCAGATGAAGATGGAATTCAAACAGGCCGCAGAAGCGTCTGACGTGGAAACCATGAAATCAGCGATTGATAGCTTACAAGCCATTGTAGAACAGTCAAAACGTGGTAATTACCCACCAGAAAAGTTTGATACTTACCTAGAAGGTTTCAACAAACTGTCGGTAACGCTAGACAAAATCGAAGCGGATCTGGATGCAGGTAATTTGACAGAAGCAAAAGCGCAACTGCGTGAGATCGATAGCCTTCGTGAAGAGTACCACGACAAGCGTAATCCAAGCATTTGGAGCAAGCTGTTTGGTTAAGCAGCGCTTACGTGCATGAATGATTGAAAGAAAGCCCGCAAATTTGCGGGCTTTTTTGTCTCTGTCAACATAATGATTGTGAGGTAGTAATCACTTATTGATCCTCTTTTTGAGCTGAAACTCAGAATTGGCTACTCTGTGTGAAATTTGTTAAGTCACCGTTATGCGTAGATTAATTCCTTTTTATCGCTCCATGTTATTCGCTAGCGCCTTAAGTTGGGTGCTCGTGACACTGATGCCTGTTATCAATGCTCATGGTAACAGCATGGGCGTGTGGGCGACGCTTTGTACGCTAAACGGTTTCGAGCTGGTTCAGATAGAAGAGGGCGACAGCTCGGTGACGCACAAGGGCAAGCCGTGTCCATTTAGTCACTTTTCCACTTTCCACCAAGATTCACTTCCAACTACACCGATACTTTCACGACTGAGCTCGGTAATTTCTGAACGTTACACTTTTTTGGCTCTAAGTGTACGATTTGAAACGCCAGTTCCACGTGCGCCGCCTGTGGCTTCTTTTTCATAATCCATAAAAACAATAAGTAAAGTCACACATACACTGCTCATTCAAGCAGTCGCACTCCCAAACCTGTCCAAATTTCACCGCATAGAAAAGCATGTGGGGGGGAAGCATTTGGTCTGCGTTTAGGCGTGCAAAAATGAAAAGGAAATAAACATGTTGAGAAACTCAACAAAGCCTCAACTCAAGGAAACGTCGCGCGCAAAATCGATCTACTTTATGACGTGGCGATGGCATTTCTACGCAGGATTATTCGTTATCCCATTTATGCTCATGCTGTCCGTCACCGGACTGGTGATGCTATTTGATGATGAGATTGAACTGGCTCGTTATGAGACTACGCTAAAAGTGGTGCCGCAAGAGCACAAGGTACCAGTGTCCATCCAGTTAGAGTCGGTTAAGCAAGCCTATCCCGATTTCAGCGTTACTCAATTTGTGCCTGCCAAAACAGCGCATCTTGCCAACCGGTTTTCAATTAAAGCGGAAGATGGACGTTCGCTCGTTGCTGCAGTCGATCCATATACGGGCGAGGTTCAAGGCACCATTGATCGCTCAGACAGCGTTTATGAGCTGATGAATAACATTCATGGCACCTTGCTAATTGGTGAGTTTGGCGATCGTTTAATCGAAATATCAGCCAGCTTAGGTATTTTACTTTTGGTGTCGGGCTTGTATCTCTGGCTTCCTCGCGACAACGCCAGTCGAGCAGGCTTTTTGAAAATCCGTATTGCCCAAGGTTCTCGTATTTTATTGCGCGATGTGCACGCTAACCTAGGTGGTGTGTTGTCCCTCGTTTTACTGTTTTTCCTGATTTCTGGTTTGTCTTGGGCTGGAATTTGGGGGGCAAAGATGGTTCAAGCTTGGAACACGTTTCCGACTTATTACACTTGGGGTGAAAAGCCAGAGTCTACATTGACGCATAAGGATCTTAACCACGGTTCGTCAGAAGAAATGCCTTGGAACTTAGAGCTTGCTGCCGTACCTGAATCGAAAGATAAACCCGCCCATGATCACGCGAACATGGAAAAGGGGGCGTCTTATACGGCGAGCCATCGCGCGTTATCGATTGACGACATTATTCTTAAAGCCGAAATGATGGGCTTTACCAGTTACAAAGTATTCTTGCCTCGTTCAGATGACGGTGTTTACACCGTTGCAGCCAACTCAATGGGAGGGGACATCTCTGACCCAAGGCAAGATCGAACCAGCCATTTTGACCAATACTCAGGTCGTTTGCTGGTTGATGTGACTTGGCAGGATTACAGCTGGTTTGCCAAGTTAATGGCTGCGGGTGTCTCACTTCACCAAGGAGACGTAAGCATCATCAATAAGGTGTTGAATGTGCTGTTCTGTTTGGCATTTATTCTGATTGCTATTTCCGGAGTGGTGATGTGGTGGTTACGTCGACCAAGTCGCAGCGCATCGCTTGGCGCGCCGCCACAATTTCAACATGACGGAGTGTGGAAATTGGGGTTAGCCACATTGGTTGCCATTTGTGCCGCGTTCCCGATGGGCGGTTTAGCCATTGTGAGCGTTTTGCTGTTGGACTGGGTGGTGTTCAACCGTGTCGAGAAGCTAAAAGCAGCACTGAACTAAGGTGTCGTATTGGTATAAAACAAGAGCCAGCGAATTGCTGGCTCTTTTTACTTCTGATAAAGCTCCAATGGTAAGCCATCGGGATCTTGGAAGAACGTAAATGCTTTTCCCGTAAACTCATCAATGCGAATGGGTTCAACAGCGATGTGTTTGGACTCGAGGTACGTTTTTACTTCTTCAACGTTGTCGACTTGAAACGCCAAATGTCGCAAGCCTTGCGCCTCCGGAAAGCTTGGTCGCTCCGGTGCGCCGGGAAAGCTGAACAGCTCGATTTGACTTCCGTCCGGCAACGCAAGGTCGAGTTTGTAGGAATCTCTCGTTTCACGATAGTTTTCTGCGATGATTTTTAGCCCTAGCACTTCGGTGTAAAAATGCTTTGATGTTGGGTAATCACTGCAAATGATAGCGACGTGATGAATCGCATTAAACATGGTTGGGTTCCTTAGACACGAGATGTTCGTTTACAAAGTCGAGAAATACACGCAGACGCGCAGGCATGTATTTGGTTTGTGCGTACTGCATGGCGACCGCACCGTGGTAGTTACTTTTGATCATCCAATCGGACAACACTTCGACCACTTCTCCGCGCTCTAATGCCTCTTTCACCACGAAATCGTGGAAGATGCCAATCCCTAAACCTGCTTTGACGCCATTTAGGCGCATTTGCGAATGGTTGACCGCATACCGACCACTGACCGCAATGGAATGAAACGCCTCTTCTTTAAAAAACGACCAAATGTTGTCTTTGTCGTTTTCTGCTAGGTAAATACAGTCGTGCTGTTCAAGTTGCGTAGGATGTTCTGGCATGCCTCTTTGTGCGAGGTAGTCTGGTGAGGCACACAAAACCAGATTGGTTTTGCTTATCTCTTTGAGCACCAAATTTTCATCCGGTTTATCGGTGAGCTTAAAAGCGACATCAATGCCCTGACGAAACAGGTCGATTTCCCCGTCGGCAGCGCGCAGCTTGAGCTGAATTTTTGGATAACGTTGCAAAAAAGGCAGCACGAACGGTTGCAAGACCGAGTTTAAAAACGCCTCTGGTGCCGCCACCGTGAGCGCGCCTGTTGGTTCGGCATGTTCTTCCGCAGATAGCTCAACGGCTTGCTGCGCGGCATTAACCATCGCAATGCTTTGGTCATACACTTTTTGCCCTGCTTGAGTAATGATCAGCTTGCGCGTGGTGCGTTCAAACAACTTCACGTTGAGGGCTTGCTCCAAACGGGTGATCAGTTTGCTTAACGCAGATGGGGTAACGCCAAGCTGTTTGGCTGCGGCAGTAAAACTGCCTTCGTTGACCACCAAAATAAAGGAGGCCAAATCGGGCAGTAGAGCAATGAGTTTTGGATTAACCATAAAGATTCCGTTCTACGCGGCGTATTAAAAGTATTGTCTGGCAGGGCTTTACGAGGTGCAAGTGTGCCAGTCTCGCTTTAACGATATTTTGCCAAAAAGGCGTGAAGAATCGGCAACCCAGACTCGTTAGCTTGATAACGCTGCCAACATTGATAAATAGCGGTTTCATGTTCTGCGACAAAATCAAATGCAGTTTGAAAATTGACAGCGTTTGAATTCTTCTCTATCGCGAGAGTTTGCCATTCTCGGTATGTCACTTCGTACGGCTCAACCCAATTGAGTAGCGTGGCAACCAGCTCTGACCAAGGTAAATCGATCCACTTTTCTGCATCGGAAAGACCTTTTTCCATCATTTCTTGATGACGGTTTTCTATCTCCATTCCATGTGCTTGCAAAACAGGTTTGAGTTTTTCAGCGGTCAGTTTTTCCACGTCTACTAAAGTTTGCCAAAGCGCGCGTTGCTCTGCCTGTTTGTAGTTGTTGAGATAGTGACTGAAAAAGGCAATACCGTAGATTTCTCCATAGTATGCAGTAAGTAAATTGTTGAGCATTTTAATGTGCGTTTGGGGAACTGATGGGCGCTATTTTATAACGGAATGAAAGAGATAAGAAGTTGTGAGAATTTTATGAGAATTCGATGAAGTTACCGAGATATTTGCTCGTCATGCTTAAAGACAAGAATGACAAACGTTCGAAAGCAATGCTGCTCAAGCCAACAAAAGACGATGTTCAAGGGCTTGGGTTTCACTCTCATAAAAGGATGGATTCACAATGAAAAAACGTACCCAACTTAGTCTTGTCATGACGTCTGTTGCTCTGGCGGTTGGCGCGGCATCAGCTCAAGCGGCGGAACTAGAAATTACGGTTACCAACGCAACCAAAGGCATTTACTTTACACCGCTTATCGTCGCGGCGCATGGCTCAGATCTACATATGTTTAAAGTCGGAGAATCCGCCACATCAGAGCTTGAAGCGATGGCTGAAGGTGGGGATATTTCTGGATTATCGACCGTGATTGGCAACGCAGGCGGCGCAGTCGTAGAAAATCCTGCGGGCGGTATTCTCAATCCGGGTGCTGCGACCACGTTTACTTTGGATAGTGGCGATCACGGTTACCTCTCACTTAGCGCGATGTTATTGCCAACCAATGATGGTTTTGTCGGTTTAGACAGTTGGAAAATTCCAACCGAAGCGGGCACTTACAAAGCGACCTTGAACAGTTACGACGCAGGCACCGAAGCGAACGACGAGTTAGCGTCCAGCATTCCTAATCCTCCTTTTATTACCTTCGGTAGCGGTGGTACTGGCGTAGAAACGGCGGTGAGCAACGACAAGGTTCACATTCATCCGGGTAATTTGGGTGACAGCGATCCAGCTGGTGGCAAGAGTGATCTCGATAGCAGTCATCATCGTTGGTTAAACCCAGTTGCAACCATCACAATTGTTGTGAAGTAAGGAGGAGGTATGAAATACAAAATCTTACTGGTAGCGGCCTCTGTCGGAGTGCTCGCTGGTTGTCCGAATGATGACGATAATGATGTCGCGAAGTCATACCGATATACGGTGAATGTCGAGAACTTAACGGCGAATCAACCGATGTCTCCGCTGGCGGTGCTGACTCACAATAGCAATTTTCAGCTATTCGAAATTGGTCAAAGTGCGTCGGTTGAGTTAGAACACTTAGCCGAGGGTGGCAGCAATGCCGAGCTGATTGCTCTGATGAACAGTGACGACAACGTCTACCAAGGTGTCTCTGGTAACGGTTTGCTGCTGCCGGGCTCATCGGACGAAGTCACCATCACAGTCAATCCTCATCGTTATGGTTATTTGTCGCTGGCTTCGATGCTCGTGAACACTAATGATGCCTTTGTTGGCGAAACGGGATTATCGCTCAAGTCACTCGCAGTGGGTGACAGTTACGAGATGAACATGAACGTGTGGGATTCTGGCACAGAGCTTAATGATGAATTGGCAGCCACGACTCCCGGCCCTGCGGGTGGCGGAGAAGGATTTAACTCAACCCGAAACGATATGAATGATGCGGTCGCGTTTCACGCCCCGGCCCTGCGGGTGGCGGAGAAGGATTTAACTCAACCCGAAACGATATGAATGATGCGGTCGCGTTTCACGCTGGGGTCATCAGCCATGATGATGGACTGGCGGATTCAACCTTGTCGGCAAACCATCGTTTTCTAAATCCTGGAGCGAAGGTCACGATCACGCGCGTTGAATAACTCATCTGCTCTGGTGGCGGATCCTTTCCTAAAAGTGTTTGTTCATGCTTTTATCCCTCATTCCACCACCAGAGCACTTTTTGACCTTGTGGGAATCTGACCTTGTTGAAAGCTGACCTTGTTGAAAGAAATACGGCTTCGTCCCGGTCATTTGCAGAATGAGGCGTCTCCCAGACAAGGAAAGGATCATGGAACGGCATACAACCAACGTGGTGGCGAACATATTGTTGATTGAAGACGATGATGACTTGGCCGAACTGGTTCAAATGCATCTCAAGTTTCAGGGGCATCAAGTCAGTCGAGAATCCAGCGTTGCAGCGGGTAGAAATACTTATCAGCAGCAGTCGTTTGATTTGGTGATCCTCGACAGAGGTTTACCCGATGGTGATGGTTTAGATATCTGCCATCACTTGCGTCAACAGCAAGATTGGACGCCAGTTTTGGTGTTGACTGCAAGAGACGGTGAGATGGATAAAGTGGATGGATTGGAAGCTGATGTCGACGATTACATCACAAAGCCGTTTAGTGTTTTAGAGTTTCAAGCTCGGGTGAGAAATGTACTTCGGCGCGTTAATCAAGTCGCTGAAAAGCCGACTCCAGAAAAAGCAGAAGATGGGGCACTTAACTTTGGTGACTTGAAGATCATTCCCCAATTGCATCAGGTTTCGCTCAACGATAAAAACGTCGCGCTGACGGCAACCGAATTTACCTTGCTACAGTTTCTCGCCACTCGTCCCGGTCGAGTCTACAGTAAGGACGAGCTGTTGGATCATGTCTGGAACACCAATCATGCAGGGTATCATCACACGGTTTGTAGCACCATTAATCGCTTGCGCAGTAAGCTGTCGTTGTCGGACTCAGAGCATCATTTTATTCAAACGGTTTGGGGTGTTGGGTACAAATTTCAGCCGCGCCCATAATAGGCGGTGTGAGGAGGCGATAGGATGAGCTTCAAATCTCGTTTGGTGGTATTCACCACGGTTTGGTTTTGTTTGGCGATGGCGGCCATTGCGCTGACTTACAATTGGCAAAAAGAGACCATTGAGCTTCGCACCAAGCAAAGCTTACATCAAGATCTAGCCAGTCACATGCGGGATGACAATCCGCTCATGATTGGTACGGACTACAATCCCAAAGCGCTCAAGTCGATTTTCCACACCCTCATGTTGATAGGGCCTGATTTCGAAATCTATTTTCTTGATAGCCAAGGCAACATTACTACGCACGCAGCGCCAGAAGGGACGGAATTGATGGGAGCGGTGAATCTGGCTCCTATTCGTCAGTTTCTCAGTGGTGAACCTTTCCCGATTCTAGGCGATGACCCGCGTAATCGTGATGAACATAAAGTATTTTCTGTCGCAGCGATAGAGGAGCTTGGCTCAGCCATTGGTTATTTGTACGTGGTGATCGGGAGTTCTCGTCATACGGCCATTGCCAATGCTCAAGTGGATTCGCCGTACTTGGCGCTTGCGGGTTTAGTGCTTATTTCGATTTTAGGTTTCGCTTTTGGCTCATATTTCTTGGTTAAGCGCAGCTTGTTAAACCCGATTGAACGTGTGACCGATCAACTGCAAAAACAAGCCGAACACGACTTTCGCCTACAACCGGATTTTGCACATCAAGTGCCGGAGCTAGTACCGATTGCTCGTTCTTATCAATTGATGGCAAAACACATCCAGCAGCAATTTTTGCAACTTGAATATCAATCCTCTCATCGCCGCCAAAGTCTTTTGCAATTGAGCCACGATTTAAAAACGCCGCTTTCGAGTGTGCTTGGATATTTGGAAACTTGGCGTTTGCAGCATCCTGACCCCGATCCGCTCATTGAAGTGGCGTTTCGCAACAGTGAAAAACTCTCCCAGCAATTGCACGCTCTGTTGGATGTGGCAAAACAAGAAGCTCCGCTGCCGAGCTATGAGTATTTTCCGATTGATATTAGCCAACTAATGGCAGAATGCGCCGAAACCATGCAAAGTCAGTTTCAACGTAAATGCGTGACGTTGAACATTACCGTAGACGAGCCACTCCAAGCGATAGGGGATAAGGGATTATTAGAACGATTGATATTGAATTTATTGGAAAATGCTCTTCGGCATAGTCCGTCGGATGCGACCGTGAGTTGCGATGTAAAACGGGGCGATAATACATCTCAAGTTCGTTTTGCTTTTTCCAACCAAATAGAGCTGAATGCGCAAGCTGGCGCGCTAGGCATTGGTACTAAAATTGTCCAGTCCATTTTAATGCTGCATCACAGTCATCTTGAAACCGATGTGACATCGCATCAGTTTACACAACGATTCACACTTCCTGCCGCATGAGGAAGTGTGAATCAGACAGATCATGATTTAATCGATCACGCCACACACAATGCGTGCACCGCCGCCACCTAATTTGGCTGGTTGATCCGAGTGATTGTCCCCACCGGCATGAATCATCAAGGCTCTGCCTTTTAAATCCGACATTTTGAGGCGCGGAGCTAAAACCGGTTGGCTGGCGTTTCCTTCCATGTCGGCGTACAACGCTGGCAGATCGCCAAGATGGTTACCATCGGTCCATGGAAAACCATGTTGGCCCGTATTGTCTGGGTCATGATGGCCGCCCGCACCGCCACCTACTACGGTTTTACCGTCCTTTTCTGCACTGTCACAGGATGGGTTAGCGTGGACGTGAAAGCCATGTAGTCCGGCAGGAATTCCTGACAGATTTGGCGTGAATACAATTCCGTAGTCACTCTCTGATAATTCCACCGTACCGACGGCTTGGTTAGTACCCAAATCGGTCATGGTGATTGATTGGGCCAACGCGTTTGGTGTCATTACGAAAGCAGCCGCCGCTGAGATGCACAGCAATCCTTTTAACATGCGATTTCCTTCTTTATAAAGTATTCATTTGAGCGTATATCCAAGTGGTTTGTTCTCGCAGCTAAGAGTTAGACCGTACATTTGTTTGAACTACTTTAGATCTCGCTATATATGATCTAAAAATTAACTGTTCATTTAAACATCAAGCCATTTTATGAAACTTAACATATTGAGATTACTTGGCTATAAAAAGAATAGTCGCAGTTGAACAAATATGACGCTGAATTTTCTAATTAATACAAAGTTAAATTTTTAATGAATTTATAACAAGGCTCACTGCTTGTTTATAGATAAAACTATTATTAAGCGTTTGTCATAAAAATAGTCAATTTAATGAATATTTTAATATGTATTCAGTTGTTCATTGGTTGGAAGCGAAACTGTTGCTTATGTCATCAAATAAGCTAAAAAAGTGGAACTAAAGTCACTTAATAGCAGAGTAAAAAATTAAAGTCTGGTTTGAATAGGTAATAATGTTTTAGTAACAGATAGTTACGCGTTTAAAAATTAATAATATGGCTAATTTCCGACAAGGATCGAAAAAATGAGCGACAAGGATTCTATTCAGACTAATCGCAGCCGACGTAATTTTCTTAAAGGCGCAACGGGTGCCGTTGTAGCTGGTGTTGGTGCTTCTGCTTTTTCAGGTGTAGCACAAGCTCGAGAACAGAAAATTGATTGGAGCAGCCGCGGGCTAGGTAGAAAGCACGATAAGCGTTTTTGGCGTAAAGTGCAAAAGCAGTTCGTTTTGGATAAACGAACGACTTACATGAACATTGGTACAACAGGCTCAATGCCGAAACATGTTCTTGAAGGCTATGAAGACAACAACAAATTAGTGGCGAAGTATCCATGGGACATGAAAGGTAAGTTTGGTAAGTTCCCTTACGTTTCAGACATGATCGCAGAGATTGCACCAGCTTTTGGCGCAAATGCTGACGAAATCATCTTAAGCCGCAACACGACTGACGGTCTATGTTCGATCATTAATGGTCTGCATTTCGAGCCGGGAGACGTGATTCTTACTACGCACCACGAACACATTGCAGCGACATCTCCGCTGAATGTTGTAAAACACCGCTTTGGTGTAGAAGTCGTGGAAATTCAGTTACCAGTGTTTACGGGTACTGAAGACGTTTCTGAAGCAGACTACATTCAAGCATTCCGTGACGCTATTGAAGCGCACCACAATGTTCGCCTGATTGTGTTCTCTCACATCACATACAAAACCGGTACTGCGCTGCCAGCAAAGGCAATTTGTTCTCTTGCAAAAGAGCACCAAATTCCAACGTTAGTGGATGGTGCTCACACGGTGGGTATGTTCGATCTTGACCTACATGATCTGGATTGTGATTTCTACTCTGGTTCTGGACATAAATGGCAGTGTGGCCCGGGCGCAACAGGCATTTTATACGTGCGCGACAACGGTAATCGTTTGAACGAATACTGGAGCGACCGTGAAAATCCATTGTGGTTGATAAACTCGTCGCTTTCTCATGCGGATTACTTAGGTAAGCAAATCCAAATGCAGTACATTGGTAACGACAACTACCCAGCTAAACAAGCTCTGGCTGATAGCTGTAAAATGTGGGATGAGATTGGTCGTGACCGAATCCAAGACCGCATTCTAACGTTGAGTGACCAATGTAAAACCTCACTCCAAGACGTGCTGCCACATGCGAAAATGTTCTCGCCAAATGTGGAAGGGCTGACGAGTGGATTAACGACGTTCAACCCATTTTATGATGTGACGAACGAAGAAATCCTGACTGAGTTCCGTGACCGTCTGCGTGAAGAATATGGCTACATCATCCGTACAACGAACTTCAAGCTGTACAAAGATGATGGACACGACACGTACGCGCTTCGTATCTCTACACACTTGTTCCATGATGAGCGAGATGTAGAAGGATTGGTCGAAGCGATTGCTGATCTGTACTACTCGTTCTAACGTCGTTGTTTATCACTCAAGCGCCCATTTATGGGCGCTTTGTTGAAGGGAAGGATATACACAATGTCAGTCAAAACACTTAAACGAACCATCACTTCTGTGGCGATTTTTGCCGCGTCCGTGATGTCTTCTTCGGCTTGGTCTAATGACCTGAAAGAAATCCGTGAACGTGGTGTGCTTCGTCATATCGGTGTGCCTTATGCCAACTTTGTTTCTTACATCGAGCAAGGTGAAATGCACACGCTGACAGGATTAGATGTCGATATCGTAAAAGGATTTGCGAGCTCGTTAGGTGTGCGATATGAGTACGTACCGGCTCAATGGAGTGACATGGTCGGTAAGCTGACAGGTCAAGATGTTCAATACCGACACAACCGCGCAGTAGTAGGTGGCAGTGTGCCAATTGAGGGTGATCTGATTGCCAATGGCGTGACGATTTTGGATTGGCGGGAAGAGGTATTGGACTTTTCTCAGGACTACTTCCCATCGGCGGTATGGCTTGTTTCTCGTACCGATTCAAGTTTAAGTCCAATTAAACCAAGTGGTTCGATCGACGAAGACGTCAAGACAGTGAAAGAGTTGATCGATGGACGAGAAGTGTTGGCGCTAGAGCATTCGTGCCTAGACCCAAACCTTTACGACTTGTACGACACGGGTGCCAAAGTGATTTTGCCCGATGGCAAACGACTCCTAAACGAAATGGTACCTGCCATCATGAAAAATGATGCTGAAAGTACCTTATTGGATGTAGCAGACACATTAATTGCTTTAGAAAAATGGCCGGGAGAAATAAAAGTCATTGGCCCTGTTTCTGAAAATCAAAAAATGGCTGTTGCGTTCCGTAAAAATTCACCGGAATTACGCGATGCGTTTGATCGTTATTTAGATTCTATTAAAAAAGATGGGACGTATGAAAAGCTCGTTAAAAAATACTACCCGTCCATTTACTACTTTTATAACGATTACTTCTTAGAAGATAGTAAGAAAATTCGATGAAAAAGGCTGTTAAAAAAATATCCAGTAAAAAGATAATAACGATAAGCGCAATAATCGTTTCTATTTATTTAGCGATACTTATTGTTGTTACAAGTCTTGGACAGAATAAATTAAAAGACTCTCAATATAGAGAGCTGGATTTAAAAGTAAAAAGCTATGCAAGCACACTAGACAACTTATTTACTATCGCAAGTGAAGACGTAGATAATTTATCGAGTGACAAAACCGTTCAAACATTTTTTGCAAACTTAGCATCTGGTATGTCGATGGAATATGGCCTAGGTGCAAGTTTAATCAACTTAAAGCGTAGATTTGATGAGAAGATTGACGGCAAGTTGATCAACAGTAGCAACATCTACAACAAGTTAACGCTGGTGGGCAGTGACGGAACAACCATCGTCACGACTGGCCCAAAAGATCTCAAGCCAATGGATATCCATGATTTGATGACCCAACACGGGCATCCGGAAGAAGTTTGTGCCACTCGTGATGGTGACAACATTCGGATTCAAGTGATTAAGCAAGTCAAATTTTCTGGGAAACCAGTGGCTTTTTTAATTGCGGACATCAATAAAGATATTGTTATTGAGCAATTAACCAATCAAGAGCACGAAGACAGCTACAGTCGTATGGTGCTAAAAATAAAAGATGTTGAAATGGTGGTGTGGGATTCCATCACTAAAAATTCAACCACTAATGCAGATGAGAATCATTTTCTTTCTAAGGTTTTGGATGGGAAAATATATTTCGAAGTGCCAGTGGAACAACATCACTTTAAATTGATGGCATGGTTTGAACCGCTCAACGAGCGAGATATTTTTACTTCTCGACTCTTTATTTTTGGGCTAAGTATTCTCGCCGTGATGATTGTTATTGCGCTGTGTTATGCATTTATCGCAAACAATAATAAATTGGAATTAAAGATTAAGCTTGAGGAAGAGAAAAAGCGTAAAGATATTCTTTCTCAACAAAACCACAAACTCACCAAAGAAATAGAGCGCCGAAAAGCATCGGAGAAAGAGCTTGCATTCCAAGCCAAATACGACACCTTAACAGAATTGCCAAATCGCAGTTATGGCTCAGAACGATTGGCGTTGGAACTTATTCGTGCATCTCGTACGGGGTCAAAAGTATTGGTGATGTTTATTGATTTGGACCACTTCAAACAGATCAACGATTCTATGGGCCATTTTGTCGGGGATGAAATTCTCAAACTCAGTGCTCAGCGTCTTCAAAACGTCGCGAGAAAAACCGATTTGCTCGCCAGAATCGGTGGGGATGAGTTCCTGTTGGTGATTCCAGATTTACCAGATAACGATACCGCGAAGCGCGTTGCTTCGAGTGTGTTATCGGCCTTTAGTGAACCGTTTGTTTGGAATAATCACGAGTTTTTCCTGACGGGCAGTGTCGGCATGTCGGTTTTCCCAGACGACGGTGATAACGCCGAGCAACTGTTGGCGTGTGCCGACATGGCAATGTACCGCGTGAAGCAAGATGGCCGCGATGCGTTCTGTTTCTACAACCACAACATGAACCAAGATCTACAGCGTTACTTGGATCTAGAAAGTCGATTGCGTAATGCGATCTCGAACCAACTGCTCGAAATGTACTATCAGCCAATCATCGAACTGAAAAGCGGCAAAATTGTTGGCGCAGAAGCATTGATGCGTTGGAACGATGAGAAGTTCGGCTTCGTCAATCCAGAAGAGTTCATCTCGATTGCAGAGAAAAACGGATTGATTCATCAACTTGGCGAGTTCGCCATTCAGCAAGCGTGTTATCAAGCAGCACAGTGGCAATCCATTTCGCCGTTGTTTGTATCGGTGAACTTCTCTAGCGTTCAATTCCGCTATTGTGATCGCTTATTGGCGTTCATTAGGCAAAGCTTAGAAGAATCGGGTTTGCCTGCTGAGCAATTTGATGTCGAGGTAACCGAGAGCTTGTTGTTTAACCATGATGATGAATTGGTAGACATGCTGGATAACCTACGTGCGCTTGGTACCAAACTGACGATTGACGACTTCGGCACGGGCTATTCTGCACTGAGTTACTTGCAGAAGTTCCCGTTTGACCGTCTGAAAATCGACCGCAGTTTTATGCAAAACGTGTTTGAGAACGACTCTGATCGTGAACTGGTCAACGTGATCATTGCTATGGCCAAAGCCTTGCGTCTTAAAATTGTCGCAGAAGGTATCGAAGAGCAACGCCATGTGGATTATCTCAACGAGCTAAACTGTGAGTTCGGCCAAGGTTTCCACTATAGCCGCCCTGTGCCAGCGAAGGAGTTTGAGCAACTTCTAAACCAACCTACTTGGTCATAACTCCTTTCAATACAACCTCATAGAAAAGCATTGATGTTATTTGTTCCTCAAATTCATTAATGCTTTTCCACCTTGAGGGATAATCGTTTTCCTTTCCTTGTTTTACACTACAATTAATTGATAGCTGATGGCCTGTGACGCCCGTCACGTAAAGGCTAAACCAAATTCGAAATGAGTGAAAACTCGTCAAAACAACTAGGAAGGAATTGCGAATGTCTTCTGCATTTTACCAACAGATTCAACAGCAAATTGAAGAAGTGAAGGCTGAAGGTCTTTACAAAGCAGAGCGTATCATTACCTCTCAACAGCAAGCCGCTGTTAAAATCTCGACAGGTGAAGAAGTACTGAACTTTTGTGCGAACAACTACCTAGGCCTAGCAAACCATCCAGCGCTTATCGAAGCAGGTAAAGCTGGCATGGATGAGCACGGCTTCGGCATGGCATCAGTACGTTTTATCTGCGGGACTCAAGACATCCACAAAGAGCTAGAACAAAAGCTTTCTAAATTCCTCGGTAAAGAAGATACGATTCTTTACACCTCTTGCTTTGATGCAAACGCAGGTCTGTTCGAAACCATTCTTGGTAAAGAAGATGCGATCATTTCTGATGCACTGAACCACGCATCAATCATTGACGGTGTTCGTCTATGTAAAGCAATGCGCTTCCGTTACTCAAACAACAACATGGAAGAGCTAGAGCAACAACTGATCGCAGCGAAAGAAGCAGGTGCTCGCCACATCCTTATCGTAACGGACGGTGTGTTCTCTATGGATGGCGTAGTAGCAAACCTTCCAGCTATCTGTGACCTAGCAGAGAAGTACGGCGCATTGACGATGGTTGATGATTCTCACGCAGTTGGCTTCATGGGTAAAACGGGGGCAGGTACGCACGAGCACCACAACGTGGTTGACCGTATCGACATCATCACTGGTACGCTAGGTAAAGCAATGGGTGGCGCTTCTGGCGGCTACACATCTGGTAAAGCGGAAGTGATTGACTGGCTACGTCAGCGCTCTCGTCCATACCTATTCTCTAACTCTGTTGCACCAGCAATCGTAAACGCTTCTATCCGCGTTCTAGATCTACTAGAAGAAAGCGGCGACCTACGTGACCGTCTATGGGAAAACGCAGCGCATTTCCGTGCTCGTATGGAAGCAGCAGGTTTCACAATGGGCGGCGCAGACCACGCGATCATTCCAATCATGTTGGGCGATGCAAAAGTTGCAGCGGAGTTCGCTGAGCGTGCTTTAGAAAAAGGCATCTACGTAATCGGCTTCTCATTCCCTGTAGTACCAAAAGGCCAAGCGCGCATCCGTACTCAAATGTCAGCAGCGCACACTCGTGAGCAGCTAGATCGTGCGATCGATGCGTTCATCCAAGTTGGTAAAGACATGGGCATTATCTAAGTTCGATATCTCTCATGTTGATGCGGTTTGATGACAAAGGCTTGCCCAAATCTCCGTTGGAGCAGGCTCATTGGGTTAAGCCTTTTATCCCGCATTGTTGAGTGATGATGAACCTTATAGAGATTTTTTGTTTCGCACTGAGCGGGGCAATATTTGGTGAATACTATGAAAATTAAAGCACTATCAAAGCTAAAGCCTGAACAAGGCATCTGGATGACTGAGGTTGATAAACCTGAAGTTGGCCATAACGACATTCTGATCAAAATTAAGAAAACTGCGATTTGTGGTACAGACGTACACATTTACAACTGGGACGAATGGTCACAAAAAACCATTCCAGTACCTATGGTTGTTGGCCACGAATACGTGGGTGAAGTGGTCGCGATTGGTCAGGAAGTTCGTGGCTTTGAAATCGGTGACCGTGTATCTGGTGAAGGTCACATCACGTGTGGTCATTGTCGTAACTGTCGTGGCGGTCGTACTCACCTATGCCGTAACACTATCGGTGTGGGTGTAAACCGCGAAGGCGCATTTGCAGAATATTTGGTTATCCCAGCGTTCAACGCGTTCAAGATCCCAGACGAGATCTCTGACGATCTAGCGTCTATCTTTGACCCGTTTGGTAACGCAGTACACACCGCACTTTCTTTCGACCTTGTGGGTGAAGACGTGCTGATCACAGGTGCTGGCCCAATAGGTATTATGGCGGCAGCGGTTGCTAAACACGTTGGTGCTCGTCATGTGGTTATCACAGACGTAAACGAATACCGTCTAGAGCTTGCTCGTAAAATGGGCGTAACACGTGCAGTAAACGTGGCTGAAGAGAAGCTTGAAGATGTAATGGCTGAACTAGGCATGACAGAAGGCTTCGACGTAGGTCTTGAAATGTCGGGTAACCCAGCTGCATTCAACTCAATGCTAACAACAATGAACCACGGTGGTCGTATCGCTCTGTTGGGTATTCCGCCATCAGACATGGGTATTGACTGGAACCAAGTGATCTTCAAAGGTCTGGTTATCAAAGGCATTTACGGCCGCGAAATGTTCGAAACGTGGTACAAGATGGCTTCACTGATTCAATCTGGTTTGGATCTATCGCCAATCATCACGCACCACTACAAGATTGATGATTTCCAAGAAGGCTTTGACGTCATGCGCTCTGGCATGTCGGGCAAAGTTATTCTTGATTGGGAATAATCAGTTCTAGTAAGAAAAGCGCTCCAAAAGGGGCGCTTTTTGTTTTCAGCCCTAAACCACCTACTTCAGTAGGTGGTTATCATTCGTTGCGGCTTTGCCTAATTCCCAAATTTCTTACTTTTGTATCGTACTCACCAGAAGTAAGTCAAAGCACTTCAGTACACATCTTCAACGAACTCAATAGTTTTGTTTAGTTGCACTCTATAAGTGATGCCATAAATTTAGTGTTGGAGAGTGAAGAGAGACTGCGGTGCCACATCGAGGTTCTGGTCTAGGCCCCCTTTTAGGGGGCTCACACAAAGCCACCTTCTTTAGAAGGTGGTAATTTACTTATTTTAGCTCTATCTTTTTCGTCCATTTTCTTAATTTAAGCCTAGAATTTTACTGCCGTTTAATAACCAATTTCCTGCTCGACTCTGTTCAAATCGACTTTATTTTCTTCTGAAACTTCAGCAAAGCTTCACTTTCCGTATTTAGAATAACCAAATTACTTTTTTATTTTTAAGGGCATTTTGTGGTTTTATATCTCGTAAAAGTTGTCTTTTGTGGTTATTTATTTTTAAAGTGTGCCTGTTTTTATACCTAACTTACTTCTTTTATATGTTTCGTATTTTATATGCACTTAGTTTGTAATGCTTGAGCTATAACTAATAAAACAATCATCGATATACAGTGGAATGTTAGAAAATGGAGCTTTATATGGGCTTTGTTGCTTAATTCATAGAGAAACCATGCCTGCCCCATCGTGCCTCGTGGGCTCAGTTTCGAGGAGGGCTCAATGGTACCAGTGGGAATTATGATTATTTTGCGGAAATAGCGGGTTCAGTCTCGACATTGGATGGCAAAATCTTCCCTGCTAACGAAGTGTATGACAGCTTTGCCGTGGTCAGCACCAGTGGTTTTGACGGTATTCCGGTTAAATATGAAAACCAAATTGTTGGCGTGACTGACGAGGATGGCTATTTGCTAGTGCCTTGGGCTACCGCGTATTACACCGCCAAATATGAAATTGACCCACTCACTTTACCAGCGAATGCGGCATTTTCGACGACAGAGCAGTTCGCTTCGATACATGCAGGTTACGGTTATTTATTAGAGTTTCCCATTGAGCTGCAAATTGCATTGAGTATGACCGTTGTGGATGAAAATCACCTAGTCCTGTCGCTTGGCACGTTTGGGCGTTCAGAGACAGGATTAGTCAGTCAAATTGGGTGGGATGGGTTTACCTACTTTGAAGGCATTGATCCGGGCAGTTACATTCTGTTTTATCCTCAAGGGCAGTCACCATGTAAAGTTTCAATTGAAGGGTTGTATGAGCGCGAGAGTCAAAAAAATACAAACACTGAATAGTCAGGTTTGCCTCAAAACAGAAGATGAGGCGGCACTATGATTTTGCATCGCTGGCTGGCTAGTCTACTTCTCTTTTTCTCGTGCTCGACAATAGCTTGTCAGCTCACTGCGCTAACACCTTCAATCCAGTTTGGCAATGTTTCTTCATTTACGGTGTCGAGCACTCAGCAACAAAGTTCAGCTCAGCCTCATGCCGGGATAACGTGTGACTTTTCGACACTTGTGTCGTTGTTGAGTGGCGACTATGTGTCCGTCACATTTACCAGCCTCAATGGTGGGCAGATGACCACCCAAGGAGATGCCAGTTCGGTAATTAACTATCAGATCTTTGGCGATTCAAGCCTTTCACAAGAGTATGTTTTTGGCCAATTGCACACCTTCACAGACACCGACTTGTTAGATTTGTTGGGGCTGTTTGGAGACCAAGTTGAGTTCCCTCTTTATGCTCGGACGGGAGCTGGAAGTAACCTTTCGGCCGGAATTTATACAGACCAAATTATGGCGTCTTGGAATTGGAATTACTGCAAGGGCGTAGGTCTACCAGGAGTATGTATTATGCGGACTGAGGGGAGTGCTCAAAGTACTATTACGGTCGAGTTGGAAGTGACTCCCGACTGTATGATCACCGCGCCGGATATTGATTTTGGTTCATCCCCATTGGTGGCGGGCTTCGATCCCGTTAGTCAGGTTATATCGTTAACTTGTACCAAGAACAGTTCCTTCACCATTGGTTTAAACGATGGCGTAAATGCTTCAGGAGGCCAACGAAGGATGGCATCTGATGGTAACTATTTGGATTATGAAATCTATAAGTCTTCATCGACGGAGCGCTGGGGCTCGGCTGGTGCTGAGCGCCGCGAACAGAGCGATGTCGATACTGGCGATGCCATTCCAGATGGTATTACTCCACAGAACTACAATTATCGCGCGCAGATAATGACAAGCCAAAATACCCCTCCAGCGGGCACTTATACCGACTCAATAATCGTTGATGTTCAATTTTGAGCATCATATCAATTGCATGACTAGAGGAGTTGATTCCAAAGTTTGTTTGCAATCATAGTTTCCACTCTGTAACGACCGAATCCTGTGAGATTAGTATGGCTTTGCTTTTACAACACTTCACTTGAAGGGATAAGGAAAATCATGAAAAAGTCACTTACAGCGATTGGATTGTCTTTGGTATTCGTTGGTTCGGCCAACGCAGCAAACTGGGGTTACGAAGGAAGTCACGGACCAGAGCATTGGGGCGAGTTTGCTTCTGAATGTGCGCAAGGTAAAAACCAAAGCCCGATTGATATTCATTCGGCAACGCAAGCTGAATTAGCAAAACTGCAATTGGATTACCAAGGCAAAGTGGTTGCACTAACAAACAATGGTCACACATTGCAAACCAGCATTGAGGGAGAGAATGTTCTGACCATTGATGGCAAAGCGTTTGCTTTAAAGCAGTTTCATTTCCATACACCATCTGAAAACCATGTCGACGGCAAATCTTACCCATTGGAAGCGCATTACGTCCATGCCGATGAGCAAGGCAATTTAGCAGTAGTGGCGGTATTTTTTGAACAAGGCAAAGCCAATCCGGCGTTGGCTAATCTGCTAGAAAATGTACCGGAAAGAGATCAAAACGTAGCGATTCGCGCTCCTTTCGATGCAAACGCGTTGATTCCTAGCGACAAAGATTACTACCGATTTAACGGCTCGTTGACCTCGCCACCATGTTCAGAAGGCGTGCGTTGGCTTGTGATCAAAGATCCACAAAGCATTTCGGCAGAGCAAATTGCGCAATTTGAACACGTCATGGGGGAAAACAATCGTCCAGTTCAACCGCTCAATGCTCGTATGGTTCTTACCAAATAACCGATGTTTTTTGAGGTTTGGTAAGCCCGAAATAAAACAAAGCCCACTCAATGTTGAGTGGGCTTTGTGTGTTTAAGAGCGAATTAAAAACCGCTGTCTTCTTGATTTTTCGCCATTTGAATCGGGTCGAGCTTCAGTGTTTGAGTTGGGAACGCTATATCTGCGTTGTGCTCTTTAATGATGCCGACGACTTTCAATAAGACATCTTGTTTCACTTCGTGGTATCTCACCCAGTTCACGGTTTTCGTGAAGGTGTAGATAAAGAAGTTCAACGATGATGGGCCAAAGGTATCAAAGTTCACAATCAAGGTTTGGCGCGTATCGATGTCTTTGTGATTCTTTAACATTTCGCGCACTGCGGTGATGATTTCTGGCACTTTGTCGGCATCATCGTAACGCAAGCCCACCACTTCGTAGATTCGACGGTTTAGCATTCGGGAAGGGTTTTCAACCACGATGTTGCTAAACACGGAGTTCGGCACATAAAGTGGGCGTTTATCAAACGTGCGGATGCTGGTCATGCGCCAACCAATGCGCTCTACGGTGCCTTCGATTTGACGATCTGGAGAGCGAATCCAATCGCCTACTTTGAATGGACGATCGAAGTAAATCATCAAACCACCGAAGAAGTTCGACAGCAAATCTTTTGCAGCAAGACCTACGATTAAGCCACCCACACCACCAAACGTCAGCAGACCAGACAGAGACAAGCCAAATGCCTGCATGATGGTTAATACGCCGATAGTGATGATGAATAAGCGCCCAACTTTTGCGATGGCTTGAACGGTGGTTTCGTCTCGGTTTTTCTGTTCCAGAACGAAATCTTCGATATTGGTGATCAGTCGCATGACGGTCCATACGAAGACGCTGATAATAAGAATCAGCTTGAGCGTGCTCAGCCAGTTGATCTTGTCATTCAGTTCGCTTTCTAAAATGATGCCGAGTGACACCGTAGCAGGCCAACACCAAATGAGTGTGCTCACTGGCGCTTTGAGCGCATCAAGCAACATGTTATCCCAATGAAAAGGGGTTTTCTCGACAAGAATTGCAAGACGGGAACGGATCACTCGCCAAGCGATCCATGCGATAAAACTGGCTAACGTGATAAAAAGAACACTTCCGCTCCAATCCTGACTATGCGCTTGTACATAGTTTTGTAAATCGGTAAACCACTGTGACATAAGTAACTTTTATTTCTGATGAACCATGGTGGGAAAGGTAGCAGATATTGAAGTATCACCCCAGTAATTTCCGGGATTTCATCCATTTATCACTATTATCTGATGAATTTTGAATCGAAAGCAGACGTGTGCAAGCCTTGCCATACCTTCGCTGAGCGCAAATATTCGAACGATCAATTATAAGTTCTCTGACTTATCGCTAACATTTATCTCAAGCAAGTGTGAGAGTGTATTGGCACTTGAATTATCGGAGGCAGATATGGAATTTACAGAGCTGGATAGAAATGCGCTCTACGACATCTGGATGTCACAAAAAGCCAAAATGCACATCACTCAAATGGAAATGGCAAAGCGCCTAGGTTTGAGCCTACATGAGTTTTCTGGCTTGTTACGTGGTAATTCGCCACTGACGCTAGGTTTTATCAAACAACTTTGTGAACAGCTGCATGTGCGTCCTGGGCAAGTGATTCCATCATTGACTGAGAGAGAACTGTCGGCGGCGGGATCGGTTCATTTGCAAAACCGAGTGACAGTGGATGGTGACATCCGCAATGTGTTCATTGAAGGCAACCAAGTCGTCATTGAGTACGTTCACCAAGTTAGCTAACTTACTCGTCAAATTATCGGGTTGAAGAGCAATAAAAAAACGAGCCAATTGAGGCTCGTTTTTTCGTTTCTGCTTTCTGCGTATTCGTAAAGATTATGGGATTTTCACCAACGAATCGCGAGATAGGTCAGCAATGGTTTTTGCGCCAGTCAGCGTCATAGCCACGCGCATTTCTTTGTCGTATAGGTCGAGTAGGTTTTCTACGCCAGCGCCACCTTGTGCAGCAAGCGCGTAAACGAATGAACGACCAAGCAGCGTACAGTCTGCGCCAAGTGCAAGCATACGAACAACATCCAAACCAGTACGAATACCAGAGTCTACGAAGACCTTCAGATCGCCTTTTACGGCGTCCGCAATGCTTGGCAGAGCTTTCGCTGTTGATAATACGCCATCGAGCTGACGACCACCGTGGTTTGATACCACAATGCCATCTGCACCGAAACGTACCGCATCTTTCGCGTCTTCTTCATCCAGAATGCCTTTGATGACCATTGGGCCATCCCAAAAATCACGAATCCACTCAAGATCTTTCCAAGAGATCGATGGGTCGAAGTTCGCGCCCAACCAGCCGATGTAGTCTTCTAGTTTCGTTGGTTCACCACGATACGTTGAGATGTTACCAAGATCGTGTGGCTTCCCTAGCAAGCCAACATCCAGCGCCCAGCTTGGGTGGCGCATGGCTTGGCATACGCGGCGCATTGCTGCGTTAGGGCCACTCATACCAGAGTGCATGTCACGGTAACGCGCACCTGGAACTGGCATGTCTACCGTGAACACCAATGTAGTAACGCCTGCTGCTTTTGCACGCTCAAGAACGTTTTTCATAAAGCCGCGGTCTTTTAGTACGTATAGCTGGAACCACATTGGACGCTCAATGGCTGGTGCCACTTCTTCAATCGGACAAACCGACACAGTCGACATGGTAAAAGGAATGCCTTTTTTCTCTGCCGCTTTTGCTGCTTGTACTTCACCACGGCGAGCGTACATGCCAGTTAGACCAACAGGTGCCAGTGCGATTGGCATCGCAAGTTTCTCTCCGAAAATCTTGGTCTCCAGACTCAAGTCTGTCATATCGCGTAGGACGCGCTGGCGTAGTGCAACATCGCCTAAATCGTCAGTATTACGCTTCAGAGTGCGTTCGTCGTAAGAGCCGCCATCAATATAATGGAATAGAAACGGAGGTAGCTTGGCTTTCGCGGCAGCGCGGTAATCGGTAGAAGCTGAGATAATCATAATTGTGTCCTAGCGGTTATTCTAAGCAAAGTTGTGGAGCATTTGCTCTTAAGTGAGCTTTCATCGCACAAAGCGCTAAAAGCATCAAAATGAGTATAGTTACCTTTGCATCACTTACTTTTGAATCGGTGATTTAGGTAACCCACTTACATAATTGGTTGAACAATCTTGATTTAATCGCTCAGTCAGTTATGCAAACTGGAAAGGTGACACAGCTGCCGGGGGAATTGATGTAGCAAGCTAAATCAACATGTCGGGGTAGTAGTGCTGACAGCTGTGTCAAATCGGGCAGGGCAGTGAGCCCTGCATTCGTATTACTTCATCAAGACGTCGGTGAGTTGGAATCCGTAAATCAGAACCAAACCGATGATGCCTGTCATTACTAGGTAGTAGAACGTTGGGATGATCGTCTTACGCAAGGTTGCGCCTTCACGACCTAGTAGACCGACGGTTGCAGATGCCGCCACCACGTTGTGAATGGCAATCATGTTACCCGCAGCCGCGCCAACGGCTTGCAGTGACACTACAACCACGCTTGAGATAGATAATGTCTGCGCGACTTCGAATTGGAACTGGCTGAACATCATGTTCGATACGGTATTCGAACCCGCGATGAATGCACCTAGTGCACCAACCGTTGCACTCAGTGCTGGGAATGCAGAGCCAACGAGGTCTGAGGCAAAGTTCGCGGTTGTTACAGGCATACTTGCTAGGTCAGCACCGTTCACTCCTGAGTTGATGAAGATACGTACCATCGGGATAGTGAACACCAATACGAAGCCTGCACCGATTAGCGTTTTGCTTGATTCGCCGAATGCTTCACGCAAAGGTTTTGCGCTACCGCTTTGCAATACAGCAGCAAGCAGAGCAACGAACACCAGTACACCACCAGGAAGGTAAAGCGGCTGAATGGCAGCGCTAACGCCAGTCTCGCCTAGAATGTTGCTAAACGACACGCTGATGCTTTGCAGTAGACCTTTAAACTCCGAGCTTACGCGGCTTGCTACCAAAATAACGGCCAGCATTACATAAGGAATCCACGCTTTTACCAAGCTCATTGGCTTACCGGGATTGTCGTGCAGATCCACTTTCAAAGAGCCTAACCACTCTGCAGGCCATTTGTCTTCGCTTTCAAAATCCCATTTTGTTTTAGGAACTAGGAAACCTTTTTTCGCAGCAGTTACGACGATAGAAAGACCAACCAAACCACCAATCAGCGATGGGAATTCAGCACCCAAGAACACGCCAGTTAATGCGTAAGGAACGGTAAATGACACACCTGCGAATAGCGCAAACGGTAGAATATCCAGACCTTCGCTCCAGCTTCTGTTCTTGCCGAAGAAACGTGTTAACATCATCGCCATCAATACAGGAATTATCGTACCAACCACGGCATGAATTACGGCAACGTTAGCCGTGATGTGCTGTAGGTATGCTTCCCATGTTGAGCCTTGAGCTGCCAACGCTTCACTGATGTTGTGCGTATCCAAACCTTTGTTTACACCCACGATAATCGGCGTACCCACCGCACCAAACGATACTGGCGTTGATTGAATCATCATGCCCATTAGTACCGCCGCTAGGGCAGGGAAACCGATCGCAACCAATAGTGGTGCGGCGATCGCTGCTGGTGTACCAAAGCCCGATGCACCTTCGATGAATGAACCAAAACACCAAGCAATAATGATGGCTTGAACTCGACGATCGGCAGAGATATCGGTAAATCCGTTACGGATAGTGGTGATCGCTCCAGTGTGTTTTAAAGTGTTGAGCAAGAAGATGGCACCAAACACGATCCAAAGAACAGAGACAGTAATTCCTAAACCTTGGAATACTGATGCCAGTACGCGAGTAGCTGACATATCCCAAAACATTAGGGCTATAGCGACGGTTAAACCGAACGCAACAGGCATAGCTTTTTTAGCAGGCCAGTTGAGACCAACCAATAAAATGGCGGCAACAACAATTGGCGAAAAGGCCACTAGGGCTAGTAGGGTTTCACTCATTTGTACATCCTTCGTACGCTGACTTCTCGAACGGTGTCAATCCGCTGTAGAGGCGACTTTTTGTTGTAATGGTTTTGTTAATTTGGCGTGAATTTACTCCTTTATTTTTTATTGATATAGGGAAATAATGAAAATAATTAATTCCAAAAGTGACATAATTGTATGCGAGCAGACGACTTAATCCTGTTTTCTCAGGTCATCGAATTAGGCAGTTTTAGTAAGGTTGCAGAGGCAAATAACCTTACAAATTCGGTAGTTAGCAAAAGAATGGCGCGACTAGAAGAAGAGATAGGTGCACAACTATTATATCGAACTACGCGCAAATTGACCCTGACCGAAGCTGGGAAGGTGTTGTTACACAGTGCTAAAAATGTGAAGCAAGCCACTCAGGAGGCTATGGACGCTGTTGCAGGCTTTGGAGAGAATGTGAGCGGTCATATCAAGATGTCGGTGCCGACTATCTCCGGTGACTTGATTCTTGCCGACGCGGTGGCGGAGTTTTGTAACCTTCATCCGGGGCTCACTGTCGATATGTCGCTCGATAATCGCTTTGTTGATCTTGTCGCAGATGGTTACGATTTAGTCATCCGAACCGGTTACTTGGAAGACTCCAGTTTAATTGCTCGGCACATACTCGACTCTCAATGGGTGGTATGCGCATCGCCTTCTTATATTGCTAAAAACGGCAAACCTATCGAACCTATCGATCTGACTTCGCACAACTGTTTGCAATACGCTTATCAAACCACCGGTGCATCGGAGTGGGAATTTAAGAGTGACGAAGGCAATTATATTGTTCGAGTCTCTGGAAGCTTTTCAACCGACAATGCCACCGCTCTGCGCAAAGCAGCATTAGGCGGACACGGCATTGCGTATGTGCCTCGCTGTTTGGTGTACCACGATATTCGTAATGGCCAGCTGGTGGATATTTTCCCTGAACTGGTCGGCAAAAAGCTGGGCATTTATGCGGTATATCCGTTTACGCGTCAGCCGCCGAATAAGGTTAAGCTGCTTATCGAGCACATTCGCGAACGTTACCTCACCATTTCTCATTACTTCTAGGTGCTTCATATTGTTTGCATTTTTTTGTTGAATTTCGCCACTTGAGCCCTAATCTAGCTATTGAGAATAAATCTCAATAAAAACAAAACACTTCAAACGGAGTAACACGGACGTTATGCATTACCCAAAAACACGTAAAGATTCTGTCGTGGATACTTATTTTGGTCACGACATTGCCGACCCTTATCGCTGGTTAGAAGATGATCGCAGTGAAGAAACCGCACAATGGGTTTCGGGTCAAAACTCAGTGACCTTCGATTTTCTTGGTCAGATCCCGTACCGCCAACAGATCCGTGACTTAGTCGCGAACAGCCAAAACTACGAAAAATATTCCCAGCCATTTGTACGTGGTGACTACACCTACTTCTACAAAAACGACGGTTTGCAAAACCAAAGCGTATTGTATCGCCGTAAAGACGAGGGAGAAGCCGAGGTCTTCCTTGACCCAAATACGTTCTCCGAAGAGGGCACGACCTCTCTTGGCGAAGTCAGCTTCTCGAAAGACTATCGTTTGGTGGCATATTCCATCTCGGAAGGAGGCAGTGACTGGCGTAAGATTTTTGTCATTGATACGGAAACTAAAGAACAGCTAGAGCCAGAGATCGTTGATGCGAAGTTTACGTCGATTTCTTGGCTGGGCAGCAAAGGCTTCTATTACTCAAGTTACGACAAGCCGCAAGGCAGCGAGTTGTCTGCTCGAACTGAGTATCACAAGCTTTATTATCATGAACTTGGTACCCCTCAATCTGAAGACAAAGTGATTTTTGGTGAGCAGGGCGCTCAGATTCATCGCTATGTGTCTGGTACGACGACGACGGATGATCGCTTCCTCATTATTTCTGGCGCAGAATCCACATCGGGTAATCGTCTGTTTTATGTCGATTTACAGTCTGACTCCCAAGCGATTGTAACACTGCGCGATACGACGCAAGGCGACACCTACTTGATTGATAGTCAAGACGAAACTTTGCTGCTTTACACCAACCTAGATACGCCGAACGGCAAAGTTGTCAGCTACAACACTCAGACAGAACAATGGGCTGACGTGATTGCTGAACAAGAACAGCCGTTAGAAATCAGCAAAGGTGGCGGTTATCTGTTTGCGACTTATATGGTGGATGTGCTTTCTAAAGTGCAGCAGTTTACCTACCAAGGTGAGTGGATTCGAGATGTAGAACTGCCGGGAGAAGGCACGGCTTACAGTCTAGCGGGTAAAAAAGAAGAAACCACGCTGTATTACACCTTTACTAACTACGTGACACCACCGACGATCTTCTCATTTGATGTCGAATCTGGTGCATCGACGCTTTACCAAGAATCAAAAGCGCCGTTCGATCGTAATGAGTATGAGTCAAAACAGGTGTTCTACACCTCAAAAGATGGCACGCAAGTTCCAATGTTCATCTCATACAAGAAGGGCATCTCACTTGATGGCAGTGCGCCAACCATGCTGTATGGTTATGGCGGTTTTAACATCAGCCTCACTCCGATGTTTTCTGGCAATGTGGCCAACTGGCTAGAATTGGGTGGCATTTACGCTGTCGCCAACATGCGAGGCGGCGGTGAATATGGTAAAGCTTGGCACAATGCGGGCACTCAGCAGCAAAAGCAAAACGTGTTTGATGACTTTATTGCGGCAGCGAAATACCTAATTGAAAACGACTACACCAGCTCGGAGCGACTAGCGATTCGTGGTGGTTCTAACGGTGGTTTGTTAGTTGGAGCGTGTATGACGCAACGTCCTGAACTATTCAAAGTTGCGCTGCCTGCGGTTGGTGTGCTTGATATGCTGCGTTACCACACATTTACGTCTGGTGAAGGCTGGAAGTACGACTACGGCACGTCAGAACAAAGTGAAGCGATGTTCCGATACTTACTTGGGTATTCACCTGTTCACAATGTAAAAGAAGGCGTGCAGTACCCTGCTACCTTGGTGACAACCGCTGATCATGACGACCGAGTTGTGCCTGCCCACTCGTATAAGTTTATTGCCGAACTGCAAGACAAACAGCAAGGCGAAAATCCGGTGTTGATTCGTATTGATGTGAATGCAGGTCATGGTGCCGGTATGCCGCTCAGCAAGCAAATCGATCTCACGACCGATGTGTACGCATTTACGCTATACAACATGGGTATTGAGTCGATTTGACGGTTTTGAGCTTTAGAGAATAAAAAATGCCGCGACAGAATCGCGGCATTTTTCATGGTTGGGGGAACTCAAGTAATACTATTTTTCAGTATTGTTGAGTCAGGTTGACTAAGTCTGACTCGATGAACCAACCAGTCTCGGCGGCCAAACCGAAAGGCAGCTACGCCATTCTCAAGTAAAGATGAAATAATCATCTTTACTTAATCCTAGTTCATTAATATGAAACTGTGATGAATCTAAGCAGCATCATTTTGATTTTCATTGTTTTCAAGATCAAATGAGGCATCAATCAGTTTTCTAGTGTACTCACTTTTTGGGTGATGGAAAATCTCTTGTGCGCTTCCTTGCTCCATCACTTCTCCTTTTTGCATCACTAATACGCGATCAGAAAGCGCCTTAACCACTGATAAATCATGGCTTATGAACAAATAACCAATATTGTGTTTTTTCTGCAAGTCTTTGAGAAGATCGATGACAGTGAGTTGCACTGAGCGATCTAAGGCTGAGGTCGGCTCATCAAGCAAGATAAACGACGGTTCCAAAATCAAGGCTCGTGCAATCGCAATACGTTGACGTTGCCCACCGGAAAATTCGTGCGGATAGCGGTTTATAGATGCGGGATCCAAACGTACTTCGCGCAGAACATCACGTGCTTTTTGCATGCGTTCTTTCTTGTTTAAATATGGTCGGTGGACGGTTAATCCTTCAGTGATGATTTCCCCGATGGTCATACGTGGTGAAAGCGAACCGTATGGATCTTGGAACACCATTTGTACGTCTTTTTTCAGATCGAACCGCTCTTTATCACTGAGTGAGGCCATGTTTTGACCTTTAAACTCAATTTTTCCGGTAGACGGTAGCAAACCGATCAACGCACGCCCTAACGTGGATTTACCCGAACCGGATTCACCAACAATGCCTAGTGTTTCGCCCTGTTTTAGTTGTAACGAGATGCCTTTTACCGCTTCGAAGTACTCGTTTTTGCTTGGGATGAAGTGAGGCGTCACCAAAAACTTCACACGAATGTCTTCAGCGTTGAGCAATTCCGACGCTTTCTCATCAACGGGGGTTTTGCTTCCTTTCGGAATCGAGTTAATCAGCATTTTGGTGTATTCATGCTGAGGTTCAGAAAACAAGTGCTCAGTAATGCCTTCTTCAACGACCTCACCTTTGCACATCACCAACACACGATCGGCAAAGTGTTTCACCACGCCTAGGTCATGGGTGATAAATAAAATAGCCATCCCCATTTTTGCTTGAATCTCTTTAATCAGCAGTAGCACTTCCGCCTGAACAGTAACGTCAAGCGCGGTTGTCGGTTCATCGGCAATTAAGATGTCTGGTTCGTTAATTAGCGCCATGGCAATCATGATGCGCTGTAACTGACCACCAGAAAACTCATGTGGATACTTATCATAGGCTTGTTGCGGGTTCGGCAAATGAACCAAATCAAACAGTTCAAGCACACGTTCTTTGGCTTTGCGCTGATTGACGGAGCGATGACACATCATGGCTTCCGCCACTTGAATACCGACCCGTATGTACGGATTCAGTGAAGTCATCGGCTCTTGGAATATCATTCCGATGCGATCGCCGCGAATGCGCTGCATTTGTCGCTCAGTTTTGTCCAGAATGGATTCGCCTTCAAACATGATTGACGAGTCTGGATGGACAATGGCGTTGTCTGGTAGCAGCTTCATTAAAGCGTTGGTGGAAACTGATTTGCCGGAACCAGATTCGCCGACGATAGACAGCGTTTCACCCGCTTGTAGCTCGAAGCTAACATTCTTTACTGCATCGACGATCCCATCGTTTGTCGTAAAGCTGACAGACAAGTTGTTCACCGAAAGAATGGTTTGAGAAGACATCACGTATCCTTGTGTTTGATATAGCAAATAAACCTAGAGCAATGGTGATGGCGCTTAAATCCTGCTGCTTTCCATTGCTCTGGTACTCATTAGTTGTAGAGGTTGGGAGCAACCGCTTCTGCTGAGCTCATCGCCTGTAAATGCAAAAACTGTTCATGGGCGCGAGTGACATGGTCCAGCTCTATCATCCATTGAGCATTGCGCTGCGCAGAGCAAAATGCGGCCATGTGTGCAAGTAAGTCCTCACTTTGCTGACCGAGTAGGTGGCCAACACGCTCAATCAGCTCATGGCTTTCAAGCTGCAAAAATTGGAACAGCGCATAAGTTTGGTTGAGGGCTGAAAATGCGTCGCGCTGTAATCCCAATTTGTTGAGGATCTCAGATTGCGCCACGCTCGCATCGCGTAATCCGCTGACCAGACACACAAATTGGCAAGGCTTGGTAAGGTCATTCTCTAGCGCCTTATGGATATGGCTAGGCAAGTGATTGAGCACATCTTCGTATAAGCGATGAGCTTCTGGCCAATGGCCTTGCTCCATCAATTGCTCCGCTTTCAAATAGCGCATCCAGCATTGCTCAATATTCATGTCCATCTCCACAAAAGTTGATTTGCTGAAGATATTAAATGAAATTGATTATCAATTGCAAGTGCGTATTATTTTCATTTTGATGGTCATAAAGTGTGCGATTAAACCATGGTGTAAGCTAAATCACTTAAAATTAAACAAATAATCTCTACACTCAAGTTACGACAATAAGAAAAAGGAAGCGGATATGGCAATACTAAGATTGGAACCTCAACAGCTGTATTCTGTAGCGGATCTAGAGAATATGCCATGTAAGTCGACCAAGGAACTGCCTCCTATTGACGAAATCGTGGGACAAGAGCGTGCGCAAAAAGCGGTCGAGTTTGCGATGTCAATTAAGGAAAAAGGGTACAACATTTACGCCATCGGTCAGAACGGGCTAGGTAAGCGCACGATGATTCTGCGCTATTTGAATCGTCACCAGCATGACGCCGGTGCGTTGTTTGACTGGTGTTACGTCGCGAATTTTGAAGATACACGCACGCCTAAAGTGTTAAAGCTCCCTTGTGGAATCGGTAACAAACTGCGTGTTGATATTGAAGCCTTAATGGGGAAATTGCTTAATGCGCTGCCATTAGCTTTTGATAACGAAATGTACTTTAGCCGTGCTGATCGTTTGAAAAACCAGTTGGCAAACAAACAGCAAAATGAATTGGACCGCATTAGCCGTGAAGCAAAAGAGCACGGCATCAGCCTGACGATCACATCGCAAGGCGATTATCAATTTGTCGCCATGAATGGCGATGAGTTGCACACTGAAGAATCTTTTGATGCCTTGAGCAAAAAAGAGCAAGAACAGTTTAGTGACAGCATTGACGCGTTAGAGGTGAGTTTACGTTCCATGGTGCGTGAACTGACCGAGTGGGAGGATACCTACAGCGACAAAATCAAAAAGCTGAATGATGAAGTTACGCTCGATGTGATTACTCACTTCATTAAAAAGCTCAAAGTGGATTATTCGGAATACTCCGAAATCAAAACCTATTTGACGGAGTTGCAAAAAGATATCGTTGAAAACGCGGATATTTTCCTCGATCAAAGTGGTGAACAAGGTGAGATTGCTGCTGCGTCTTTAGATAAAAAGTTGCCTCGTCGCTACAAAGTGAACGTGTTAGTGAGTCGTAACAACAGCGATTTCCCAATCGTGGTGGAAGAGAACCCAAATTACCACTCACTGTTTGGCTCGATTGAAACTGCGACATTCAAAGGAACAGTCTTTACCGACTTCTCACTGATCCGTGCAGGTAGTTTGCACAAAGCCAACGGCGGCGTTCTGTTAATGGACGCGCAAAAAGTGTTGGAGCAGCCGTATGTCTGGGATGGCTTAAAACGTGCGCTGCGCTCTCGCCAACTAAGCTTTACGTCATTAGAAAAAGAGGTGACGTTGACGGGGGCGGTTTCATTAGATCCTGAACCGATTCCGCTTGATATCAAAATCATCTTGTTTGGGGATTACCGAACTTACCAATTACTCCAACATTACGATCCAGAGTTCAGCGAGTTGTTCCGTGTGACGGCAGATTTCGAAGACGAAATGAAACGTACGCCGGAGTCTGAGCTGCATTACGCGCGCTTTATCTCTAGCGTGGTGCATGACAACAATATGCTGCATTGCGATCGCAAAGCCATTGCTCGAATCATCGAATACAGCTCACGTTTGTCTGGCGACCAATCCAAGCTATCTCTGCATTCGGCTAATATCGCCAACTTGCTTCGAGAGTCGAACTACGTGGCTCGCCAAGCAAACTCAAACATGATCCGCATTGGCCACGTCGAAGAGGCGATGAAAAATCAGGAGATGCGCGTCAGCCGTTTGCGAGACAGTGTGATGGAGACGTTCTTAAACGGCACTACGTTGATTCTCACTGAGGGTTCGGCGATAGGGCAAGTGAACGCGTTGTCGGTGTTGAGTACCAGCGATTATATGTTTGGTGCGCCTAACCGTATTACTGCCACGACATGCTACGGCGATGGCGACGTCATCGATATTGAACGCAGCGTCGATCTTGGCGGCAGTATCCATTCAAAAGGTGTGATGATCCTATCGGCTTATCTGTCTTCCGTATTCGGAAAAACCGCGCGAGTGCCACTCACGACGACGATTACCTTTGAGCAATCTTACGGTGGTGTCGACGGAGACAGCGCGAGCATGGCGGAGTTTTGCGCGGTCGTTTCGGCTTTTTCTAAACAACCAAATCGACAAGATATCGCGATCACGGGGTCAATGAACCAATTTGGTGAAGCGCAGCCGATTGGTGGCTTAAACGAAAAAATCGAAGGTTTCTATGATGTGTGTGTGATCAAAGGTCGTCACTCCGGACAGGGCGTGATCATTCCTCGTTCGAATGTTCATAACTTGATGCTACGAGCTGACATCGTGAAAGCGGTAGAAAAAGGGGAGTTCCATATTTGGGCAATTGACCACGTTACTGAGGCCATTGAACTGTTCACCGGCAAGGTGGCAGGTGAGCCGACAGATGAAGGTTCTTACCCGATTGATACGATTTTTGGCCTTGCTCAAGCGAAGCTCAATTCGCTGAGAAAGTAAGCGATATTTGCTCTGGATGTGAATAAATATCATCACAATTAATCACAACCTGTAATAACGACAATATCCCGACACTAGTGTCGGGATATTGTCAATAACAGATTGAAAATGGGGACTTTTTGTACTAGACAAAAGTGTGATCGACCTCTAATATTCGCCACTTGTTTATTCGTCCGGGAACAATCCCGTCGCATGGAAGCAAGTAGGCATCACGCATATAACTGAGGTCCAGTCATGCAGCTATCACTGAAAAACTTGTCAGTACGAACCCAAATTTTGGTTCCGGTATTATTTACCGCTATTGTTTTGTTTATTGCTCTGTGGATTACTAAAAACAATCTTCAAGCGGAGCAAGACGTTATTGCTTCTAACCAAGAGTCTTTGGTTTTCCATAAAGACACTTTGGCGCGTATCGACGATCAAATTTACCCATTGCGCATCAGCGCGGTTTACGCAATTTACGATGCTTCTCGTCGTGAAACTTTCTTAAATGAGCTAAAAGCAGGCTTGAAACAAGTTGAAGCGGATCTAAGTGCGATCGAAGCGCGCAACCTGTTTCGTGAAGATGCGATTGAAGTGCGTAAAGCGATTGAAGCGTATGTGCAGTACTCACAGCGCTCTGTAGCGTTTTTCAACCAATACGATCAAGGTCTGAAATCAGACAACGAATACCGTGCATTTATTTCTGAGTACCGCCGTGTTGGTAATGAAATGGTGCAAGGCATCAACACTTTGTCTAAACACGTGAACGATCAAGCGGTTGAATCAACAGCAAAAAGTAACGCACAAAACGAGCGTGTTCAAACCAATGCTATGCTGACGGTTCTTGCTGTGTTTGTGTTCTCGCTTATTGGCGCATGGTTCCTATCTGGCATGATTGTTACACCAATCCAAAAGCTGCAACGTGTGATGCGTGAACTGGCGGCTGGTAACCTTTCTGTTCGCGCGGATGTCGAAGGCGACAACGAGATTGCTCAGCTAAGCAAAGACGTTAACCAAACCGCGTCTCAACTTTACAGCATCGTTGATCAGTTAACTCGAATCAGTGAAGAAGTGGCGTCTGCATCGACAGAACTTGCTGCAGTAATGACGCAAGCAGAAGCGAACGCTCAACAAGAATTGGCAGAAATCGAGCAAGTTGCTTCTGCGGTAAATGAGCTAGCAAGCACTGCAAACAACGTAAGTGACAATGCGACCTCTGCTGATGCAACAGCACGCGAAGCGGACGGTCTAGCGCAATCTGGTTTGGCTATCTTCCAAGAAAGTGCAGACGCAAGTGCGCAAATGTCTCAAGCATTGAACGATGCCGCGCAAGTTGTACTGCGTCTAAAAGAGCAATCAGTACAGATCAACGATGTTATTGAAGTGATTCGCGGTGTATCTGAACAAACGAACTTGTTGGCGTTGAACGCAGCGATTGAAGCAGCACGTGCTGGTGAATCTGGTCGTGGTTTTGCGGTTGTAGCGGATGAAGTTCGTATGCTAGCGGCACGTACTCAAGATTCAACGCAAGAAATCTCAACAATCATTGAAGAGCTACAAGCGCAATCTGGCCTTGCTAACGACAGCATGCAAGTTAGCCTAGAAATGTTAACTCGTAACAACGAGCTGACTCAGCAAGCGAACGATGCGTTGATCGGTATTACAGAATCTGTTGCGAACATCAACGATTCAAACACGCAAGTAGCGACAGCTGCGGAAGAGCAATCTCAAGTCACTCAAGACATCAACCGCAACGTGGTTAACATGTCTGAACTTGTGAACCAAAATGTAGCGGGCATCAGCCAAAGCGCAAGCGCAAGTAGCGAGCTATCACTACTGGCTGAAAAGCAAAAAGAACAGTTGAGCTTCTTTAAGCTGTAAGCTTTTGCTTTACGTTTTTAAATATGGTCTCAGCAAAAAGGCACCCTCGGGTGCCTTTTTAATGCTCGTTTTTCAAGAACGAATACGTGCTCTAGCAATTTCATCGCTCTAGGTCGTTCGAATTTACTTCAACTTCAGCTTGGTGCCGTCGAATTTGAGATGGCTCAGCAGGCTCTTGGCGTTAGTCTTGCCTACCTCATCAAACTCCATTCCGTAGCGGGCATAGTGAGTCGATTTTTGCAGGTTACAAATACGACCATTCAGTGGCGCTAACATGCGACCATCACTCGGCATGGTGAGGTCTAGAGTGATACGGTCGCCAACTTGTAAAGGTCGGCTCATTGGCGATGTTACAAAACGACAGCCGCTGCGAGACAGGTCTCTTATCTCACACTCACTTCGATATTCATCCAAGCGGACTCGCGCTTTCAAATTCACCTCATAACGCACTTCTTTACGAAGTTGGAATACCTGCATTGTATTGGGAAGGCTAAGCACTAAAATGGGATAAGGGTCGCCCAAGCGATGTTGAAGCTGAGCCCTAAAAGGGATGACTGCGCCTTCGCCACGATGAGAATACGCTTTTACGTTAATCCAAAAGCCTTCTTGAAAATAGAATTTCAAATCTTCATCGGAAATATTCGGAACTTCGATCAATGCCGTATTGTTAGAGTGGCAGCCGACAAACGTACTGGTGGTGATGAACTTCGTTCCAACAGGCGTGGTCACATTGAGAGTGACTTCACTACCATGCTCAACCATCGCCATTGCATCGGTGCTGTTTAATGTGGTGGCCTGACGTTCTGGTGCTCTCTTACTCTGCAGAGGTAGATTGCCGTCTCTGGCACTGGTTATCATATTTCTCATTCTTATTGTCGTACCTGATTTGAGAAGAGGTGACTGCTATGAAATTTAGCACTAAACGACTGGGTGTCTTTGCGTGGTAATGATTTTATTCAGTGATATAGTTTGATTCAATAAATCCGTAACAAAATTAGAGAAGAAGATATGCATAAAGTGATTCACGACACTGAAAGTGGCCTCTTTTGGGTTGATTTAGAGCAAGACTTCAAAGCAAAAGTGGTCTACGAGTTGAAAAATGATGTGATGCACATAACATCGACGGTCGTACCAGAAGAGCTGCGAGGCAAAGGTTATGGCAAAGTAATGATGGAAACGGTACTCCCAGAAATTGAAGCTCTGGGTTATAAAATCGAACCGGTTTGCCCGTATGTGGCGCATTACATCAACCGTAACCAAGCTTGGTCGCATCTTCTTGCTTGAGTATGAATGATCACCACCTTTTGTATCAAAATATCAGCCAGGATCTTGATCTCGGTGCATTACTGTCGAGTGAAGTAATCCAGTCACTTTGGGGCGGTTACGGAGAATTGGTTAGGCTGATATTTGCTAAACGCTCTGTCATTGTAAAACACGTCAAATTACCTAAACCTTCTGAACACCCTAGAGGCTGGAATACAGACCGTTCTCACCAAAGAAAGCTGCACTCTTATCAGGTTGAAGTCAGTTGGTACGCGCATTTTTCCGGAGTCATGGACTCGCACTGTCGAGTACCACAAGGCTTAAAAACGTTCCAGTCGGAGAATGAATGGCTCATTGTGATGGAAGATCTCGCCGAGGCGGGTTTTCCAAAAGTCATCACCGATGCAAAGCTAGAACATCTACGAGCCTGCCTTACTTGGTTGGCGAATTTTCATGCGCGCTACATCGGTGTTTGCTCGGATAAGCTGTGGCATACCGGCACGTATTGGCATTTGGCAACCAGACCCGATGAGCTTGAGGCGTTGCAAGACAGTGAGCTAAAAAATGCCGCTCGATTGATTGATCAAACGCTTTCGCAAGCCAAGTTCAAGACGCTTGTACACGGTGATGCCAAATTGGCGAACTTCTGTTTTGAGCAAGATGAATTGAGCGTTGCTGCGGTCGACTTTCAATACGTCGGACATGGCTGTGCGATGAAAGATGTGGCACTGTTTATGAGTAGCGCCGTCAAGCCAGAGCGTTGTGCAGAGATGGAAGTTTGGGTCTTGGATACGTATTTCGCTCAGTTGCAACAGGCGTTAATGGTTTATCAGCCGAATCTCGACCCCGATGAAGTCGAGCGTGAATGGCGTCCTTTGTTTGCGGTTGCATGGGCTGACTTTCAGCGCTTTGTGAAAGGTTGGAGTTCTGACCACTGGAAGATCAATCCCTACACAGAAGCATTGACTCGCAGAGCGTTGGCTTACTTACGAAAGTGAGTCGAAGTTTAAAAAGAAAAGCCTCCAACTAGTAGGAGGCTTTTCTTTATTTTTTACTTGGTCTGATACGTGCCATGTAATAGGTATTGATGAACTCGCCATCTCGGAAGGAGGCATCAATCGCCTCTCCTTCAATTTCAAAACCATGCTTTTTGTACAGGCCAATCGCGGCCTCGTTGTCGGCATTCACTTCTAACTGAATGCGTCTTACATTCAACCAGTTATCCGCCAACTCGGTGATGGTTTCAATCAACTTACTTCCCACGCCTAGGCCGTGAAACTGGTCGTGAACGCCAATACCAAACGCGGCCGTGTGCGCCGTTCTTGGGCGCTGCGAGTGATGAAAGCCAATGTTACCCACTACTTTACCCTCGATTTCAGCGACGTAGCTGTAAACACCAGCGGGCATATTTGACAATCGTTCTACCCACATTGCGAGCGAAGGTTTTGGGAGTTGCAGGGTTTCACGTTGTGCTTTTGGTTGTGAATAGATTTCTACGAGTGCCGCTGCGTCTTCAACGGTCGTTGGACGTACGATAATTTCCATGCTTCTCTCCTTCGCTTTTTAGTATTAATTTTCAATCTAACCACAGTTCCTTATTTTGGATAGTATTTTTTGAAGTTTGAGAGATAAACACCTTTTAAATTAGGTTGTTATAGCTATGTTTCTCTAAATTTTAGTAGTCATTTATCTTCGAATTTAGCGAATAGATTGCAAAGGTGTTGAATTATTGTACTGAAAATGGCGTGCACGGCAGAGTATCGTGGTGAATTTCATGTTGGAGGAAATAAATGGAATTATTCAAACTGTGACGACGGCACTGTACATCAGTTGACTTGAATCAATTGAGGGTGGAGTTACCTCTTATGAGGTATGGGGAAGAGGTGCGTTTAGCGTTATTTATGCTTAACTTGATAAAGGAGTTTCGTTGAGGAAATAGCATGAAATCCTCTCAGTCTAAAACATCGCAAAGTCGGCGCCGATTTTTGCGTGATACTGTCCGAACTGCGGCAGGCGTTGGCGCAGCGGCGTGTGTGTTGGGCTTACAATCGCTGCAAAGCCAAGCTCGAGAAACCAAAGGTGTGCCTATTCGCCCACCCGGTGCTTTGCCAGAAGGCGATTTCGAATCAGCCTGTATTCGATGTGGCTTGTGTGTTCAAGCATGCCCTTACGACACATTGAAACTCGCGACATTACTTTCTCCTGTAGCCACTGGTTCTCCTTACTTTACTGCGCGCGATATTCCCTGCGAAATGTGCGAAGACATTCCTTGTGTGGTGGCTTGCCCTAGTGGGGCGCTGGATCCGAAGTTAACCGATATTGATGATGCTCGAATGGGCACAGCGGTTCTTATTGACCATGAAACTTGCCTTAACTGGCAAGGGCTGCGATGCGACGTTTGTTATCGCGTTTGTCCGCTAATTGATGAAGCCATCACATTAGAGATGGTTCACAACGACCGAACTGGCTATCACGCCAAACTTATCCCTACAGTGAATTCAGAAGTGTGTACTGGGTGCGGTAAGTGCGAACAAGCGTGCGTGTTGGATGTCGCTGCTATTAAAGTTGTCCCGACGGATTTGGCGAAAGGCAAAGTGGGCAGCCATTACAATTTTGGTTGGAAAGAGATCGACAAACCACTCGAAAATATCCTCCCCAGTGAGACGCCTGTACCGGAAGGTGCGCTTGAATCGCTAAAAGGAGGTAAGTAATGGCAAAGAACTTAGCTCAAAATGCTGGCAAAGAGGCGATTGAAAAGCTTGGTTGGTGGCGCGCGCATCGGTTTCTGGTTTTACGTCGGCTATGTCAGCTCACCATTATTGCGCTGTTTATGGCAGGGCCGACATTAGGGGTTCTAACCGGTAACCTCTCATCGAGTATGTTGCTCGATACGGTCCCTTTAAGTGACCCGTTAATAGTGCTTCAAGCTTTGGCGACAGGGCATATCCCGGAGTTTAATGCGTTGTTAGGCGTAGTGATTGTCGTGGTGTTCTACGCGATTTTAGCACCGCGCGCATTTTGTGCTTGGGTATGCCCGTTGAACATCGTGACGGACTTAGCGGCGTGGCTGCGCAGAAAGTTCAACATTAAAGCGAGCTATCGTTGGTCTCCTGCTATTCGCTATTGGCTGATCCCTGTTTTGATGTTGGGCAGCGCGCTGTCTGGCGCGATTCTTTGGACATGGTTAGATCCAGTGGCGGCACTGCATCGCGGATTGGTGTTTGGTATGGGCGCAGGTTGGGTGCTGATCGCACTGGTGTTCGTACTGGATTTACTCTTAGTTGAGCATGGGTGGTGTGGGCACTTATGTCCACTGGGAGCTACCTATGGCGTGATAGGCCGAAAAAGCCTGTTGCGTGTTACTGCTGTTCGCCGCGAAGATTGCACGAAATGCATGGATTGCTTTTACGTTTGCCCAGAACCAGAAGTGCTTCGGCAGCCTTTGAAAGAGGGAGATCGTCGAGTTATGGATCAAAACTGCATAAGTTGTGGCCGCTGTTTGGATGTTTGTCCAGAACATGTGTTTGAGTTCAAAAATCGCCTTAATGTGAAAAACATCGACTAAGTCGATAAGCCACTCATCAACCTTTTTCTTGCCTTTTACACATCGCGCTCACTTTCATCATTGGGCGCGATGTTTTCTGTATTGGTCATATCCTCAGTGCACTTAGAATCGCAACAGTGCGTATGTGACCATAAATAATAATGATATTGCGAATTTGTTACATTTAAAGCTATGATGATGACTTCATATCTAAAGGATGCATCATGAATACCTCTTCTCACGGCTGGAGAACGCCGCAAAATTTCCTTATGTTGATCTCGATTATTGTGCCCATTGCCTTTTCTACCTGGATGGCTTTGCTGAATAACTTTGTTATTGAAAAAGCGAACTTTGATGGGGCGGACATTGGCTTATTACAAAGCGTGCGTGAGATACCGGGCTTTTTAGCCTTTACCGCCGTGTTTGTGTTGTTGTTTATCCGCGAACAACGATTCATGTTGGTGTCTTTAGCGATGCTAACGCTTGGTACAGCATTAACAGGTTACTTTCCCACTTTGTACGGTTTACTTTTTACGACCTTGTTGATGTCCACTGGTTTTCACTACTTTGAAACATTGAAGCAGTCCCTGTCTTTGCAATGGCTATCGAAAGAAGAAGCGCCAGAAATGCTAGGCAAGTTTATCTCGGTCGGCGCGCTGGCTTCGCTGTTTACCTACGGCGCGATTTGGATTTTGCTAGAGCAGCTTAAATTTGATTTCAAAACCGTGTATTTGCTGGCGGGTGGCGTTGGCTTTGTGTTGATCATCGTGATGGCACTGGCGTTTCCTCAGTTCAAAACAGCAGTGCCACAAAATAAGAAACTCGTACTGCGTAAACGCTACTGGTTGTATTACGCGCTCACTTTTATGAGTGGTGCGCGTCGACAGATTTTCACTGTATTTGCGGGCTTCCTGATGGTAGAGAAGTTTGGCTACTCTGCCGCAGACATTACCTTACTGTTTTTGATCAACTACCTGTTTAACTTTTTATTTGCCAAGCGCATTGGCCGTTTTATCGGTGTTGTCGGTGAGCGTAAGGCATTAACGTTTGAATACGTCGGTTTGATTTTCGTCTTTGTAGGCTATGGTTTGGTGCAAACGGCGGAATGGGCTGCGGCGCTGTATGTTGTCGACCACTTGTTCTTTGCGCTTGCCTTGGCGATTAAAACGTACTTCCAGAAGATTGCTGATCCGGCCGATATGGCATCGACCGCTGGCGTTGCGTTTACCATCAACCACATCGCAGCGGTGGTGATTCCCGTTACATTCGGGATGATTTGGTTAGTGTCGCCTTCTAGCGTTTTCTACATCGGAGCGGGTATGGCCGCCGTTAGCTTGTTGTTGTCACTCAATATTCCAGCGAAGCCGGAAGAGGGGAACGAAACGCGATTGTTAAGGTGGAGTTAGTGCCCACTACTCAAAAGACTAAGCCATAATCTGGATAGAAAAATGGGATGCATCGGCATCCCATTTTTATGATTATCTCGCGTTAAAACGGATACCAGAACAGTTGTGTGTCCAGAACACGCTTGCTGATAGCAGCAATCACTATCACCGCAATCCCCGCCATGCAGATCATATCGGCTTTGGTCAGGGGTTTTAGGCTGTACCAGGTGCGAGATGAGTGACGGCCGAAGCCACGCAACGTCATCGCGTTTGAGATTTGGTCGGCTCTGTCCAAACTAGAGAAAATCAGAGGGCCAAGAATCTTCGCCACGTTCTTCATACGAGTGAACAACGGAGCCTTCTTACTCAGTTCTACTCCGCGTGCTTGTTGCGCGTGCATGATGTTAACAAAGTCCTTTTTCACTTCTGGCAAGTAGCGCAGCGTTAAGCTCACGGCATAGGCGATTTTGTAAGGCACACCTAAGCGGTTCAAGCTGGCTGAAAACTCCGTCGGGTGAGTGGTAAATACAAACACCAACGCGATTGGGAACATGCTGAAGTATTTCAACGTCACTGTTACTAAGTAAAACAACGTCTCTTGTGTGAGCGAGTAATTACCGGGTAACGAGAGTAAAACCGTTGATGAGCCCATGAACTCAGTACCTTGTTGTGGCGCTAACGCGAACATAAACAGGGCATTGATCAGCAATACCGTGCCTGTACCCAGTAAAAGCGGTTTGTAGACATGAAATGGCACTTTGGTCATTTTCAGTAAGCCTAAACCAAGCCCGATCAACAGCGCGATGATTCGCAAGTCAAATGTGGTCAACACCACCGTTACCCAAGCAATGAAAAGCAAGAACTTAGTAATGCCATTCAACTTATGAAGTGGCGATTGGGTATCGATGTAGTTGATACCAAACTTCATCTTATTGTCTTTCATGCCACTGCTTTCTCTGGTTGGTTTACTTCGCCGCTTTTTTGTTGGCGGTGCGCTTTTTCTACATTGATAAAATGCTGCATAAAGCCATTGGTGTCTTCGATGCCAACTTTCGTAGCCAACTCAAACAGACTTGTTGTGGTGAGGTTCGCTTGGTCTAGTAGCTCTGGACTGCTGAATACCCGCGTCATTGGTGCATCAGCGACTAATTTACTGTCTGCAATCACGATAGAGCGCGTGGTGTATTCCAGCACTAAATGCATGTCATGAGAGATGATCATCACGGTTACGCCCAACTCGCGATTGAGCTTTTCGATGAAACTCAGCATAGATGTGTAGTTCCGGTAGTCCTGACCTGCCGTCGGTTCATCAAGGATCAGAAGCTCTGGCTCCAAGACCAAAATTGACGCAATGGTTACGCGCTTTTTCTGGCCGTAGCTCAATGCTTCGATTGGCCAGTGACGGTATTTGCTCAAACCGCACAGCTCAAGGACTTCAAGTACCTTAGCTTCGATTTGTTTCTCTTCAACGCCACGATTACGGAGGCCGAAGGCCACTTCGTCGAAAATCATGTGATGGGAAATCATGTGATTCGGGTTTTGCATCACCACGCCCACTTTCTGGCTGCGCTCGAAGATGGTCAGTTCGTTTAGATCTTGACCATTCATGCTCATTGAGCCGCTATCCGCTTCAATAACGCCCATAATCAGTTTGGTGATGGTCGATTTACCCGAGCCATTTTTGCCAAGTACAGAGACAAACTCGCCACGCTTGATGTCAAAACTCACGTCTTCTAGCGCGTTTTTCTCACCGTCGTAAGAATAGGTGAGGCCACGGACTTCAAGCAAAGTCTCGGCTGGCGTTTTAGGTGGTTGTACTGTTGAACCATCAAACCATGCTTGTACTGCTGGTTTATATTGCTCCAACGGTAAGGTAGTTAAGCTAGAAGGTTTTGCATCGCCCTCAATCGCGCAGCCTGCTTCTTTCAGAGCCGAAATATAAAGCGGTTCGCGGATGCCGTAATCTTCTAGCAGAGGCGACGCTAAAATTTCATCTGGCGTTGTATCGGCAATGATTTCGCCGCTTTCCATCAAGATAATACGGTCAACTGAGCGATGCAGAACGTCCTCAAGACGATGCTCAATGATTACGATGGTTTTGCCCGTTTCGCGGTGTAGATCATCGATGATCTCGATGGTTTTTTTACCCGTTTTAGGGTCAAGCGCAGCTAGAGGTTCATCAAACAAAAGGATATCGACGTCATCGACGAGAATGCCTGCCAAAGAAACACGCTGTTTCTGCCCGCCAGATAAATCGTGGGGAGAGCGATCTAACATCTGTTCCAAGTCGACCATTTTGGCCGTGGCTTTGACCAATGGGTACATGTCGATGTTAGAAGTTAGCTGGTTTTCCAGCGCAAATGCGATGTCTTCGCCAATGCTCAAGCCGACAAATTGGCTGTCCGTATCTTGCAGTACGGTGCCAACTTGCTCAGTGTATTGGTGCATGTCGAAAGGGGCGGTGTCTTGACCATTGATGGTCAATGTTCCACTGGTTTCCCCTTTGATTGCGTGTGGGATCAGTCCGTTAAGACATTGCCCAAGGGTAGATTTACCACTACCACTTGGACCAATAATGACGATTTTCTCTCCTTTCTCTATCCTTAGATTGATATTTTTTAGCGTCGGTTTGTCCAGCGACTCATATCTAAAAGAGAAGTTAGAAAATTCGATTGTCATTCGACATTAAGCCTCTGTTAAGTTACGGCTTTGCTTGTTACGTTTAGCGACAGACTTAAGAATGAAGAAGCCAACAATAGCAATAAGAATGGTGTTACCGATCGCGATAATAGAAAGCTGGGTAAACACTTTAGTGAACGGTTCTGCGTACAAAATCGTGTCGAGGAATGCAGAGCAACCGTAACCAAATACGTTGCCTAATAGTGCAAGTACCACGAATAACGCGAAGTCTTTCATATTGAAATCACCTTTCTCCAAACGGTAGCGCGTTAGAGAGGGGAATAGACCGATAATCAAACCAACAATACCTGAACCAAGTACCCAAGTGAGCCATACGCCCCAACCTGCAAATAGGTCGGTGACCCAGTGGCCAATAAAACCAACCAAAAAGCCAACAAGTGGGCCAAATAGTACTGAGAACAATGCTAATACTGCCATTGCTGGTTTTAGCGTTGTGTTTGCAAACACAGGGATGCCAAACATAGGTAAGCCACCGATGCCGTAAAGTGCAGCACCAATTGCAATAACCACAACGGTTTTAGCAGAAAGATTCATAGATAACCTCAGTTCAATTGTCGATTTTAAAGAACGTTCATTTATATTGTTGGAAAGCATTGGTTATTTGATTGTGTAACATATATCCAAAACAACCAAGCTGCTTATTGTTTGCTCTATTTTTCTTCAGGAAATGTGTGATTTGATTCACGTATCCCTTTGACTGGCTTTGTTTTTTAGCAAGCATTAAAAATAAGGCGCGCATTATACAGAATATTGATAAAAGTGGGAATGCTATCTGTCTGGATGGCTAGAATGAAATCGGAGGCTGATTGTCAGCCCCCGATTACACTTTTTGATGCTATTTTCATCGATAAATGAATGAGCTAGCAGTTCATTAATGGTCTAGGTACAAATAGTTCTGCCAGCTCTTCATGCGAATAAGCACTTTGCGCATTACTGATACGTGAGTAAAGCTGTCTGAGTAAACTGCGACTTCAACCGCAGTACCCATTGGCAGGTGGTATTCGCTCAAATCGTCCGTGATTTTTAGCTTCGCAAATACACGTCCGCTCGTGCGCAAGGCATCGGTACCTAGTAGAGCACCTCTGGCTTGAATTTGACTTTCACCAATGGCCGGAATCACGTCAATGACTTCGCCACGGAACACTTTGCCCGGAATTGCGCGGAACATAAATTCTGCTTCAAAGCCCGGCTTCAAACGTTGTAGCGAGTTTTGTCTGAACGCTGCGGTGTACGTAATGTCTTCGGTATGTACGAAGGTCATTGCAGGAGCAAGCGGTAACGGCACAGCCATCACGCCAGGACGCAAAGCCAATTGCGTAACGTAACCATCGGTTGGCGCACGAACGATAGTTTGTTCTAGGTTAAACTCTGCTTTACGCAGCTCTGCGAGAAGTTGCGCGACTTGAGTGTTTTCACCACCAATTTCAGAGTCCAGAGCGATTTGCGCTTGTTCTTGTTGCAAAATCGCAACGTCTAGCATGGCTTCTGCCGCTTTATACGCTTGGCGTCGAGTATCTAAATCTTGTTCAGTAAACGCGCCGCGATCAAAGCCTCTTTGATATCGGCTAAACTCTCTTTGCGCTTTATCTCTATCAGCTTGTGCTTTTAAAACTGCAGCTTCTGCTTCTCTTAGATCAGACTCTAAACCCAACGCACCTTGGCTTGCTTCTTTGACTTTCGCTTCAAGGCGAGCGACCTCCGCTTCAAATGGCACAGGGTCTATTTTGAAAAGAATATCGCCAGTTTTGAGCGGTTGGTTCGCTTGAACTGGCACTTCCACAACGCGGCCTCGTACACCAGAGACGATAGGCGTAGTTGGGAACACTTGGTTACCTAACTGAGTAAATGGGTGGTTGTAGTTCATAAGCAGCACAAGTGTGCCCACCAACACTACACCACCAAGTACGGCTGTCGGGACCGTCCATTTGTTTAGAGGAATATTGAAGATTTTAAAAATGGCGATACAAAGAGCTGCGTAAGTCAGAATCAGCAATAAATCCATTATTCGTCCTCTTTACTTTGTTCAGTCAAAGGCTTTTGCTGAATCTTTTGTTGTTTCAACATCGATACTTCGTTTTTGAGTGCGTTGACTTCGTCGATGAGTTCTTCAAGACGGTGATGAATGTCGTGTGTTTCTTGCTCAAGTTGTTTGAAACCCCAACCACGCTCTTTGCGCCACAATGTTGCCCATATCCAAAGGAATGGCCAAAGTGCGTGCAGTGTGAACAGGCTGACCCAACCTGCGTAGTGGATTGCGTCTTGGTGCGGGTGTTCACGCTCTTTAGCAATTTCATACGGGATGTCATGGATAACAATGATTCCGTAGAAGATAACTAAAGCAACGAAGATGAGTAACCCAAGTGCAAAATAGTCTAGAAACATCTTACTTACCTGTGCTTGTTGCGAATTGGAAAAACTTACGTAAATTAACGGTTTAAGTATTTGTCTTAACTATAGATGAATCAAGCGGTTTTTATGTGCGAATTATGTTTATGCGATATAAGTACGTACTGATAGTTGTAGGCAAGTTAGGCGAGATTGAGTACAGGTTTAAACAAAAAGTGAATAGGTTCGGGTAGGGCTGATAAAAAGCATGATAAAGCCCCAGATTTCAACTGGGGCGTGGCTTAAAGTTCGGTACAGACTTGGTTTCGGCCATTGGCTTTGGCACGATACAAGGCTTTATCGGCGCGGTAGAAGGTGCGCTGAGTGTTTTCCCCTTCGCGATGGAGTGTAATACCGATGGAAACGGTTAGGCCGCGTTCGCCAAGAATGTCTCGCCATGCATATTTAAAAATACGCTCGCGGTAGTTTTCAGCGTGCATTTCTGCGCGTTCTAATTGGCTGTTCTCAAGAATTACAAGGAACTCTTCACCACCAAATCGCACGCACGATGCACCTTTAAATTTGAAGTAGGCTGCCAGCTCCTGTGACACACTTTTGATCGCTTTGTCACCCACCAAATGGCTCAGTTCGTCATTGATGGATTTGAAGTGATCGATGTCGATGACCATCAATGCGAATGGAGTGTCGTGCAGCAACATGTCTTTCAGTTTTACCTCTAACCAGCGGCGGTTGTGCAACGAGGTAAGGGGATCGGTAAATACGTCTTGTTGTAACTGAGCTACGGTATTTTTGTGTTGTTTGGTCGTCTCTTTAAGCTCTTTGTTTTCAATCTCAGACAGAATGAGCTTTAACTGCAATTCAAAGCGAGACAATCGACGCAGTTGAGCCGCGCCCAATTCGCTGATTGGGATGTGTTTTATTAAGTCTGATTCAATACGAAAAGCGCGTTTCTCACAGCTTAAAGCTTGCTGAAACTGCCCTTGTGACGCACTGACTTTGCTCATTGCGTTGTAAAAACGTTTCGCCAGAATTGGCGAAGAATGCTTTTTAATTCGCTTCCCAATGGACTCCAACAGCAAATTAGCCAACGAAGTGTGGCCAACACCATTCAAGCAATAGGCCGTTTCAATTTTGACCATGGTTGAGAGCCAATAGGTGGTCGCACTTCCGGTGGTGTACTTAATGCTGGATATGGAGAGCAGCGCTTCGGAATACTCTTCTTGCAGACGATGTAATTTAGCGCGATACAAATGCGTTTGAGCGGCGAGGTTTTTGTCGCTTACTAGGATGCTGAGCTCTTCACATTCACCCAATAATTCGCTGGCTTCGGCCACGCGTTTTAGACTGATGTAACAGGCGAGCATATACAGTTTGTAACGCAAACGAAGTGAGCGACTGCTGATGGCGTGATCAATCGCGTCGATCTTTTGGTAGTAACGTAGAGCACGGTTGTGATCGCCATAAGCATCACACAAGTTGCCCATGCCAATGATCGCTAAAACGTATTCGTCGATAAAACCGTATTCCACTGCGATGTTGGTGGAGGCGATGTACTCGGTGAGGGCAGAGTTGTAATCACCAACTTCAACTAAGCGTTCGCTTAAACTTGCTTTGACCGACAGTATATCTTCGACATCCTCAGGTAATGAGAGCAGCTCTAATGCTTGTCTGAGCTCTTCGATACTGTCACAAAGCTGTTTGATTTCGCGGCGGTATTCTGCGCTGATAATTAGGCAATGTGCTTTTTCACGGCTGGTGGACGCAATGTGTCGACCGATATGTTCCCAAAGCGTGATGGCTTCTTCCCCAGAAACAGAAGAAGGATCGATGCCTGCGTCAGTGACTTTGCTAAGCAGTAGTTCCATTCTTCATTACCTCAATATAGCTTTCTTCCAACTGCTCTAAAGTAAATGGGAAAGTCAGGATGTCTTGTAAATACAATGTCGGTTTTGGCCCTTTGAGGCCACGTCGTTCCCATGGATAAATGTCTAACATGGCATGCACGGTTCGGTAGAGCTCTTCTGCGGCTTGATCTTTTTCGGCAATCAACATAGCGAGTCGATCGCTAGATAGGCGTGAAATGAGATCGCTTGGCATCGTTAATGAGTGAACCAGTTCAGTACAAGCATCGAGAAACGCAGGATTGGAGTGGCGAATCATGATCACCGCATGGTTAGAGCGTTTAAGCTCAGTCTTAAATAGAACCAGTTGTTCCCACCAGTACGTTTCAGAAACGACGTTAGAAAACTGCTTTTCGGGATCGTATTCATGTTGAGAGCGAATACGATTGATGAGCTTGCGAGCACGTTGTTCTAGCTGGCGTTTTGAGCCGCGCGCTTTATCCATGCTGACACGATTGGTCTGCTCTTTGAGCATTTTCAGTGCATGTTTGCGGTATTTTTTAAACGCATTAAATGCCGCTTCGAAATCGCCTTGCTCTTCAGCAACGCGAGATTGCTGAAAACAGATCTGACTTAGCAGTTCGCCGTTATCGAAATTAAGCGCGGATTCTTCTGCGGCAAGCAACAACTCGGCTGCGCTGTCCGTGTTTTTACGCAGTAGCTCTAGTCTTGCTCGACTGATGAAAGAGTGTGCTTTCATCCACGTTAGATCGTGCTCAATGGCCAGTTTGTGCGCTTTTTGGGTTGCTTCTTCCGCGGCGTCTAGGCGTTCTAAGCCAAGGAGTGCCAAGCCTTTAAAGTCCCAAATTTCGGCTTGCCAAGTGCTGTCTTCATGGTCTTTGAGCACTTCTGTTGCGCCATCAAGTACCGTTAGCATCTCAATAAAGTTGTTGAGGAGGTAGTAGTCCCAAGCAAGCAGAATGCGAGCTTTACCTTCTAACCATGCAATTCGGACGTTATTTGCCACTTTAACTGCAAGCTCATGAGTCGATGCGGCAAGTTTGTGTTCGTTGGTGATGCGCCAAACATTGCCAAGACCAATCAGGGATTCAATCTGAATCTCAATGTCATCGACCAAAGCCGATTGCTCCAAGGCATTAATCCAATATTGCTGCGCCGAGTAATATTTGGCTTGTCCCCAGTATTGAAGGGCGAAGATATGCAGAATTTCTGGAAGGTGATCGTCGGTGTCCAGTTGGATTTGCTTATTGTAGGCGTCTTTGATGAATTTCAGCCCTTGGCGATATTCCATCAAACACCAACAACTGTGCGCCATGACGAGTAACGCTTTGATTTCACCGTCAATAAACAGTATTTGTTCCGCGCGAATGCGGCACTGCTCGGCGAGGCGAAGAGTGCGTTCAGGGTGCGTTTTCACTTGCCCTTTGAGTGAGTTCAGCTCGTCTTCTAGCTGAATTTGGGTTTTATCCAACGTTCACATCCATGACTATCGAACTGGAATTTACACCTAAATAATAAGTGGTTAGATGCGTACTTCATTACGAGTGCAGCATGAAAGCCACATCATAAAATATCAGGTGCCGTAATGTATACCGTCACTGCCCCTAATTACCACATCTAAATGAGTTAAATAGTTACGATAGGAGCTGCTTAATGGTTAGAGGTGCGTCAGTGACTTCTAGCCTTTGTGCGGCAGTAAGACCTTGTTTGTCCTGATAGCACAAATTATGCCAAGCTCTGAATATATCTAAAAGAGGTAAAATTCCGGCAGGTCGCAATTTGCGACGTGGCTCGTTAATGAAACTTTCGAACAACAGCTGGAAGCGATTTTGATAGAACTGCACATGGCGAGTTGTTGCAACGTTAAACCACTTTTCTGGTTCATTTTTATCGCCAGCAAGGTAGCAAATGCCTTTGTGGCTTTCGCCTTGACTGGAGATCGCCCAGCGATCGCGCCACCAACTCATGTAGGCAATATCCACTTTGCCAAACGGAGCGGTCATGTCCCAGCCAGCGTCTTCTTCTACATACATCAGATCGACGTTTTTCTCTTGAATACGAGACAAACAAACGCTCAACGCTGCAGAGCGGAGCAGGGGATCTTGTGGCATGTAAATCGAAACCCGCTTGTTAGGGCAACACATATCAAGTACATGCAAATAGTGCGCGTACGAGGTGTAAGGAGGACGAACTAACGCGCCTTTCGATGGGTAATGAAATACCGATAAGTTACCGAGCGGATCTTCGACGTTACCACGAGCCAAAATCGTTTGGTATTTTTGGTCAATGCGCTCTCTAAGGTGACTAGAAGGTTCCGCTGGTGGCTCACTTGCTTCCGCTGTGTACTCTTGAGAGACAAAACGAGAAACTTCGTCGTACGGGTTGTGATCCAGCGTCGCGATAGGTTCTTCATCCGAAGAGTAGTTCACGTGTTGGCAAAGAATGTAGCCCGAGTGCGCTTCACCAGACACAATCCAGTACACTCCATTATTGCTGTGTGGCTGCAAGGCAATGTAGCTGGAAGCCAACTCGTAGTGACTGGCGTGATTAACCCAACGAGCATCAATGGTCGCGAGCTTACGACGACAACGACTGGCGATGTGGTCAACGTGATCATAAAACGTTTTTGGGTTGATGCTGAGTTTGCGGCAAATTTCGCGCACGGAATAACCGGTGAACAAAAGGCCCATCAGGTTTTCTTGAAACTGCAGCTTTTTATTGGCGCCAGACCATTTATCGACAAAAGTACTTTGGCACGCTTTACAACGGTAACGTTGACGATCGCCACTGTAACCGAATGCGTGATAGAGGTGTTTATGAGTGTGGACAGAGAGTCCGAAGTTGTCACACGCGTCGTTGCGACAAGCAGGTAGCCCGTCACTGTGGACGTGTCGGAGGCGATGAAGCTCGTTCACGACATCGCGGTTGTTAAGTAAGGGGGGGAAAGCTCCACATTCACGGCATACCATCGCCGGACGCTTAGGGTTCGCATGTTGCAGAACGTAACGCTTTGCATCACTCAATCCAAAGTTGTCACACGCCAATGTTTTACAAAAGTTGAGTTGTAACCCATCTGCGTCTTTTGGCAGTTCGCCGTTAGACACAATCGCCCCCTCGGGATAATTCGGGCAGCCAGTCAGGCACTGGCTGCAAATTATTACTTAATAACTTCTTAGATGTTGATTGCTGTTTCAAGTGCAACTTTCATCATGTCGTTGAACGACTTTTGGCGCTCTTCTGAGCTTAGTTTTTCGCCACGGATGATGTGGTCAGAAACCGTTAGGATAGTTAGAGCTTTCGCGCCTAGGTCTGCAGCTACGCCGTAGATACCTGCCGCTTCCATGTCTACACCTAGGATGCCTAGTTTTTCCATCTTCTCGAAGATGTCTGCTTCTGGTGTGTAGAACAGGTCTGCAGAGAATACGTTACCTACTTTCACTGGCACTTCTTGAGCGCGAGCTTGCTTAACCGCTTCTTCTAGAAGGCTGAAGTCAGCAATTGCAGCGAAATCGTGGTTGTTGAAACGGATACGGTTAACTTTTGAGTCTGTAGAAGCACCCATACCGATAACAACGTCCATTAGGTTAACGTCGTCACGTACCGCGCCACAGCTACCTACACGGATAACGTTTTTCACGCCGTATTCAGCGATTAGCTCGTGTACGTAGATACAGCATGAAGGGATACCCATACCGTGACCCATTACAGACACTTTTTTACCTTTGTAAGTGCCAGTAAAGCCGAACATGTTGCGAACGTCACAAACTTGCTTCACATCTTCAAGGAAAGTTTCTGCAATGTATTTAGCACGCAAAGGGTCGCCTGGCATTAGAACTGTTTCAGCGAAATCACCTGGTTGTGCGTTGATGTGTGGGGTTGCCATAAGTGCTCTCCAAAGTTTTGTTCTGATAAAACGCATCTATTATAGGATGCTATTACCAATTCTGTTGAACTTGTTCGTTTTCGTTGAGGCAATAATATCGGGACGTACAGTGATCCCTTGAGAGGTTAGTCACAAAAACCACCCTTTTCGAAACTAACCAAGCCATTGATAACTAAATCTGTTGAAAGCAAAAAGGCAATCGATTTGCTTTTGAGCGATTTGTTGATTGCGCACACAAAACAGCCAAAGAAAAAGATAAATATTTTTTAAATCGAGCTGATCGAAATCGCGGAGGAGTAAGTAAAACGATTAAATTGTACAATTAATTTTCTTGTACAATTTAGGGTGGTTTGCTATAAGTTATACAACTAAATTTTTTGTACAGGGGTGGCGTTGCTATGGAATCTTCAATCAAAGTAGGTATCAGTTCTTGCGTGTTAGGTGAACGCGTGCGTTTCGACTCTGGTCATAAAGTCAGTAACTTTGTGACTAAAGAGCTTAGCAATTATTTTGACTTTGTTTCTGTATGTCCAGAGGTGGGGGTCGGCATGCCGGTGCCACGCCCGACGATTCGTTTAATCAGTAATGAAGAACGCATCGCGTTGGTTGAAACGAAAAATCCCGACAATGATCACACAGATAACATGCTGACTTACTCTGCAAATAAAGTGGACGAGCTTCAAAATGAGCAATTGTGTGGTTACATCGTTTGTGCCAAATCACCAACATGCGGTATGGAACGAGTAAAAGTGTATAGCAAAAACAACGCTGCAAAAGAAGGGGTTGGTCTTTACACGAAAACGTTGATGGAAAAAATGCCGTGGTTACCTGTCGAAGAAGATGGACGCTTAAATGATCCCGTTCTTAAAGAGAACTTCATTACTCGCATTTACTGTCTCAACGATTTTTATGAATCGATGGCAGGTGAGCCGACACGCGGTAAGATCATCGATTTCCATTCTCGTTATAAGCTAACGCTTATGGCGCATCATCCAGAGTCGTATCGATCTTTGGGGCGCTTAGTCGCAGATGTTGCCAGCTATGAGATTGACGAGTTTTACCGAGAATACCGATTAGGTCTGATGACGGCGCTATCGAACCGTGCCAGTCGCAAAAACAACACGAATGTGTTGATGCATCTTCAAGGGTATTTCAAACGCTCTCTAAACAAAGATGAAAAAGAAGAACTCGCGACCGTGATTCAAGACTATCGTACTGGCACGCTGCCATTGCTCGCGCCACTAACATTAATTAAACACTATCTAAATGCTTATCCAGATGAATATCTGCAAAAACAGAAGTTTTTAGAGCCACACCCGCAGGAGATGAGATTACGCTATGGTTTGTAGTTCAGAAGAAAAACTATACGCAATTCGAGATGTTGCAGAGATTACGGGCGTTAAGCCTGTGACGCTGAGAGCGTGGCAAAGACGCTATAACCTAATCCAACCGCAAAGAACGGAAAAAGGGCATCGCTTATATTGCCAGCAAGATCTCGATACGATTCGTGAAATTCAAGGTTGGTTATCCAAAGGCATTGCGATCGGCAAAGTGAAAGGATTGCTCGGCCAATCGGATGTAGAAATCAGTGCAGAAAACCATACGCTTGAAGAAGTGGAAACCGTACTGTCTGCGTTGTCGCAACTCAATCGTGGCAAAACGGAAAGCGTCCTTTCATCGGTATTGAAAGAGTACCCGCTCAACTTAGTCGTAGATCAGTTTATCAATCCTGTGTTCGAAGCATTGGATTTGGTTAAGGGCTCGCTGCGCTCGTTGCAGATGGGATTGTTCCAAACCTGTTTAATCACGCGTTTGGCATTGGTGATCGATTCTGAAAACAAAGCATCTACTAAGGGGAAATGCCTGTTGATCAGCTTTGAACAAAGTCGAGATGCGGAAAGCTGGATTCAGGCGGCGAAGTTGTGTGAGCAAGGTTACCACATCACCTTAATCGACAAGGTGGACGACGTTTCTGGCTTGGTGGATCACGACGTGATTGAACGCTACCAGCGTGTTTATGTGTTCTCGAATAAAGCGCTACCTGCCAAGCAAGTGGAAGCATTCAAAGCGCTGTTAGCGCGTTATCCTGAGCAAGTGCAGTGTTCGGAAGTTATTGAGAAACTTCATCTTGCACAAACACATATTCAGTAAGGAGACCACATGATTCTGGTTTGGTTTAGGCGTGATTTACGCACGTTAGACCACACGGCGTTAAAGGCGGCACTTGATACAGGACAACCTGTTGTTGCTTGTTTTATTGCAACGCCAGAACAGTGGCAAGAGCACCACATGGCGCCGATGCAGGCGGATTTAATCGCTAGGCGTCTTGAGCATGTTCATCAAGAGCTCACAGAGCTAAACATTCCTCTTCTGTATAAAGAAGTTCCGCGTTTTAACGACTGTACACAAGTCATTTGCGATTGGGCGGATAAGCTCAACGCAACAGCGGTAATGGTCAACATCAATTATGAAGTGAATGAAGTTGAGTTGGATAGAAAGGTATCTCAAACACTGGATAATCGTGGGGTAGAGTTTCACGCCTTTCACGACAAATGCGTTCATGCGCCAACGACCGTACTCAACAAGCAAGGAGAGTATTTCAAAGTATTTACGCCATTCAAACGAGCATGGTTGCAAAAGTTTTCCTTGCCAACGGTATCCAAGCCTCAGAGACAAAATGAACTGCCTAGTGAGCAGTTAGAAGCGGTAAAACAAGACGGTTTTGATGCCGATTTTACGTTCTCTTATCCGAGGGAATCGAGCGAAGCTTGGTGTGCATCGACCAACGACATTCTCAAGCAATTGAGGACGTTTGCACGCGAGCGTAGTGATGGTTACCAGATGAAGCGAGATTTCCCCGCTATCGATGGTACGAGTCAGCTCTCGCCTTATCTTGCCATCGGAGCATTGTCGCCAAGACAGTGCATCGCGAGGTTGTATGCTGAGAATCCACAACCAGATTTGTCAGAAGGCAAAGCAACGTGGCTGAGCGAGATCATTTGGCGTGAGTTCTACCAGCACTTATTGGTGTTTGAACCTAAACTTGTCAAAGGTCGTGGATTCATCGACTGGGAAGATAAAATTCAATGGTCTTACGATGAGCAAGCTTTTGAATGTTGGAAAACGGGGACGACTGGATATCCAATTGTTGATGCGGCAATGCGTCAGCTCAATCAAACTGGCTGGATGCACAACCGACTTCGTATGATTGTCGCAAGCTTTCTTACCAAGGATTTACATATCGACTGGCGCTGGGGCGAAGAATACTTTATGAGCAAGCTCGTCGACGGCGACTTTGCGGCAAATAATGGTGGGTGGCAGTGGTCGGCATCGACTGGCTGTGATGGCCAACCATACTTCCGTATCTTCAATCCAATAAGCCAAGGCGAGAAGTTTGATTCCGACGGTCAGTTCGTGCGTCATTGGGTTCCAGAAATTAAGAGTGTGCCGAATAAGTTCGTCCATAAACCATGGACTTGGGAGGGGTTTTCTTTACTGGAATATCACAAGCCGATGGTTGATCACAAGGTTGAAAGAGAGATAACCTTACGGCTCTTTAAAAGTGCCAAGGAATAGAGTGAAATGCTTAGCAAAAAGCGATCAATGAGTTTTGCAAAACGAACCCTGTTATCTGTCTCGTTATCATTAGTGAGTGGATTGTCATTCGCCAAAATGTACGAGTTACCAGAGGACGGCAGCCGTTTGATTGGTCGCATTGAAAACCACGTCGTGCAAGAAGGCGAGACCATGGCAAACATCGCCAAGCATTACGACGTGGGCATGCTAGCGTTGATGGCAGCGAACAAAGGCGTTGATCCATTTCTTCCTCAAGAAGGGCGCGTGCTTACTATTCCATCTCAACTTATTCTTCCTGAAGTTCCTCACCAAGGCATCGTGATTAACTTGGCAGAGCTGCGTTTGTACTACTTCCCAGAGGGCGAAGATGTGGTGCATGTTTTCCCTGTTGGTATTGGCCGAATTGGGCGAGATACACCAGTGATGACAACCAGCATCAGCCAAAAACGTCCGAACCCAACATGGACGCCACCTGCGTCTATTCGTGCCGAATACAGAGCGAAAGGGGTGGATTTACCTGCGGTTGTACCAGCAGGCCCCGACAACCCGCTTGGGTTGTTTGCACTTCGTCTAGCTTACGGAAATGGTGAGTACCTTATTCACGGTACCAACAAAGATTTCGGCATCGGAATGCGCGTGAGTGCTGGTTGCATTCGTATGGACCCAAGTGATATCGAATGGTTGTTCGACAAGGTTCGTCGTGGTGAAAAAGTAAACATCATCAATCAGCCAGTGAAAGTGTCACTAGAGCCGGATCGTAGTGTGTTTGTGGAAGCGCATGAACCGTTAACTCGCAGCAATGGCGAGAAAGATCATTTACAAGTTCCGAAAGAATTGGGCTGGTGGCTAAATGAATTTGGATTGACGAATGTGAAAGCGAAAGCCGTTATTGCCGCTCAGAATGGGGTCCCAGTAGAAATAACCGCGCCTTAACGGGCGTTAAAGCGCGGAACAACATCTTACTTAGTGTAAGACTGAGCGATGTTATCGATACGCTCGTTAGCACGTGCTGCTTCTTCTTGAGCAGCCATTGCTGCGTCACCTGATTTTTGAACGTCAGATTGAAGAGATTGTACGTCTTGGCTTAGTTGGCTAACTTGGTTGCTTAGTTCGTCTAGTTTAGCTGCGTTTGCTGTTGCTGCGTCATCAGATGAAGCACAACCTGCTAGTAGAAGTACTGAAGTTGCTGCAGCTGCGATCAACGTTTTGTTCATATAAGAACTCCTTGCTTATAGTGAAAGTCTCGCCCTATAACTCTTTTTTTATACAGTAGCGAGGTTAAATGTGGTTACATTTTATCAGTACATGATGTAGCAAAAGTCAAAAAAATCCAAGAATTTCATGGAGTACCTGACGTTAACTTTTACCTGAGCCTAACAAAAGTAATTACTCATCCTTTCGATTGCTCCCACAACAGTCCACATAGCAGGTATTTTTGCCACGTTCCTGATATCAATAATTTAGACGATATTGACACAAATGAAAGTTTCTACTCCTAAATAACTGTAATCGGCTCAGTTCTGCGAAGTGAATTCGACACTTTTATGGGCGTGTTTTTTCTCGAATTCTAGCCAAGGTTTTCGCCAGTTACAGACGACGCTTCTTCTTCACTGGGCTGCAAATGATGTTTTGTTTTCATCCGTGGGAATTAGTTTGTGTGATCTCTATCTATACTCCTATGATTTGCGGTATTATACCGAGCTTTATTTTTTTGCTGCGTTAGAGCGGAAACGACATTACAGAGCGCTCAGACGCTGACTGATTTATTGGAGAATACTTTGCAATTTAAAGATCTAGGCCTAGACAACCGATTGTTGAAGAACCTAAAACACTACGATTTTAAAAAACCGACTGACATTCAAAAACAGGCTATTCCTGTTGCGATTGCAGGCAAGGATTTATTGGCATCTTCGAAAACGGGTTCGGGTAAGACTTTGGCGTTTGTATTGCCAATGCTTCACAAGTCACTGAAGACAAAATCGTTTTCAGCGAAAGATCCTCGTGCTGTGATTCTGGCTCCAACGCGTGAGTTGGCTAAACAAGTGTATGGCGAACTTCGCTCTATGCTGGCTGGTCTATCTTACGATGCAGCGTTGATTCTTGGTGGTGAAAACTTTAACGATCAAGTCAAAGCACTGCGTCGTTACCCGAAATTCATCGTGGCAACACCAGGACGTTTGGCTGACCACCTAGAGCACCGCTCTCTGTACCTTGACGGTTTGGAAACGCTGATTCTTGATGAAGCAGACCGTATGTTGGATTTGGGCTTTGCGCCTGAGCTACGTCGTATCCATAACGCGGCGAAACACCGTCGCCGTCAAACGTTGATGTTCTCAGCAACGTTGGACCACGCAGAAGTGAACGATATTGCTTCTGAAATGCTGAATGCGCCAAAACGTATCGCAGTTGGCGTATCTAACGAAGAACACAAAGATATCACGCAAAAATTCTACTTGTGTGATCACCTTGATCACAAAGAAGCGATTCTGGAACGCGTACTTTCTGAAGCGGAATACCGTCAAGTGATCATCTTTACGGCAACGCGTGACGATACCGAACGTCTAACCGCGAAGCTGAACGAGAAAAAACTGAAGGCCGTTGCACTGAGTGGTAACTTGAACCAGACGCAACGTAACACCATCATGAGCCAGTTTGAGCGTGCGGTGTTTAAGATTCTGGTAACGACTGATGTCGCTTCTCGTGGTTTGGATATTGCAACAGTGACTCACGTCATCAACTTCGATATGCCAAAGCATACAGAAGAATATGTGCACCGCGTTGGTCGTACTGGCCGTGCGGGTAACAAAGGTGATGCGATTTCCCTGGTTGGTCCAAAAGACTGGGATAGCTTCAAGCGTATCGAAACTTACCTACAGCAAGATCTTGCATTCTCAGTGTTTGAAGATTTGAAAGGTAAATTTAAAGGTCTGAAACCACCTAAGAAAGATTTCCGTAATAAGAAATCGACGACGAAAAAATCGCGTCCTCAAGCGAAGAAAGTGGCGAAGCAACCAGCTAAACGCGACAAGAGCTTCTACAAAAACGTATCGGTGGGTGATGACGTGTTCATCCCTAAGAAAAAGCCTGCGGCACCAAGCTCTGAAGAGTCATGATTGCCTCAGTTCTAAACTGATTCTGATGTTTACAAAATCCGAGTGTTTGCACTCGGATTTTTTATGCCCGTCACTTAGCCAACCCTTGTCTTTTCTTACTAACTGTTTCTCCCAATGCTTATATTTGTCTGACTTCATATAAACAGCACAGATTGCTAATTTAGCAAGATGTTGATTGTGTTTACACTGGTTAAAGCAAACGTTTTTTCAAGCAGGTTAGATAAAAATATCATTTAATTGTGAAAATGATAATTGATCTCATTTTTATTTAAGGGCAGAATACGCGGATTCCATTAATCCTATAAATGAATTCGCTCTCTATATGAAATTTACTCATGTTTTTTTAGGGCTCATAGTTACCTCTAGTTTTGGCGTTACTGCCGCTGATGATTTTAACTGGCTGCGAGATGACGCTCGTAAAGATGAGCGAGTTCTTACCTACTTGACGCAGCAAAACCGCAAGACCGAACAGTATCAAAAAAGTTATCAGGCACTGACACAAGATCTGCTGGCACAGTGGGAAACCATGGTGGCAGACAAAGGCGAGCAGCCATGGTCGATTGTGAATGGACGAGAGTGGACGTTAATGCGTCGTAACGATCGCTACGTGTTGTTATCACGTGCAAGTCAGCATGCACCAGAAAACACGGTTTTTGATTTCGCTGAGCGACAATCGGCGCATCAATACTATCAACTTGGTCAGTGGCATGTGAGTGGCGATAAACTGCTTTTCACTGAGGATATCGACGGCAGCGAGCAATATCGAGCTGTGGTCGTTGATTTACTCTCAGGCCAATCTTCGGAACTGGCAACACACGTCGATAGTGGTGCACTGTTATCACAAAATGGAAAAATGGCGTACCTTGTAGCAAAGGACAAGCGTACCCAGCGACCTCATCAGATCCTACGTATTTCCACGGAATCTTTGGCTAAAACAGTAGTATGGAATGAGTACAAATCAGATTGGTTACTCTCTTTTTATCGCGCGGCAGATAGTCGTTACGCCGTGCTGCAAAGCAACAACGAGTCAACAACAGAGCAGAAGCTTGTCGATCTAGAAACGGGCACCGTCACCGATTCATTGCGAGTGCCAGAAGTGGGCGTGGAATATTACGCAGATGTTGCTAAAGGGCATGTTTACCTCAACAGTAATCTTGAAGGAAAGTTCGCGCTTTACCAAGCCGAACTCACTCCGCTTAGCGCAACATGGCAACGCTTTACCAACCCTAGTGAGCCGCTTGAGCAGTTCTACCTTTATGATGCAGGAGTTGTGGCACTTAGTAAGCCAAACAATGTGTCGACGTTGACGGTGTATTCTTATCAAGGTCAGGAAAAAGTGATACTGCCATTGGAACACGATGGCAATGTCGCTTGGTTGAGCACGTTAGGCGATTTTGAATCAAACAAGATTCGTATCCGAAGCATGTCGATGACCACGCCTCCTCAATGGGAAGAGTTTGATGTAAAAACACTGACTAAATCTTTGTACTCTCAAGATGTTTACCAAGATTTTGATAGCCAAAATTATGTTTCCAAAAGAATTTTCATTAAGCACGATGGTGTTTCTGTTCCCGTCTTTTTAGCGTATCGCAAAGACAAATTACACGCACAATCACCCGTGATGATTTATGGCTATGGCGCATACGGTTTTACGATGAAACCGTACTTTATGCCTCAAGTCATAAGCTTGCTCGACCAAGGCGTGATTTACGCTATCGCCCATGTTCGTGGCGGTGGGTACTTTGGCGATGAGTGGCATGAGCAAGGACGTGGTGTGCGCAAAGCCAATTCTATTGGCGACTTTGTCGCAGCCGCTAAGACGATGAAAACGTTTGAACGCGGTAATAGAGAGGTTTTCGCCATTGGTTCTAGTGCTGGTGGCACGTTGGTCGCGGGAGCGGTTAATCGAGATCCTAAGTTGTTTTCAGGTGTCGTGCTTAAAGTACCTTTTGTTGATGTGGTAGCCAGCATGTCGGATACCTCACTTCCGCTGACCACACAGCAGTATGGCGAATGGGGTAACCCAACCAAACCTGAGCAGCTGGCACTAATGAAGGCGTACGATCCAATTCTCAACATTCACAAAGACGCTTACCCACCCATGCTGGTTCAAGTCGGTTTGATCGACCAGCGCGTGCCTTATTGGGAAGGTGCTAAGTATCTCGCTAATGTTTCCGAGCTAAGTGAGCGCACCGGGCCGTACTTGTTGCAGACCGATTTTAACTCGGGCCACCAAATGGACCCACGACAAGCGCAAGAACAACAAGCAAAAGAATACGCCTTTCTTTTATCACTGATTAATACATCTAAAGCGGAGCAGTAAATGAAGCTTACCCCAGTGTCAGCGGCAGTACTTTCGGTACTAGCTGCCAGCCAAGTGCACGCCAAATCTGACGTTTTCTCTATGGAAGAGGTTGTGGTGACGGCGAATCGGATTGAACAACCTGTGTCTGAAGTAGCAGGCAGCGTTGCGGTTGTCACCAGCGAAGAGATTGAACAAAAGGGCGAAACAGAGCTTTATGATGCGCTGCGTCACGAGCCTGGGGTAAGTGTGTCGGGTGGCGCTGGTCGTCCACAAAACATCACGATTCGGGGCATGACGGGTAATCGCATAATGATCATTCGTGACGGCATTCGCTCTGCAGACGGTTTTGGTGCGAATGACAACAATGACAAAGTGGGCCGTGACACGTTCGATCTATCTAATCTTGAATCATTAGAAGTAGTGAAAGGGGCAAGCTCCTCAGTTTTGGGCTCTGGCGCCATTGGTGGCGCTGTGATTCTAAAATCCAAACAGCCGGGCGAGTTTTTAGAAGATCGTGACTTTTATGTTGACGCCACGGGCACTTATACGGGGATCAGCAATAAATACAAAGGCGCGAGCAATTTGGCATTTCGTTCTGGCGATACGGAAAGCTTGGTCAACGCGGCTTATTGGCAAGGTGAAGAGACGCGTAACTTCAGCCAAGATTTGTACAACCGCGATTTGGATGGTTACAGCGCGTCATACGCCATCAATCATTTCTTCAGTGATGAAGTGATGATCAAAGCGCGTGCCGAACTCTATCGACAAGACCAACAACGCCTTGAAGGTTCGTCATCCATACAAAAAGATGGCAAGTGGCATATCGAAGATTTTGCAGAAGATGAATCGACAGAAGAATACAGTGCATATTTAGGTGCAGAGCTAACGCCGCTTGATCCAACATGGTTTGAAGAGTTGGATACCAAAGTTTATTGGCGTCATACCGAAGTGGTCACAGACACCAATCGCTTAATGAACTCTACCGACGCCAATGGTCTGCTGATCAAGCGCCGCGAACTTGAGCACAAAACATTTACCGATAGCACCGTCGGTTTGAGAGCGGATTTCAAACAGACGCTTCACGCCTCATCGGCTGAGCACAAGTTAGCGTATGGCGTTGAGATAGCATCGGATTACTACCAACGTGAAGATAATCAGAAAGTCCTCGATTGGGCGGGTTCCAACGCATCGCAAAAACAACCCTTTGCCGCTGCACGTGCATACAACATTGGGCTTTATTTCCGTGACATGATTGAGCTGGAGAAATGGACATTGACTGGCGGTTTGCGTTTCGATGCGCACCGACTTTCACCTGATGGCCAGAATGATATCGGTGGATATCCATTGAAAGATATCGACAGTTCTGAAATTTCACCAAGTTTGTCGATTTCTCGTGAAGTGTTCGAAAATAACCGCGTTTACCTCTCTTACGATCACGGCTATCGAGCGCCAGAATACGATAAGGCGTATGGCTTCGTAAGCCACGACTTTGTGCCGCTGACGCCTTTTGTTATTGCACCAAATATGGATCTAGAGGCTGAAACTTCGGACTCGTTTGAAATCGGTAACAAATTCGATAATGGCCGAGCGCAACTTTACGTTTCTGCGTTTTACAACAAGTTCCAAAACTTCATTGATGTTGTTACCACGGGTCAAGATAACTTCGGTAACTACGTCAAGCAATACCAAAACTTACACGGCGTTGAAACCTACGGCGCGGAGCTTTCTGCTGCGTATGCTTTCACATCGTCTTGGAAGCTAAGTACCAAGCTTGGTTATGTGGATGGAAAGGACGCTGAGGGCGAATACGTTCGTAGCATCACGCCTTTTGAGGGCAATGTTGGGCTGAACTACCAGCAACAAGACTTTAATGCGTTCGCGACGTGGAATTGGGCTGGTTCGATGGATCGTGTGCCGAGTTGCCAAACGTCGCTCGGACAAAAGACAGAATGCGCACAAACAGAGGCATGGAACACGCTCGATCTGGGGGCAAGTTACCAAATCACCAAAGATTTTCGTTTGAGTGCGACCATCATCAACCTGTTCGACAAAGAATACATTCGTTACCAAGACGTTGCTGGCATAGCAGATGAGAGCAAACGCTACTCAACGGAACCAGGTCGTTACTTTACGGTTAACGCGAAGTTCATCTTTTAGTAGGAGCCCAGCATGAAACTCAAACTTTTAGCGCTTTCTCTTGCGTTGGCAGGCGTTCAAGTGACGAACGCTGCGCAGTGGGATTACCCTAGCGCGGCTGTTACGGTCACGAACCAAGCCGAAGCGCTTCGCTACTTACAAGACAATTACGCTAGCGCTGGCGAACTCAAGTTTCGCTATCAAACCCGTTCTCAGCTTGGAGATCATTACAACTTTGATGTGTGGGTCGATGGTCAGTATCAACCGCAACGCACTATTGTGTTGTCGACTAACCAAGACCGCCAAATCGAGCGTATTTTCAAAAGCCTTGAAGATACGGTTATTCGTAATGGCGAGGCGATGCCAGCCGCAGAACTGGAATTGCCTGTTCGATTGGAAGTGACCGAGCCGCCAGCGTTGAGCTCCGGTGAGTTAGTGACGGTTCCCGTCTCAGTGTTTGATCCTGATTTACGTACGATGCAGCAACAAGCTGCGCCTGATTCCGCATGGAATTCGTTAGAGGATTATCCGCAGCCACTTCAATATGTTGAGAAGCAGATTCAAGTTTTGCAGTCTGGCGGCAAGTTCTACCTAGCCAATGAGCGCGTTAAACAGGTGGATGCACTTGCATTACTGCCTACACCTGCGGTAGGTGCGGAGCCCGTACGCGATACAAGCAGTATTTTGCCGCCTGAAGGTGTTCAATCTTTTGCTGATGTAAAAGCGATGCAAAGTGCTCAGCTTGGCGACAATGCCTTTTTGCAGTTGATGGCATTTTATCATCTTGACAACTCACTGCAGTACTTATCGAGCTTGAGCTATGACTTATTTGAAGAGCCGCTTCGTTTTGATGGACGTGGTTTAGCGCTCGACAACTCTTCTTACTACACAGGTTCGCGTGCGCTGATGTTAGGCATTGGCGGAGTATCTCCGGATGCTGCGGATGCAGATGTGATTTTGCACGAGCTAGGACACGGGATTCACTATCAAATCGTTCCCGATTGGGCGTATGGCCACACTGGCGCGATTGGAGAAGGTGTCGGTGATTACTGGGCGGGCAGCGCGAGCTACCGAACACAGTATTTAGATGCGGCTCGCCGTGGTCAGGAATTTGAGATTGATACCGTGTTCAACTGGGATGGCATGTTTGGCGTTCGCCGCGCAACACGCAGTCTCTGGAACCAACGTGCTCGTTACTTTGAAGGAGCGGAATACCGAGCGCATGAAAGCGTTGGTGGTGAATTGGGCGACGAGTTGTGGTCGACACCTTTGTTCCAAGCCTTAAAAGCGTCCGTTGCTCGTTATGGAGATGGTTCGGATCGTGTTTTCCGTGACTTTGACTCGATTGTGCTTGAAGGCATGTACGGCGTGGGTCGTGGTGTAAAAATGCATGATTTGGCGGAGTCCACCGTGTTTGCCGCGACAATGCTTTTCCCTGAAAAAGAGTACGCACAAATTCTGAAAGATAGCTTCGCACAGCATAACTTATTCAAAGTTCCTTTTAACGCCAGATATCAATCTCGTTACATCAACGCTGGAGAAACGGTCGAGTTGACGCTTTCTCACACCGGCCGATCTGCAAGCGTAAAGGGCAATTGGTCACTGAACAACGACACATCAAAAGCGGTCGATGTGCAACTGGCAAACTCGGCCTCTTTCAGTGCCAACTTACCAACGGGGCTGACGTGTGGTACACCGTTTGAATCTAAAGTTTCGCTGGATTATCAGTTTGCTGAAGGGCTTAAAGCGCAATCTTGGCAAAACGTGACGGCACTAGTGAACGGTATTCCTCTACTTTTGAATAAGCCCAAGACTATCGAGGATGCGCTCACCGATGCGAGTATTAACTCGCGCGGTCAAGAAGTGCAAGGGAACAAAATTTTTGTTCAAACACTATCAGACAAAACGCAGAAAATTGATGACTCATTTGCCGTTTATCTCGATATCGAACACGCGAATTTAGCGGATTTACACATCACGTTGACGTCGCCACAAGGCCAGTCTGTAGTGCTGTTTAACCATCAGCCGAGTCAATCGGGTGGGTTTACGGGCTATTTCACGGTTCAGCACGATCCACAGCTGCAAGCATTGGTTGGAGAGCCTAGTTGGGGAACGTGGCGACTAGAAGTCTCCGATCGGGTGGTCGGCAACTCGGGCGCACTAAAAGCGTGGGGTGTGAGTCACTTTAACCAGTATCAGTGCGGTGCTGATACCACTTCGAAAAGCAACGGCAATGGCTCGGGTGGGAGTGGCTCACCTTGGGCGCTCTTTGGCTTGCTTGTGCTTTCAATGTTGAGAGTGGTTCGCTCTCGTAATAACGATTCATCAAAAAGAAGATAAGACCTATGAAGTTTCAATATTCTCTCATTGCAGTCTCACTGGCCCTTGTTGGTTGTGGTGGCGGTTCTGGTGGTGGTGACGCAACGGCGCCAAGTTACAACGTAGCGGGAACCATTTCTGCGAAAGGTACGTTGTTAGATACACCAGTGTGTATCGATCTCAACCAGAACTTTGTGTGTGATGCGACTGAGCCGAGCACAAAAAGTAATAACGCAGGTGAGTTCTCGATTACCTCGACAAACAAGAACATTTTAACCAGTCCAATTTTGGCTCAGGTTGACCAAGGCGATGAGCTCACACTGAACATGATGACGCCGGGACGTGGTTTGAGTAAAGGTAACGACATTAATGGCGTTACCACATTAATCGCGGCGCTGGTTATTGATGGTAAAACCGTCAGCCAAGCAGAACAAGTTCTAAAAGATTGGCTTGCACATGCTAACGTGAAGCTGCCTGGCACCGTGATGTCGGATCCCAATGCGTCTGAGTTGGAATACATCGAGCAAAACACGGTCGGGTTGCTAAGCAAAATGAAGCCAGAACACATCACACTTGGCATGGCGACGATGGCGCAAACACTCAGCTATAACGACAAATCTCTCGCGGCGTACTTGTTGAGTGATGTGGAGGTCTCTGAGTTAGCGGCTAAGTTGTCTTCTTTATCTGCGCTTGGCTCGGTAGGTAATGATACGGGTACCGTTTTGTATTATACGGTCGCTAAAGGACATTCGAACACAGCGACGCCTCAAGAACTTTTCCCAGGACAAGATGCTGAATTTGGTTTTGACAAATTAGAGAAGCAGGCGGCGACAGGTAATGGCTTCAAGTTTGTTAAGTTAAGTGCAACGGGCGAGAAGCTAAAAGTGGATGCAACCACTTGGGCTTGTACATTAGATGAGCGCACGGGTTTGGTTTGGGAAAACAAAAGTGCTGACGAAAATTCACTTCAGTTTAAAGATCGTCTGTTTGTTTACGAATCAGAAGACTTTAAGCCGTTTTCTAAAGACTTGGAACAGGTTGGCTGTGTCAACGCAAGAGATGATATTTGCTCAACTAAGCAATACATTGAACACATCAACCAGAAATCACTGTGTGGCATCACAAATTGGCGCTTACCGGATTATCAGGAGTTTTATGATGTTCTCGACTTCGGTGAAACAGAGAAAGATGCAAGTGGCGTCGTTTATGGAATGAATTTTAAGTTCTTCCCACAGCAAACGTTAGGTAGTCCTTATTTGGAATACGGTTCTGTTTGGTTCCAGGCGTTTACCTTTACTGAAAATGACAAGGTAAAAACGCCCGAGTACTTAAGAATGCCGTTGGTAACGGTTCGAGGTGCCGACCGTGGACAATCTAGCTCGATTGAGATTTATTCCGATAAAAAAGATCCAACAGCTGATGATTCATACCAATTTCCAATTCGTCTAGTTGCTGAGAAAGGAGAGTAAGATGAAAAAACTTATTACCGCATTATCTCTTGTACTTGTTTCTTACGCGTCGATGGCCGCTCAGGAATGCTCTTTGGATTTTGTGAAGTCAGCGCCGAATTCTCGCTACTTATACTCTGATCTAGGTGTTGTAACAGATTTAAAAACAGGACTCACTTGGATGCGCTGCCCAGTTGGTATGACATGGGATATGGCTCAAAAGGCGTGTTCTGGGGAAGCTCAAAAAGTAACATGGCAAAACGCGCTGCTTACTGCGGAGCAAATTCGGAATGCCTCGGGCAACCATGTACTACACAATTTTGCAGATAAAAAACAGTGGCGATTACCGAATATTAAAGAGTTAGTTACACTCACAGAGCGTGCGTGTTTCCATCCTTCGATGAATGGTACGGCGTTTGAAAGTGCATACTCGCTTGAAACTGGTGATTTAGGTAGCTATATCTGGAGCAACACGCCCGGCACTGACGCTAGACAAATCATGACGTTCGAAAGCGTGAATGGAGATGTTATTGGCTATTCTCCTGAGGCGAACCAGTTTTCAGTGTTGCTTGTCACAGACGAAGATTAATCGACAAGTGGCTGTTAAGACAATGACGTTAAAAAGCTCCGCATTTGCGGAGCTTTTTTCGTATTTCATTCAGTGTTTCGCATGTGTTTACACCACAATGAGTGATTACACTTGGAACTGTCTTAACTGTTGCTGCTGGTTTTCCGCTAGGCCAGAAAGCTCTTGAGCGGCAGCGGCGGATTGCGTAATACCAGTTACGTTCTGGCTCACCAGCTCATAGATGTTTGTTAAGTTGTTATTGATATCAGCCGTGACCTGTTTCTGCTCTTCTGATGCGGTCGCCACTTGAGTGTTGATTGAGTTCAGATCGGCGATAGCGTTACTGATATTAGCAAGTGATTGGCTAACTTCTTGTGCCAGAGCTTGGTTGTCTGACAGCATGGCTAAGCTAGAGTGCATGCTTTCATTCGCGTGACCAGATTGCTGTTGAAGCTCTTCAATGATGGTCTGGATCTCTTTTGTCGATTCCTGAGTTCGCGCCGCTAGCATACGGACTTCATCGGCCACTACCGCGAAGCCTCGGCCACTTTCGCCCGCTCGTGCAGCCTCGATCGCTGCATTCAGTGCAAGCAGATTGGTTTGCTCAGAAATGCCTTCAATCACTTCGATCACGCGACCAATGTGTTCTGATTGATCTTTTAGCGACGTCACGACGGCAGCGGCTTCGTTGAGTTGCTCCGCCATTTTTTCGCTTGCGCGAGTGCTTTCTTCAAACATGCTTAGGCTTTGTGAGGTCAGCATGCGTGCTTGATTTGATGCGCTATCGGCTTCTTGTGCATTGGTCGACACCTCAGCTGCGGTAGATTCTAGCTGGTTGATCGCCGAAGCCACTTGCTCAACTTCTTGTTTTTCTTGATCCGAATTGACGCTGCTTTGAGTCATAACGGTCGCTAACTCGGTCGATGCTGATGCCACATCTTCACTAATGCGAACTAATGCACTCACTGTTTCACGCAGTTTGTCGATGGTTTGATTTACATCCTGAGCCAGCTGCGACACTTCGTTTTTTCCGATGGCTTCGGCTTTAACCAATAGATTTCCCTTCGCGACTTCTTGCATGGTTCCTTGAAGGTTACGAATCGGTGCGACGATATAGCTGGCTAGTATCCAACTAATAAGAGAAGCGGCACTCAAGATCACCGCAAGCAAGACCGCGCTGTAAGTGAGCGTGGTTGAATGCTGTTCGCCATTTGCTTCCACTTCATCGGTGACGATTTGATTCAATTGCTTAGACAGGTTGTCGATGGCGTTGATCATTGCTTCGCCAGCCAATCGATATTCTGCCATCGCAGATTCGTACTTTTGATTGAAATCGGATGTGGTGTAGCCAGAAGAGTGTTTGGTGGTGAGCAGAGGTGTCATGGTGACGCGCGTGAAATCAACATAGTGATCCATGGCTTTGCGCATGGCATTCACTTCGGTTTTAACGCCTGGGAGGCTATCGATGGAATTCAGAAAATCGCGGTTTTTGTTTTGTCTATCAGACAGTTCTTGGTTGAGAGATTGGACATCTTTGGCTCTAAATAGACTGTAAATGGCTTTGATGCGCATGGCGTAGGTGTTGTCTACGATGGCGCTGAGTTCCTCTTTATGAATGATCAGCTTGTTGGTGGAAGTGGAAACCTTATTGAATGCTTGATCGAGCTTGCCGATTCCGACGCTCAATCCAATGACGAGTAATACAACGGTGAATAGAACAGGTAAAAAGACCTGAAGTTTAATAGAAAGCGTACTAAGAAATTGACGCATGATTGACCCTCTATAGTTTTGATTATTATCATTATTATCATTATTATCATTATTATCATTATTATCATTATTATCATTATTATTATTAATAACTTTAAGGATTCTAATGAATACATTTTTCAAATCAATTACTTACTAATGCCGAATTGTTATGAAATGTAGCAAAATTGAAGGACTTGGCATTTTGTATAGATGTAGAAAGGCGCGGAAGTAAGCGAGGAAATAACACAATCTGAAATGTTGCGGAATTAATATACAGAAATGACAACGTGTCATAGAGGGTTCAACTAAGTGAAACACAACTGTCATATTCAAATTCTAAAGTGAGCATCGTTCAAGTGAAACACAACGGCAATAAAGCCACTTAAGGAAATTGTGATGAAAAAGACAGTAATCGGTGCAATCGCACTTCTAGGCGCAATGGCAGTGACTCCTGTTTCTGCTAAAGAAACTATCTCTGCAGTGGGTTCTAGCAGCGTAACTCCACTGATGGAAGTTTTCTCTGAAACATACATGAAAACGAACCCGAACGTATTCATCGAGGTTCAAGGCCCTGGCTCTTCAGCTGGCGTTAAAGCGGCGAAAAACGGTTCAGCAGACTTAGGTATGTCTTCTCGTAACCTGAAGGAATCAGAAAAAGAGCCAACACTTGTTGAAGAAGTGGTTGCTCGTGACGGTATCGCGGTTGTTGTTAACCCACAAAACAAGCTAGCAGGTCTAACGGCTGAGCAAGTGACAGCAATCTACAAAGGCGAAGTATCAAACTGGAAAGAAGTGGGCGGCGAAGATAAGCCTATCGTAGCAATCACTCGTGATACCGCTTCTGGTACTCGTGGTGCATTTGAAGACATCATGGCGCTGAAAATGAAAATTTCTGGCAAGAAAGTTTCAGCAATCTCTCAACGTGCTCAAGTTGCTAACGGTAACGGCGCACTTAAAACAATGGTTGCGTCTAACCCATACGCAATCGGCTACATCTCACTAGGTACGGTAGACAACACTGTTAACGCTCTAGCAATCGACGGTGTTGATGCAACAGTTGCTAACGTGAAAAACGGTTCTTACAAAGTAGCTCGCCCATTCCTTGTGCTTTACAAAGAAGGCAAGCCATCTGCAGAAACACAAAAATTCCTAGATTGGATGCTAACTGAAGATGCGCAAAAGCTAGTTGACCAAAACGGTTACATCTCAGTTCACTAATTTATCGGGACTCTTAAGTTTGCTCAGCCCACCGTTTAGGGCTGAGCCTTTTCTATCCATAGCGTTCATTGGCAATACCCAGAACCGTGAGATTTTTAAATGACCATCGCAACAAATAGTGAAAAGCTTATGAATACTGACGCTAAAGCTATCAGCAAGCCAGGCCTACGCGAGAAACGTCGTGTAGACTGGAAAGAGCGTATCTTCCACGGCTTGTTCCTAACCAGTGCTGTTATCGGCATTGTGTCGTTAGCAGTAATTGCTTACTTTATTGTTCGAGAGAGTATTCCTGCCTTCCAAGAAGCTGGAGTATCGGGCATCGTTCTTGGCCAAAACTGGCTTCCACCTGCGCTTTACGGCGTAGCAACAATGATTGTCGCTTCTGTAGTCTCTACTGCGGGTGCGGTGATGGTTGGCGTTCCTGTTGGTGTGCTTACCGCAATCTTTATCGCTGAAATCGCGCCTAAGCGTTTGGCTGATGTTATTCGTCCTGCGGTTGAGTTGCTAGCGGGTATCCCTTCGGTGGTGTATGGCTTCTTCGGCCTCGTTATCATCGTTCCTTTGATTCAAGACATCTTCAATGTGCCAGCGGGTAACACCATCTTGGCGGGTATTATTGTTCTTGGTGTGATGATTCTACCGACCGTAATCACGGTATCTGAAACGTCTATTCGAGCGGTGCCTCGTGCTTACAAAGAAGGCTCTTTGGCTCTTGGCGCTTCAAAAATCTACACAATCTTCAAACTGCTCGTTCCTGCGGCTCGTTCAGGCATCATGACTGGTGTGATTCTTGGTATCGGTCGTGCGTTCGGTGAGACAATGGCAATCATCATGGTGATGGGTAACGCACCGGCAATGCCAGAAGGCATTCTCGACTCAGCACGTACGCTGACCGCGAACATCGCGATTGAAATGTCTTACGCAAGTGGTGTTCACGCGAACGCACTGTACGCAACAGGTGTGGTACTGCTGGTCTTCATCATGTCGTTGAACGCTGTACTTCTTTACCTAAACCGAGAAAAAGCGAAGTAATCGCTCGTTAAAGGTGACTATTATGGATCGCGCAAAACTGAAAAAAGCACGCCAGTTCAAAGATAACGTCTTTAACGCTTTCGTTTGGATTTCGGCTGCACTAACGGTAGGTTTTCTGTTCTGGATTATCTGGTACATCCTATCAAACGGTCTACAACACGTAGATTGGAACTTCATTACTGACAATTACACTCGTACCGGCGATGAGCACGGTATCTTCCCGATGATTGTGTCGACCATCTACATGGTTATTGCATCCATTGCAGTAGCGGCACCTCTGGGTATCATGACGGCGATTTACCTGACTGAATACGCAAAAGTCGGCAGCCGCTTGGTGAAAGTGATTCGATTCTGTACAGAATCCCTTGCAGGTATCCCGTCGATCATCTTCGGTCTGTTTGGTATGACTTTCTTCGTGGCAATTCTTGGCCTTGGTTTCTCGATTCTATCGGGTGCACTGACGCTAAGTATCCTAATCCTGCCAGTTATCATCCGTACCACGGAAGAAGCATTGATGGCAGTGCCACAAACGTATCGTGAAGGCTCATACGGCCTTGGCGCTTCAAAAATTTACACTATCTGGCGTTTGATTCTTCCGAGCGCGATGCCAGGTATCTTAACCTCGGTCATTCTAAGTATTGGTCGTGTCATTGGTGAGTCTGCTCCAGTATTCCTGACAGCAGGTATGGTTGCACGTATTCCGGATTCTCTATTGGATTCAGGCCGTACGTTAACCGTTCATCTTTACAAACTGACTACCGAGCTGTTTACCATTGAAGAATGGAATCAGGCTTACGGTACGGCAACAGTGCTGATCGTCGTTGTTCTTTTGATCAACATGGTGACTAAACTGATTGCAAGACGTTTTAACACAGCAACTTACTAACAAAACCAATTAAGAACGCACGTTAAAAGACACGAATTCAAGATTTAAGAGATTAAGACAATGAACAAGTTTGATATTGAAAACCTAGACCTATTCTACGGTGAAAACCAAGCACTGAAATCGATCAACCTGCCTATTCCTGTTCGTCAAGTGACGGCACTTATCGGCCCATCAGGTTGTGGTAAATCAACGCTTCTACGCTGTTTGAACCGCATGAATGACCTTATCGAAGGCGTAAAAATTACGGGTAAGCTCGCAATGGATGGCGAAGACATCTACGGCAACATTGACGTTGCGGACCTTCGCATCAAAGTCGGCATGGTATTCCAAAAGCCAAACCCATTCCCAATGAGCATCTACGAGAACGTGGCTTACGGCTTGCGCGCTCAAGGTATCAAAGACAAAAAGACCATTGATGAAGTGGTAGAGCGTTCGCTGCGTGGCGCTGCACTTTGGGATGAAGTGAAAGATCGCCTTAAATCACACGCATTCGGTCTTTCTGGTGGTCAACAGCAGCGCTTGTGTATCGCGCGTACTATCGCGATGGAACCGGACGTAATCCTGATGGATGAACCGACGTCGGCACTTGACCCGATTGCAACTCACAAAATTGAAGAATTGATGGAAGAACTGAAGAAGAACTACACCATCGTAATCGTGACTCACTCAATGCAACAGGCGCGTCGTATCTCTGACCGCACCGCGTTCTTCCTAATGGGTGAACTGGTTGAGCACAACGATACTCAAGTGATCTTCAGCAGCCCTCAAGACGACCGTACGCAAGGGTACGTAAACGGCGACTTCGGTTAACAACCGCATTTTTTGAAATAACCAAATAACTATAAGCGATGGTAACTTTGCCCCTCTTTCTGAGGGGCCTTTTTCTTTTTAAGATGCTGATTTATAAAATCTATCTGCATAAATAATTATTAAAAATTAAGCGACATTGGCCACTTTTATGCAACATGTAATTCTCGTGAAACATGGTGCTAAAAGTGCTGAAGAGTTCTCGAATGTGAAATTTAGTCCGAAAATTTTGCGAATTACTTAACAGCTCAAAATTGATTATATTGATTGCATATCACCACCTGCGTAGTTTTTTATCGAGGATAAAAAAGTAAATTAGGTTGGTAGGGTGAATTTAAAAAGTTTTACGAGAAAAGTGTCTTCAACGAGGGACCACCGGCTGCTGGCCGAAGCAATATTCGATCAATTAGAGAACCTCTTTTCCCCCCACGCGATCGCCATTTTTGAAGACCCTTTAACCAATCCTCGTTGTTCTGTGAGTTTTTCTCGCGGAGAGCTTTACCCTATTCAAAAGTACCCTGAGATTTTCTGGGATTGGGCCTGCCAATTTGATACATCCGAAAGCATTATTCCTCTGGCGATTAACACTTGTAACTGGAATCACACCCAAGATTTAGGTGGCGACAGCTACATAATGATGCTCGACAACACGCCAATAAAACGCACCTATTTACTTATCCAATCTGTCCAAGCTCGCACCGCACACAATATTTACGAAGAAAGCTACGACGCAATGCAGCTCGCGGCTGCGCGTTGGCAATGCATTCGAGCCGAGAAAAATGCATCACAAGAGATGCGACATCGAGACATCCGTGAAGCTCAATACGTTGATGAAATTAGCCAGCGCGAACGCTTTATCGAAAACATGAAGTTAGTTCAGCAAGTCGCACTCGAGATCTCCAACCCTGATTCCTTAAAAGATTTGTATTACAAAGCCGTCGAAGCCCTGCGTGAACGATTGGGCTTTGACCGCACCACACTGATGCTACTGGACATGAAAAAGCGCAGTTTCAGCGGTACATACGGCACAGATGAGTCTGGCGTTACGATCGATGAATTCCACACGCAATACGACCTACATCAACTGAGTGAGGAATACATTGCTGCGCTGTCGAGCCTTGAGAGTAATTTAGTGATCATCGAAGATGCGCCAATATACACGGCGGGCAAAGTGGTCGGGCAGGGATGGAACGCGATGTTAATCCTGCGCGACGGCAATGAGCCCTTCGGTTGGTTTGCGCTCGATAACTTTATTCATCGCAAGCCGATAACGGCGTATCAAAAACAGATGTTGGACTCGTTTGGTTCTCTTTTCTCGCAAATTTATATCCGTAAGCGCCAAGAGCAAAATGTGCGCATGTTGCACTCAAGCATGGTTGAGCTATCACGCTGTACAACCGTTAGTGATGTGTGTAAATCGGCAGTAACTTTCGCGATTAAAAACCTCGGTATTGATCGTATGGCGGTATTTTTGACCGATGAAAACTGCTCATACATGCAGGGCACTTGGGGCACGGACATTCAAGGGAATGTCGTCGATGAGTCCTATTTCTTTGGTGAGACGCAAAACTTTTCTCTGATCAATTTAGCTCGCGCCGTACCGAGTGAAGTCGCATTCGAAGAATCCGTTCCCATTTATCACGACTGTAATATCGTCGGTTTTGGTTGGGCGGCAATGACGGTTCTCACCTCAAACAGCAGTGGCCCCATCGCTTTTATTGCCGTCGATAACTTGCTCACTCGTGCGCCATTAACTTCTCAACTGCGCGAAGTGATTCGTATGTTCTCTTCCAGTTTGGCTGAGGTGCTGCAACGCACTCAAGCTCAAGAGGCGATTCGAGAGTTAAATGAAAACCTTGAGTTAGAAGTGCAGAATCGAACCAAAGAGCTAGAAGAGGCGAATCGCCAGCTCGAAGTGCTATCTAAGCTCGATCCACTTACGCGCCTTGGCAATCGCCGTATGCTGGAGCATGTGATGCAAAAATACTGCGCATTGGATTGCGAAGAGGCGATGTCATTCGGTCTGATTCTGATTGATATTGACCATTTTGGTTTGTTTAACAATCACTATGGTCATCTTGAAGGGGACATTGCACTGATGCGCATTGGGAACATTCTTGAACACCATACCAAAGATGAAGACGAGGTCTTTTGTCGTATTGGGGGGGAAGAGTTTGTGTTATTGATGATCGGCTCGAACCAAGAAGAGGTTCGGTTGAGAGCGGAATGCATTCGTCAATGCATTGAAGATGAAGGCATCAAGCATCAACATAACCCTGAAGGTGAATTGCTGACGGTTTCGGTGGGGTACTCATGCTACAAAACCAAAGGCAAAGACTTCAATTTCGACCACTTGTATCAGTTGTCCGACAAGGCGCTCTATCAGGCGAAAAACAGTGGGAGAAATTGCGTGAAGCGATATGAATTAAAAGACCCTCAAAAAGATCAAATTGTAGCGTGAGTTTGTTTTTGCATACTTCCTGAACATCAGAAACCAAAAATGGCAGCGTTTAGAGCGCTGCCATTCTTATTTATAGTTTTTCTAGCTGGTGGCTAGATTTGTCACGTTTGGCCTTGGCCAGTTTTTGCACTTTTTCCAACAGGACTTTGTGACTCCATGGCTGTTGATTTGGACTAAAACGTGCTCTGTTCATGGCATCGAGTTCGACTTTGACCGCTTGAACATCTTCGGGATTTAGTCGGTCACGATGGGTACTCAAGTACTCGTTTACTGAGCGTTCGATTTTCGCTTCGTCGCCTTCATTAATGATGCGTTTCAACGCTTCAACGCAAAGTGGTTTTTCTGATGCCGACAATGGTTCTGTGGAAGCAACAGGACGCTTTTTCCAAATGACGAATGCAATTGCGGAAGTAAGAATCCACAAGCCTGCAAAAACAAAAGTGAGCGTTTGCCAAAGTTTATCGACGCCATTTTGTTGGGCAGGAGCTGCATTTGAAACGGTTGGTATAGGAAGCGCGTTTTCAGGTAAGGTAATCAAGCCTGCGTCGCTTTGTTCCACATTCAGTTTTAGCTCAGACAAGTTTGCCTGCTTTGCTTCATCGCTTTTACTGTCCCACCAATTCAGTGTGTAGCCTGGCAGCGTGAATTCGCCTGCTTCTGTTGGGATCAGCACTTGTTTTACCGTCATGATTACCGTGCCATCTCTTGCTGTGTCGAATTGAGGCTGTTCAGGGTAAACGCGTAAGGAGTTTGGGTAATCCATAGTAATACGCGGTAAGTATTCGGCTTGTGTACCGCGAGCTTTGATTTGAATGGTACGAGTAATAGACGAACCTTGTTTCACGTTATTTACCGTATTGGCGGATAGCGGCGTATTGCCTTGATCGTCTTGCCAGCTCTGAGTCATTTGCAGTGCCGATGCGGGTAACCAACTGCCTTCAAACTCACTAGGTATGGCTTTTACCGTTATTGGCATTTGCTCCACTTTTGTGCTGATCGGCATGATCTTGGTTGAGCCCGTCAGACTATCGCCATAGATATAAGATCCAGTCAGTTGTGGGCCAAGGAGCGTGAATGTTCCCGGTTGTTCTGCGGTTAAGCGGAAAGATTGCTCCACCACTGTCACTTCAAGCCCAGAAATGACTCGCTGCCCTTGTTGCATTTCACCAACAGGTTCGAGCTTCATGCCTTCAATACGTGGTGGCACAACTTGTGGGTTGTCTAAACGGCGAGTGTCGGCCTTGATGATCAGTTGCATGCGTAAATTCGCAGATTGCTGCGGATATAGCGTATGGTTATCGACACTCATATTGAAGCTGAACAAATCATCCAGATCGGGTGCCGATTTGTTCGCCGTGACTTTTAGCTGAATTGGCTCGGTTTTCATGCCATCGGCCGAAAAACTCGGGATCGTAATTATCCCTTCTTTCATTGGCGCTATAGAAATGCTCCATTCTGTGCGCTGATATTTTCGACCATTGATGTTGTTACTCGAACGCCCGTAGCGAGGCTGTCCTAGGAAGAAGTCTTTTTCCAATACGCTGAAGTCGATGGCGTCGGACGCAACTTCTGAATCTGCCATTATCCGTAGGTTGATGACTTCATTTTTAGCCACTTCAGTTTTGTTGACACTTGCCTGAAGGCTTTGTGCCATCACCGAGAAACTAGATAACAGGCTGGCCACAAGAATAAAGACCAGATGTACGCCTTTTTTCATCACGGGCTTACCACTCCTTCTGAGATTGTTGTGGACGTTGTTTTTGTTGAGCTTGCAACTGCATTTGTGCACGAATCAAAAAGCTTGGATCTCGAGCACTTTCGACAGCTTCTAGGCGGCGGAATTCAGGATCATCCTGAAGTGTTTTTTCTGGTTGGGCTTGCGCCTGCATAGGTTCACCTTTTTTTTGCTCACCTTGCTTTTCTACTTCCGTCTCGGCCTTTTGCTGCTTAGCTTTGTGTTCGGATTTTTGCTTTTCTTTTTTATTTTCAGCGTCTTGCTGATTTTGTGACTGCTGTCCTTGCTCTTGTTTAGTTCTATTCTGAGACTT